>NZ_JBKGXT010000016.1:0-153912 GCF_046546495.1 Pseudonocardia nantongensis | reverse complement strand
CTACCTCGGCCTTGAGGTCCTCGCCCGAGCCCGCGCCGCCACCGACCCCGACACAACCGCTGAGGAGGCCATCTCGGCCCCGAGCATCCCGGCGCTGGGCGCCTGAACCAGAACGATCACGCGTCAGCCGTCACACACCACGCCACAGGACTTGACCCACCGGTGGGCAGCGTGACCTGCTGGAACTCGCGGATCTTCGGTGTGATGTGCCAGGCCTGCAGGCTGATCTTCCTCCCGGTCACCCGCTGCGCGGCCGCGCACGCCTCCGAGTAGCTGCCGGCCGCGAGCACCTCGGCGGGCGGCGTCGGGAACAGCGACGACCGGGCCCGCCCGAGCCGGGCCGACGCCTCGACCTCGGCGCTCCGGCGCCCGCCGCCGACCGGCAGGACCAGCGGGATGTCCACCCCGACGGCGTCGCAGCCGGCCGTCGCCGCCAGCACCGCGGCCGCGTCCGGCAGCACCGACCAGCGCACGCGGGTCCCCTCCAGCAGACACACCGCCCAGCCACCGGGGACCCCGTCCACCCCGCCGATCCGCATGGGAGGATCCTGCCCCGTGCGCGTCTACCTGGGCAGTGACCACGCCGGATTCGAGTTGAAGGCCAAGCTCGTCGAGCACCTCGCCGGTCAGGGCCGCGAGGTCGTCGACGTCGGGGCGCCGACGTACGACCCGCAGGACGACTACCCGGCCTGGTGCATCGAGACGGCCCGCCGGGTTGCCGAGGACGCCGGCGCGCTGGGCATCGTGATCGGCGGGTCGGGCAACGGCGAGCAGATCGCCGCGAACAAGGTGCCGGGTATCCGGGCGGCGCTGGCCTGGAGCGAGCAGACGGCGAAGCTCGCCCGCCAGCACAACGACGCCCAGGTCGTCGGCATCGGCGCCCGCCAGCACTCCTACGAGGAGATCCTGGTGATCGTCGAGGCGTTCCTGGGCACCGGGTTCTCCGGCGACGAGCGGCACCAGCGGCGGATCGACCAGCTCGCCGGCTTCGAGCGCACGGGCGACGTCGAGCTGCCCTCGTGAGCAGCGGCGGCCGGGTGGCGAGCCCCGTGCGCTGATGCCGGAGGGGCACACGCTGCACCGGCTGGCCCGGCTGCACCAGCGGCTGTTCGCCCGCCGGCCGGTCGCGGTGTCCAGCCCGCAGGGCCGGTTCGCCGAGTCCGCGGCGCTGCTGGACGGCGCGGTGCTCACCCGCGCCGAGGCGCACGGCAAGCACCTGTTCCACTCCTACGGCCGGGACCGGGTGGTGCACGTGCACCTCGGGCTGTACGGCACGTTCGTCGAGGCCGCGCTGCCCGCGCCGGAACCGGTCGGGCAGCTGCGGATGCGGCTGGTCGGCGAGACTCACTACGCCGACCTGCGCGGGCCCACCGCGTGCGAGCTGATCACCCCGGCCGAGGCGCGGGCGGTGCGGGCGCGCCTCGGCGCCGACCCGCTGCGCCGCGACAGCGATCCCGAGCACGCCTGGGCGCGGATCTCGCGGTCCCGCTCCCCACTCGCGACGCTGCTGATGGACCAGACCCTCGTCGCGGGGGTGGGCAACGTCTACCGGGCCGAGCTGCTGTTCCGGCACGGCCTGGACCCGCTGCTGCCCGGCCGGGACCTGGACCGGGACGTCTGGGACGCGATGTGGCCGGACCTGGTCGCGCTGATGCGCGCCGGCGTGCGGCTGGGCCGGATCGACACCGTGCGCCCGGAGCACGACCCGCGCCGGCGCGGTGAGCCCGGCCGGCGCGACCGGCACGGCGGCGAGGTCTACGTCTACCGCCGCGCCGGCCTGCCCTGCCTGGTCTGCGGCACCCCGATCGAGCACTCCGCGCACCAGAACCGCAACCTCTTCCACTGCCCCACCTGCCAACCCCCCACCCCCGGCGTCGTGGAGCCGTAACTCGGGGTGGGGCGGGGGATAGGGTGCCGTCGTGGTGGAGCAGAAGCCGATCGAGTGCTGGATGACCGACATGGACGGCGTCCTGGTCCGCGAGGGCAGCCTGGTGCCCGGTGCCGACCAGCTGCTGTCCCGGTTGCGGCAGAAGGACATCCCGTTCCTGGTGCTGACCAACAACAGCATCCACACGCCACGCGACCTGCGATACCGGCTGCAGGCAACCGGGCTGGACGTTCCGGAGGAGTCGATCTGGACCTCGGCGCTGGCCACCGCGACGTTCCTGAACGAGCAGCGCCCGGGCGGCAGCGCCTACGTGATCGGCGAGGCGGGGCTGACCACCGCGCTGCACGACGTCGGCTACGTGATCACCGACGCGAGCCCGGACTACGTGGTGCTGGGCGAGACCCGCACCTACAGCTTCTCCTCGATCACCACCGCGATCCGACTGATCGAGAACGGCTCCCGGTTCGTCGCCACCAACCCGGACGCCACCGGGCCGTCGCCGGAGGGGCTGCTCCCGGCCACCGGCTCGGTCGCCGCGATGATCTCCAAGGCGACCCGGGTGGACCCCTACTTCATCGGCAAGCCGAACCCGCTGATGATGCGGGCGGCGCTGAACCGGCTGGGCGCGCACTCCGAGTCCACGCTGATGGTCGGGGACCGGATGGACACCGACATCCTGGCCGGGCTGGAGGCCGGGATGCGGACGGTGCTGGTGCTGACCGGCATCACGCACTCGTCGGAGATCGATCGGTTCCCGTTCCGCCCGACCCGGGTGGTGCCGTCGGTGGCCGACCTGATCGACGACGTCTAGCGTACCGCCGCCGCGGTTGCGAACTACACGCGTGTGGTTCACCCTCGAACACATGTACGTACGCGAGGTGTCCTGGTGCCGGTGCGCCGGTTGCGGCGCCGAGGCGGAGCTGCCGGCGGGTGAGACCGCCGGGGTCGAGGTCCCGTGCCCGGACTGCGCCGGTCCGATGGCCGAGGAGTGGACCTGGGAGACCGCGGCCTGAGGCGGTCCTAGACCCGGAAGCCCAGGGCGCTGTCCTCGTCGCGGTGCAGTGCCGCCACGTGCTCGTCCACAGTGGTCAGCCCGTGCAGCTCGGCGCCGTCGCGCATCGCCGCGACCAGCGCCCGCTCCGCCCGCTCGACCTCCTCGGCCTTCCCGACGATCTCGGCGAGCCGGTCCGGGGGCGCGATCAGCAGGCCGTCGTCGTCGCCGCAGACGATGTCGCCGGGCGCGACCACCAGCCCGCCGAACGACACCGGCTCGTCCACGGTGCCCGGGTCCCGCACCGTTCCGGACGCCGGGCAGGTGCCGCGGGCGAACACCGGGAGCCCGGTCTCGCGGATCCCGCGCACGTCGCGCACCAGCCCGTCGACGACGATCCCGGCCAGCCCGCGCCGGTGCGCCTCGGTCGCGAACAGGTCGCCGGAGACGGCGCGCTGCCCGCCCGCACCGGCCACCACCAGCACCGAGCCCGGGGCGGCCACGCGCAGCGCCGCGAACATCGGCAGGTGGTCGTCGATGCAGCTCACGGTGACGGCCGGGCCGGCCATCGCCACGTCCGGCAGCATCGCCCGGATCAGCGGGTCGACCACCGGCAGGGTCTTGTCCGCGTCGCACAGCGAGGACACCTGCACGCCACGCAGTCGCTCCAGGAGATCGGTCATGGACCCATCCTCGCGCGCGGTGTCGCATCGGGCGAGCCATGATCACCGATCCGGTGGTCGATGCGGTCACCGCCGGTGGCCGGGTGGACCGCCGGATCGGTGATCACCGCCTCCCGGCGCGGGCCTCAGCGAGTTCGGAGCGCCGGACCTTGCCGGCGTCGTCGCGCAGGGGGTGGTCGACGAGCTCGTAGCTGCGCGGGGTCTTGTACGGGCTGAGCCGCGCCCCGACGTGCTCGCGCAGCCGGTCCGCCAGCCCGGGGCCGGCCCCCGGCGCGGGCGCGACGATCGCGTGCACGGTCCGGCCGTAGTCGTCGTCGGGCACCCCGACGACGACGGCGTCGGTCACCTCCGGGTGCGCGGCCAGTGCCGCCTCCACCTCGGCCGGGTACACGTTGGCCCCGCCGACCAGGATCATGTCCGAGCGGCGGTCGGCCAGGTACAGGTAGCCGTCGGCGTCGAACGAACCCATGTCGCCCAGCGACTCCCAGCCGTCCCGGGCGTGCGCGACGGCGCCGAGGTAGTGGTAGGTCGGCATCCCCTCGGAACGCATCCAGATCTCGCCGATCTCGCCGGGCGGCAGCTCGGCGCCCTCGGCGTCGCAGACCTTCATCGCACCGCGGACGACCCGGCCGACCGAGCCGGGGTGCGCGAGCCACTCCCGGCCGTCGATCACCGTGCCGGCCTGCGACTCGGTGCCCGAGTACAGCTCGAGCACCGTCTCCGGCCCGACCCGGTCCATGAAGCCGCGCTTGACCTCGGGCGGGCACGGTGCGCCGACGTGCAGCACCGTGCGCAGGCTCCCGAGCTCGGCGTCCGTCCAGTGGTCAGGCGGCAGGCGCAGCATCCGGCTCATCATCGTCGGGACGACGTAGAGCCAGGTCACGCCGTGCGCACCGACGAGTTCCAGGGTGCGGGCGGCGTCGAAGCGCTGCATCAGCACCACGTGGTGGCCCTGCAGCAACGCCATCAGCGAGAACATGTACGGCGCGTTGTGGTGCAGCGGGGCGGTGCACAGGAACACGCCGTCCCGGTCGATCCGCAGGCCGTCCACCCGGCCCAGCGCCTGCTCGACGCACGCGGCCTGCCCGGCGACGATGACCTTCGGCCGCCCGGTGCTGCCGCCCGAGGTGGGTGCCTTCCAGGACGGTCCGACCACGTCCGGCAGCGGGGCGTCGTCGTGCCCGGAGGCGTCGACCGGCTCGTCGACGATCAGCGCGGGCGCGGCGACGGACAGCACCGCGTCCTTCTCCGACGGGGGGAGCCGAGCCGACAGCGGCTGCGGGACCGCGCCCAGCTTCCACGCCGCGACCGAGCACTCCACGTGCGCGACGACGTTCGGCAGCGCGATCGACACCAGGTCGCCCCGGACCACCCCGCGTGCGGCGAACGCCCGGGCCAGCCGGTTGGTGCGGGCGTCGAGCTCGGCCCGGGTCAGGACGGTGTCGCCGTCCGAGACCGCCGGCGCGCCCGGGGCCGCGGCCACCAGCTCGCGCAGCCGGGCGGCCAGCGGCGTCGATCCGGCCGGGACGGCGGGTTCCGGGAAGCGGGTGGTCACGGTGTCCTCTCGACGGCGGTGGCGGGCTCGGTGGCGTCCGGATCGGTGGCCCCGGGATCAGTGTCGTCGGGCACGGCGCCACGGGCCAGGATGATCCGGGCGGCGAACAGGGTGAGCAGCACGATCACGACCGAGTAGGCGACGACCGGCACGATCGATCCGGTCGCGGCGAGCAGCGCCTGCCCGATCAGCGGTGCGGTGCCACCGAACAGCGTCCCGGCCAGCGCGTAGGACAGCGAGATCGCGGTGTAGCGCATCCGCGCCGGGAACGCCTCGGCCAGCATCCCGGCCAGGATCGCGTAGTACATGGTGTGCGGCAGCGTGGCCAGCGCCATCCCCAGCGCGGCCAGCCCGAAGTCCCCGGTGGAGATCAGCGCGAACATCAGCGGGAACAGTGGGATCTCGAAGATCAGCAGGGTGGTGACCACCTTGCGGGGGTTCCACCAGGTGGCCATGAACGCGCCGAGTGGCTGGGTGCAGAACTGCACGAACGAGCTGATCAGGATGACGTTGAGGAACGTGCCGCGGTCGAAGCCGAGCTCGTTGGTGGCCCAGGACAGCGCGAAGGTGTTCTTGAAGTAGGCGGCCGCGGCGACCAGCGCGCACGCCGCGATCGAGAGCAGCACCATGCCCTTGGCCTCGCGGAACAGCTCGCCGAGCGGGAACCGCGCGGTGCGCCCGGAGGAGCGCAGCCGGTCCAGCTGCGGGCTCTCCTCGATCCGCAGCCGGATGACCAGCCCGACGACGACCAGCGCCGCCGACACCAGGAACGGCACCCGCCAGCCCCAGGACAGGAAGTCCTGCTCGGGCAGCAGCGCGATGAGCGCGAACGAGCCGGTGGCCAGCATCTGCCCGGCCGGGCTTCCCTGCTGGGCGAACGCGCCGTAGAGGATCCGCTTGCTCTTCGACGCGTGCTCGGAGGCGATCAGCACCGCGCCGCCCCACTCCCCGCCGACGGCCAGGCCCTGCACCAGCCGGGCCGCGACCAGCAGTACCGGGGCGAGCACGCCGATGGAGGAGTAGGTCGGCAGCAGGCCGACCGCGAGCGTGGAGACGCCCATCAGCAGCAGCGTCGCGACCAGCGCGGTCTTGCGGCCGAGCCGGTCGCCGAGATGGCCGAACACGATGCCGCCGATCGGGCGGGCGAGGAAGCCGACCCAGAATGTCGCGAACGACGCGAGCACCCCCGCGGCGGGGGAGGCGTTCGGGAAGAACAGCGGCCCGAGCACCAGCGCCGCGGCGGTGCCGTAGATGTAGAAGTCGTACCACTCGATGGTGGTCCCGACGAACGAGGCGATGCCGGCTTTCCGGCGCATCGCGGGAGTGCTCGGCGCGGGGCCGGCCGCAGGGCTCATGACGTGCTCCTTCGCACGGTCGCGTCCAGGGAGCGACGGCCCGGCCCGGCGCGTTGCCGCCCGTGACTGTCGCGCCGCAACGGTAGAGCCTCATTCGGTCGTCGGTACGACGATCTGGCTTCCAACCATGTCGCCAAACCGACATGGTGGGCGGGTGGAACTGCGCCAGATGGAGTCGTTCGTCGCCGTCGCCGAGGAGCTGCACTTCGGACGGGCGGCGGCCCGGCTGCGGGTCTCCGGGCCGCCGCTGTCCCAGCAGATCCGCCGCCTCGAACGCGAGGTCGGCGCGGAGCTGTTCGCCCGGCACACGCGCTCGGTCGCGCTGACCGCGGCCGGCGAGGCGTTCCTGTCCCGGGCCCGCCGGGCGCTGGCCGCCGCGGACGAGGCCGTCGTCGAGGCCCGGCAGGCGGCCGCGGGCGGGTCGGGCACGGTGCGGCTCGGGTTCGCCGGACCCAGCTCCAACCGCTGGCTCTACGCGACCTCACGCCGGTTCCGCAGCCGGCACCCGCAGGCCCGGCTCGCCCTGGTCACCGGGCGGTTCTCCGGGGAGCTGGCCGAGGACCTGCGGGAGGACAGAGTGGACGCCGCGCTGATCCGCACCCCGGTCGACGACGACGGCCTGGTCGTGCACGAGCTCGCCCGCCAGCAGCTGATGGCCGCGCTGCCCGAGGAGCACCCGCTGGCCGGCCGGGACCGGATCGACCTGGCCGAGCTGGCCCACGACCCGTTCGTCGCCTACCCGTCGGCGCGGATGGCGCTGATGCGCACCGCCGTCGACGCGGCCTGCCTGCGGGCCGGGTTCACCCCGCGCACCGAGCAGGAGGCCCCGGACACGCACACCCTGCTCTCGCTGGTCGGGGCCGGTGTCGGGGTGGGGCTGGCGCTGGAGGCGACCGCGGACCTGGGTACACCCGGGGTGGTGCTGGTCGAGATGACCGACCCGCCGGTGGTGCCGCTGGCACTGGCCTGGAAGCGGGCGGCGGCGAACCCGGTGCTGCCGGCGCTGCTGGACGCGGCCGGGGTGAGCGGGGCCGACACCGAGGCAACCGTGCAGGTCTGACACCCTCTCAGATAGGCGTGCGGCGAGGCTGCTGCTCGGGAAGGGGAGCACTGAACGTGACGGGTGGAGATCGTTTCGCGCCCGAGCTCTCCTGGTGTGGGCTGCTGGCGGCGCAACTCGCCGCGGCCGGGTCCGTCGATCCGGTGGAGCTCGGCGTCCGCCCGGCGGCGCTTCCCGATGAGTGGTGCCCGGTTCCGGCGACCGGGCGGGTGCTGCACCGCTCCGGTCCGGTCCTCCGGCCGCGGGTCGCGGAGGGCACCTGGCCGGACGCGGCGAGTACCGCGTACGCCGAGGCCGTCGCCCGCGCGCTGGACGACGGCGAGGTCACCAGCGTCGAGACCGACCAGCTCATCGAGGTGGCTCGCGCCTGGCAGGTGGGGGACGACGTCGTCAACCGGGTGCACGAGCGGCTCGTCCTGGATCGTGAGCTGTCCGCGGAGAGCCGCCGCCACCTCGACGTCGTCGCGCGTAGCCGCGCGCTCGCGGCCTGAGGCGGGCGGTCCCCGAGGAACGACGACCGCCCGCCGCGTCCACACCGGCTACTCGGCGTCCTGAGTGTCCTGCGCCGCCCGGACGTAGTCGATCATCTGCTGATCCGGGCCGCCGGCCGCCTCGACCGACACGCCGACACGGACCGGTCACGACACGCCGACGCGTGGTCACCCCTGCGGGTGGTCCCGCGGACCACCGGGCCGCACCCGTGCGATCACCGACCGCGACCGCCGGTCCGGGGTCCGGAACCGTCCGTGTCGGGTCTCCTGGGGAAGTTCGCCGAGGGGACTCCCGAACCCGCTGTGTGGCACCCCCGGTGACGATCTCACCCGGCCGGGTGGGCGGCGTATCCCCGCCCGTGACCGGCTGCCTACGTTCCGCTTGCCGTGACGCACAGCCGTCCCGGTGGTGCACAGGGGACTCGGACAGTCCCATCGCACCCGCTCGTCCCACCGGTCACGTTCGGGGAGAAGTCATGCGCAGGAAGCTCGCGGTCACAGGCGCCGCCGTCGTCGCGACCATGGTCGCGTTCAGCCCGATCGCCATGGCGGGGTCCGCTCCGCAGGACGACGACGACGGCGACTCGTTCGTGCAGGACGTCGGCAACACCCGCGGTGACCAGGCGGGACTGGTCAACCTCGACGACGTCAACGTGCTCAACAACGCCAACGTCTGCCCCGGTGTCAATGCGGCGCTGGGCAACGTGCTGGGGATCCTGGGCACCGGCAACGCCCAGAACAAGGGGAACCCGACCAGCTGCGACTGAGGCCCGCAGCGCCGCCGGCCGGAGTCCCGGCCGACGGTGACCGCCGCGCCGCGCCCCGCCGCCACGGGGCGCGGCGCGGACCGGTCACTCAGCCGTGGAACACGTAGTCCTCGGCGTCGAGCCGTTCGGTGCGGGCGTCGTAGTCGCGCATGTAGCCGGGCCAGTTGGTGACGATGCGGCCGCTCCCGTCGCGGTACCAGGAGTCGCAGCGCGTCCAGGCGGTGCCGGGGAAGCGGGCCTGCACCTCGGCATCGTAGGCCTGCTCGACGTCGCGCCGGACCTCGATCCCGGCCGCGGCCCGCCGGCGTCCCTCCTGGATCGCCTGGCGGACGTAGCGGACCTGGGACTCCAGGTAGCGGATGATCGAGCCGCCGGAGGTGTTGGTGTTCGGGCCGTAGAGCACGAACAGCGACGGGAAGCCGGGGACCGTCATGCCCAGGTAGGCGTGCGCACCGTCGGACCACTCGTCGGCCAGCGACCGGCCGCCCGGGCCGGTGATCTCCATCGGGAACATGAAGTCGGTCGCCGCGAAGCCGGTGCCCCAGATGATGGTGTCGACCTCGTGCAGCCGGCCCTCGGCGGTCCGGATGCCGGACGGCTCGATCGCGGTGACCGCGTCGGTGACCAGCTCGACGTTGTCCCGCTGCAGCGCAGGCAGCCAGTGCGAGCTGAACAGGATCCGCTTGCAGCCGAACGTGTAGTCCGGCCAGGCCTTGCGCCGCACCTCGGGGTCGCGCAGCTGCAGCCGCATGAAGATCGTCGAGTACAGCCGTCCGATCCGGCCCCAGGTCGCAGGGTGGCGGATCATCAGCGTCAGCGACTCGCAGTACTCGGTGATGAACGTCCGGCGCCAGCGCTGCAGCCCCGGGACGTGCCGGACCGCGGCCCGCCACCAGGCCGGGAACCTCCGGTTGCGGCGGGGCAGGAACCAGTTGCCGGAGCGCTGGAACACGCTCATGTGCCCCACCTCGGGGGCGATCTCCGGGACGAACTGCACGGCGCTCGCCCCGGTGCCGATCACCGCGACCCGGCGTCCGCGCAGGTCGTGGTCGTGGTCCCAGCGCGCGGAGTGGAACGCGTGCCCGGCGAACGTGTCGATCCCCGGGATGTTCGGGGTGATCGGCCGGTTGAGCTGGCCGGTGGCCACGATCAGCACGTCCGGGTGCCAGGTGCGGCCGTCCTCGGCGGTGACCGTCCACGGACCGTCGGCGCGGGGCCGCTCGGCGGAGACGATCCGGGTGTTCGGCTCCACCAGGTCGGCGACGCCGAACTCCTTCGCCACGCCCTGCAGGTACTCCAGGATCTCCGACTGCGGTGAGCACAGCTGGGACCAGTCCGCGCGCTGGGCGAACGAGAACGAGTACAGGTGACTCGGGACGTCGCAGGCCGCGCCCGGATAGGTGTTGTGCAGCCAGGTCCCGCCGAGGCCGGAGGCGGCGTCGACGATCGTGACGTCCCGGATGCCGTGCGCGCGCAGTTCGATGGCGGCGGCGATGCCGCCGAACCCGGCGCCGACGACGAGAACGCTCGGTGCGTGCATGGGACCTCCCTGTCGCCACGGGCCGCGGAGAACACTCCGTCGACGGGATCACCGTAGCGATCGCCGTGCGGGCCCCGGGTGCCCGTCCCGGCCCGCAGGGGCCGCGTTCCGGGTGCCCCCGTCCGCGCTTCGGGTGCACAGTGGAGGGCGGTGGCCGGCGACGCCGTACCGGCCGGGAGGAGCGGAACGATGACTGCCGGGAAGATCGTCGCCGGGGTGGACGGGTCGGAGCCGGCCCTGGACGCCGCCCGCTGGGCCGCGCGCGAGGCCGCGGGCCGGGGAGCGGACCTGCTCCTGGTGCACGCGTTCGACGTCGCCGGGCTCTACACCGACGCCGCCATCGCGTCGCTGCTCGAGGACGTCGAGGCGACGATGCGCGACGAGTCCGCCGAGATCCTGGACCGGGCCCGCTCCGCCGCAGCCGAGGCCGCCCCGGAGATCGCGATCGACGTCCGCCGGGACCGGGAGGCCCCGGCACCCGCGCTGGTCACGGAGTCCGGTGACGCGCTGCTGGTGGTGATCGGCTCGGCCGGCCGGGGCGCGCTGGGCACCGCGCTCGGCTCGGTCAGCCTGGCCGTCGCCTCGCACGCCGGGTGCCCGGTCGTCGTGGTGCGGGGCGCGGTCGCGGCCGACGGGCCGATCGTCGTCGGAGTGGACGGCGGGCCGCTGTCGGACACCGCGCTCGCGCACGCGTTCGCGGCGGCGTCCCGGCACGACGCGCCGCTGGTCGCGGTGCATGTGTGGAGCGATGCCGACACCCAGCGCGCGCACCTCGGCACGCTGTTCGCCGCCTCGCCATGGGAGACCATGCGTGACGCCGAGGAGCGGGCACTGGCCGAGCGGCTGGCCGGCTGGTCGCAGCGCTACCCGGACGTCGCCGTCACCCGCCGGATCGGGCGGGCCGATCCGGCCCGCGCGCTGGTCGAGGCCAGTGCCGGGGCGCGCGGGGTTGTCGTCGCGACCCGGGGGCGCGGCGGCTTCACCGGGCTGTTGCTCGGCTCCACCGGACTGGCGCTGATCCAGCACGCCGAGGCCCCGGTGATGCTGGTCGGGCCGCACTCGGCGCCCGCCCCCTGACGTGCGTTCTGTGGATTCGATCACCGGCTTGCCTCTGGGCCTCCCCGGCTGACCTGCCCCGACGGGCACGGCTCCGGTCGGGCCACCAGCTCGTCGTCGTCGGCGACGAACCACAGGGCGCGCCCGGCGTTCGCCTCGCGCACCCAGTCCGCGAAGGACGCGCGTCTCGGTCATGCCGGTGAGCCAACCGGCTGGACCGGTCGTCGGGCAACGGGTTCCGGACCGGCGTCGCGCGGAGCCGTGCGTGGAACCGGCGGGAGCGGGGAACCCGTCGGGCGACGTGCCGCACCGTTACACCATGGAGGTCCCGATGCCCCGGACGCTGACCCACCAGCTGATCGACGAGCACCTCGTGTCCGGCGATCCCGTTCCGGGACAGGAGATCGCGCTGCGGATCGACCAGACCCTGACCCAGGACGCGACCGGCACGCTGGTGATGCAGGAGCTGGAGGCCATCGGGCTGGAACGGGCCCGGACCGAGGTCAGCGTCCAGTACGTCGACCACAACCTGCTGCAGGCCGACGAGCGCAACGCCGAGGACCATGAGTTCCTCCGGACGGCGGCGCGGCGGTTCGGGCTCTGGTTCTCCAAACCGGGCAACGGCGTCTCGCACCCCACACACATGCAGCGCTTCGGCAAGCCCGGCCGCACGATGGTCGGTTCGGACTCGCACACGTGCGCGGCCGGCTCGCTCGGGATGCTGGCGATCGGCGTCGGTGGCCTGGAGGTCGCGTTCGCGATCGCCGGCGAGCCGCTGCGGATCCGGATGCCGCAGGTCTGGGGCGTGCGGCTGACCGGCGAGCTGCCACCGTGGGTGTCGGCGAAGGACGTGATCCTGGAGATGCTGCGCCGGCACGGCGTCAGCGGCGGGGTCAACCGGGTGATCGAGTACCACGGTCCCGGGCTGGCCGGGCTGAGCGCGATGGACCGGCACGTGATCGCCAACATGGGCGCCGAGCTGGGCGCCACCACCAGCGTCTTCCCGGCCGACGAGCGCGTCGAGGAGTTCCTGCGCGCGGAGGGTCGCGCCGACGACCACCGCGCGATGCGCGCGGAGGACGGTGCCGAGTACGACGTCACCGACGAGATCGACCTGTCCACGCTCGAACCGTTGATCGCGAAGCCGTCGGCGCCGGACAACGTGGTGCCGGTCCGGGAGGTCGCCGGCGAACCGGTCGGGCAGGTCGTGATCGGCTCGTCGGCCAACCCGGGGTTGCGGGACTTCGCCGTGGCCGCGCAGATGGTGCGCGGTCGGCAGACGAACGACGCGGTGAGCTTCGACGTCAACCCGTCGTCGCGGGAGATCTTCTCCGACCTGACGAAGATGGGTGCCACGTTCGACCTGATCGCCGCGGGCGCCCGGATCCACCAGGCCGGCTGCATGGGCTGCATCGGGATGGGGCAGGCCCCGGCGGCCGGGCACAACTCGCTGCGGACCTTCCCGCGCAACTTCCCGGGCCGGTCCGGGACGCCGGAGGACGCGGTGTGGCTGTGCTCGCCGGAGACGGCCGCGGCGGCCGCCCTCACCGGCGTCGTCACCGACCCGCGGGAGCTCGCCGAGAAGCTCGGCCTGGACGATCCGACACCGGAGCTGCCCGCCGAGGCCTCGATCAACACCGACATGCTGGTGGCGCCCCCGCCCGCCGAGGAGGCGCAGCAGCAGGAGCTCGTGCGCGGCCCCAACATCTCGGGGCTGCCCGACTTCCCGCCGCTGCCCGACTCGCTCGACCTGCCGGTGCTGCTCACGATGGGCGACAACGTCTCGACCGACGAGATCTCCCCGGCCGGGGCCAAGGCGCTGCCGTACCGCTCCAACATCCCGGAGCTGGCGGAGTTCACGTTCACCCGGATCGACGCCGACTACCCCGCGCGGGCCCGGGAGACCGGCCCGCACGCCGTCGTGGCCGGGGCAAACTACGGGCAGGGCTCGTCGCGCGAGCACGCCGCCATCACGCCCCGCCACCTCGGCCTCGCCGTCGTGATCGCCCGGTCCTATGCGCGCATCCACTGGCAGAACCTGGCCAACTTCGGGATCCTCGCTCTCGAGTTCACCGATCCGGACGACCTGGACCGGATCTCCGGCGGGACCGTCCTGCACTTCCGTGGACTGCGCGGGCTGCCGGACACCGACGGGATCACGGCGACCGACGACGACGGCACCGAGTTCCGGCTGCGGCACAGCCTGTCGCCGAACCAGGTCGACGCCGTCCTCGCCGGCGGGCGCATCCCGCAGCTCGCCGAGGCGGGCCGCGGCTGACCGGACCACCGAAGTGGATCTTGTCTCAGGCTGAGACGGCGAGCGGTGCCCCCGGTGGGGTCGTGTGTGTCACAGTCCACGGACCTGAAGAGCGCAACGAGGCCTCGGAGGTTCGAGGGTATGAACAGCTCGGCCGGGCTCTCGGAACGGGAGCAGATCGCACGGACGACGGGAGTGGGATCCGGTCTCGAGGTGCCGGACCGGATCGCCGCGTCGTGGCAGCGCAGTGCCGCGTTCGGCGCGTCGCTGGACGAGGTCGCACCGTCGTTCTGCGGAGCGGTCGACGACGAGTCGCTGTTCTACCGGTGCGGGGTGGAGGTCCTCGGCGGGCTGCAGGAGACGCTGGCGAACGAGCCGATCAGCCTGATGCTGACCGACCCCGAGGGCGTCGTGCTCAACCGGCTCTGCCACGAGCGGTCGCTGCTCTCCGCCCTGGACGCGGTCTACCTCGCGCCCGGCTTCGACTACGGCGAGCAGGAGACCGGCACGACCGGGCTGGGGCTGGCGGTGGCCGACCGGGCACCCTCGCTGGTCCGTGCCGACCAGCACTTCTGTACCGGGCTGTGGGGCTACACGTGTGCCGCCGCGCCGGTGCTGGACCCGGTGAGCGGCGAGCTGGCCGGCACCGTGAACCTGACGACCTGGGCGCAGCAGTCGGACAAGCTCCTCCTGGCGCTCGCGCAGAGCGCGGCGGGCAGCACGTCGACGCTGATGCTGGCGCGGCACCGGGGGCGCGCGCCGCGGCCGGCCGCGCACGGGCAGGTGTTCCGGGTCCATCTCCGGGCGCCTGCGGCCACGGTGGCCCCGCGCTCGTCACAGTGGCGCACGGCGTCCGCCGAGGTCGAGGCGGCGCTGGACGAGGGCCGGGTGGTCGCGGTCGTCGGCGAGGAGGGTGCCGGGCGCACGACGTTGCTGACCGACGCGCTGTCCCGGACCCACCCGCACGACCGGGTCCTGGTGACCCGGCCGCCGACCGTCCAGGACACCCCCGCGTGGCTGGATCTCTGGCGGCCGGAGCTCGGCCGGGACGCCACCAGCGTCGTCGTCGGCCGGGTCGACGAGCTGACGTCGTGGGTCGCCTCCGAGCTGGGTGGCGTGTTCGACCAGGTGCGGTCGGTGGCCGGGGCGCCGGACCGGCGCCCGGGACTCGCGCTCACCGTGCGGAGCCCGGGCGGTGTCCCGACGCCGCTGCGACCCCTGGTCGACACCTACGTCGAGCTGCCCCCCGCTGCGGCACCGCTGCGAGGACGTCATGCCGCTGGCCACGGCGTTCGCCGCGAGGCGCCGGCACCGTGAGGTCCGGTTCACCGCCGCGGCGCGGCGCTGCCTGACGGCGTACCACTGGCCGGGCAACGTCGAGCAGCTGCGGACGGTCGTGGACGGCGCCGCGGCCCGCAGCGACGTGATCGACGCCCGGCACCTGCCGACCGAGGTGTCCTGCGGCGCGCCGCGCCGGGTCCTGTCACGCATCGAGATGGTCGAGCGCGACGAGATCGTGCGCTGCCTCGCCGAGCCGGGGACGACGATGGGGCAGGCCGCGGCCCGGCTGGGGATCAGCCGGGCCACCCTGTACCGCCGGATCGAGGTGTACGGGATCCGGGGGCAGGCCGACACCGCCTGATCCGCGAACTCCGGATCCGCTCCTCGCCAGTTCCTTCCGCGGTGAATGCTGCCCGGAAACGATCGAGAAAGGAATTCATCGGTGAGTACCCTTCTGTCCGACACCCAGCGCGGAACGCTGGTCGACCTCTTGCGTGCGGCGTTCCCGCACAGCACGTTCCCGGCCGGTCCGTACGAGCGGACCGCGCAGGCGGTGATCGACGCGGCCGCCACCCAACCCCGGTTGCAGGCACTGCTGGTCCAGGGTCTGTCCGATCTGGACCAGCAGCGCGGGGTCCCGTTCTCGGAGCTGGACGGCGAGACGGCGGCGGTCGTGCTGCGCGGGATCGCCGACACCCCGTTCTTCGCCGGGATTCTCGACGTCGCCGTCGTCGCGCTCTACGACGACCACGAGGTCTGGGACGTCCTCGGGTACGAGGGCGCGTCCTACGACAAGGGCGGCTACATCAACCGCGGGTTCGACGACCTGGACTGGCTGCCCGACCCGCGCATCGAGAGCTACGAGGAGGCCTCGGCATGACCCGCTTCGACTACGACGACTCCGACGTGGTGGTCGTCGTCGGCTCCGGTGCCGGCGGCGGGACGCTGGCCCACGAGCTGTGCCGGCGTGGCTTCAAGACCGTGGTGCTCGAAGCCGGCCCGCACCTGACCGGGGAGGACTACCACAACGACGAGTGGAAGGCCTTCGGCCAGATGGCCTGGACCGACCCCCGGACGACGTCGGGGAGCTGGGCGATCGCACGGGACTTCCCGGACCTGCCGACCTGGATCGTCAAGGCCGTCGGTGGCACCACGACGCACTGGGCCGGGGCCTGCCCGCGGTTCAAGCCGCACGAGCTCGCCGCCCGCACCGCCTACGGCACCGTCGACGGGACCAGCCTGCTCGACTGGCCGATCACGCTGTCCGAGCTCGAGCCCTACTACGACCGGGCCGAGATCAAGATGGGCGTCACGCACCGGCACGGCCGCCCCCCGCTGCCGGCGAACAACAACTACAAGGTCTTCGCGAACGGCGCGGAGAAGCTGGGCTACCGGAACTACGCCACCGGCCCGTACGCCACCAACGCCGAGCCCTACGACGGCCGCCCCGCCTCGATCCAGGACGGCTTCAACTTCCAGGGCGACAAGCACGGCTCGAAGTGGTCCACGCTGGTCGCCGAGCTGCCCAAGGCCGAGGCCACCGGCAACCTGGACCTGCGCCCGGACAGCCACGTCGCGCAGATCCTGCACGACACCACCGGCCGGGCCACCGGGGTGCTCTACACCGACCGCGACGGCACCCTGCGCCGGCAACGCGCCGCCGTCGTCTGCGTGGCCGGCAACTCGATCGAGTCCGCGCGGCTGCTGCTGCTCTCGGCGTCCACCCAGTTCCCCGACGGGCTGGCGAACTCGTCCGGCCAGGTCGGGCGCAACTACATGCGCCACACCACCGGCACGGTCTGGGGTCAGTTCGACAAGCCGGTGCGGATGTACCGCGGCGAGACGATGGCCGGGGTGATCGGCGACGAGTCCCGCCTGGACACCGACCGGGGCTTCGCCGGCGGCTACTACATGCAGACGATCGCGCTCGGGCCCGCGTTCTTCGCCAAGTTCGTGGCACCGGGCAGCTGGGGCCCGCGGTTGGCGGAGATCGTCGACGGGTACCTCAACACCGCCGGCATGTGGATCGTCGGCGAGGACATGCCGCAGGAGTCCAACCGGATCACGCTGTCCGGCGACACCGACGCGCACGGGCTCCCGGTCGCCAACGTGCACTTCGACGACCACCCCAACGACGTGGCGATGCGCCGGCACGGGCACCAGCAGGGCGCGGCCGTCTACAAGGCGGTCGGGGCCACCAACACGATCGAGACGCCGCCGTACCCCTCGACGCACAACCTGGGTACCTGCCGGATGAGTCAGCGTCCGGGCGACGGCGTGGTCGACCGGTTCGGGCGGGCGCACGACGTCCCGAACCTGTTCGTCTCCGACGGCAGCGTCTTCACCACCGGCGCCGCGGCCAACCCCACGCTGACGATCGTGGCCCTCGCGATGCGGCAGGCCGAGTACATCGCGAGCGAGTTCCGCGCGGCCCGGAGCTGAGCCCGCACCGCCGCCTGCGAGCGCTGACCGGGGTCGGACGGGCCGGGGGTGGGCACGTGCCCGCCCCCGGCCCGTCCGGCCCGCTCGTCGGTCAGGCCGGCACCAGGCTCAGGGCCCCGAGGCCGGCGAGACCGACGAGCACGGTCGCGGCCGCGCCGAGCGCCAGGGCGCGGCGGCCGGTCCGGAGCAGTGCACCGACCCGGACGCCGCTGCCGAGGCCGAAGAGGGCGGCGGCGAAGAGCAGTGTCGACAGCGTCCGGGCGGCCGACAGCGCGGTGTCCGGGGCCAGCCCGCTGCTGCGGATCGCCATCATCGCCAGGAACCCCAGGACGAACAGCGGGACCAGCGGCGGCCGCCGGCCGGACTCCGTGGCGGTGTTCCGCCGGCGCTCGACGATGCCGGTCCCGGCGACGATCGGCGCCAGCAGCACGACCCGGGTCAGCTTCACGATCACCGCGACGCCGACCGCGGCGGCTCCGGCGGGGGAGGCGGCGGCGACGACCTGGGCGACCTCGTGCACGCTCAGCCCGGCCCAGGTGCCGGTCAGCCCCGGGGCGAGCCCGAGCAGGTCGGCGGTCAGCGGGACGAGCGCGATCGCGGCGCTGCCGTAGAGCGTCACCAGTGCCACGGCGGTGGCGACGTCCTCCTTCTCCGAGCGGGTGACGCTGTCCATGGCCGCGATCGCCGACGCGCCGCAGATCGAGAAGCCGGTGGCGACGAGCAGGGTGAGGCCGCGTGAGACGCCGAGCAGCCGTCCGAGCACGAGGATGCCGGCGAACGCGACGAGGACGGTGCCGACGACCGCGCCGACGGTGCCGGCGCCGAGCCCGAGCACCTCGCCCAGCCCGAGCTGCAGCCCGAGCAGGACGACGCCGAGCCGCAGGAACCGCCGGGTGACCCAGCCGAGTCCGGCCCGGGTGCCAGCCGGCAGGACCGGTCCGGCCCCGATGCCGAGCACGACCGCGACGGTCAGCGCGCTGAGCACCGGCAGCACGGCGTTCACCCCGAGCGCGACCGCGGTCGCGGCGGCCGCGACCAGCATGCCCGGCCCGAGCTCGGCCGCGCGGTGCCGGGTTCGGGGCAGCAGGCCGGGTGGCTCGGTCGTGGTCATGGTGTGACCGTGCTCCGCGGAACGGGTCTCGGGTAGCGGCCGGTCGCGCAGGACGTCATAACCTGGGGGAATGACGTGGCAGCCGGACGTGGAGTCGTTGCGCCTGCTGGTGCTGGTCGGCCGGCACCGGAGCCTCGGCGCCGCGGCGCGTCTCGAGGGGGTGAGCCAGCCCGCGGCGAGCAAGCGGCTCGCCCGGCTCGAGCGCAGGCTCGGGGTCCGGCTGCTCGAACGGACCCGGCGGGGCTCGAGCCTGACCGCGGCGGGCCAGCTGGTGTCCGGCTGGGCCACGCGGGTGCTGGACGACCTCGACGTCCTGGTCGAAGGTGCGCGGGCACTGCGCCGGGAGGCCGCGGCCCACCTCGCGGTCGCCGCGAGCCTCACCGTGGCCGAGCACGTGTTGCCCGGCTGGCTCGCGCAGCTGCGCCGTGCCGACCCGGAGCTGCGCGTCGGGCTCGAGGTGACCAACTCGAGCCGGGTGTGCGAGCTGGTCGGGGAGCGGGCGGTCGATCTCGGTTTCGTCGAGTCGCCGCAGGTTCCGTCCGGCCTGCGGTCCCGCACGGTCGCCCGGGACCGTCTCGTGCTCGTGGTGGCCCCCGGGCACCCGTGGGCGCGTCGGCGCCGGGCCGTCGGGGCGGCCGAGCTCGCCCGGACACCGCTGGTCAGCCGGGAGGCCGGCTCCGGTACCCGGGCCGCCGCCGAGCGGGCGATCGCCGGGACCGGAGCCGGCCCGGTCGAGCCGCTGCTGGAGCTCGGTTCCAGCGCGGCCGTGCGGAGCACGGTGCTGACCGGCGCCGGACCGGCGCTGCTGAGCGAGCTGGTGGTGGCGGCCGACGTCGCCGCCGGGCTGCTGGTCGACGTCCCGACCGACGGGATCGACCTGACCCGCCGGCTCCGGCTCGTGTGGCCCGCCGGGTCGCCGCCGGTGGGACCGGCCGCCGACCTCGTCCGGATCGCGCTGCGCGCAACCGCGGCGGGCTGAGCATCGGCGTCCTGCGCGCGTCGCCGTCGGCGACCTGCTGCTCAGGACGTACCCGGTGCCGGCGACGGTCCACGGGGCAGGTCGTGTCCGTCGACCAGCGGGTCGTCGGAGTCGATGATGATCTGGCTGCGCGCGAGCAGGTACGGCCGTCCCGCGATCCGCGTGCGGACCCCGGTGCGGTCGCCGACGGCCGTGGTGCCGGTCAGGGTTCCGGTGAACTCCTGGCCGAACGGCGAGACGGCCCGCACCGTCGCGCCCGGGGCGATCCGGCCCTGCTCGTGCAGCCACACGAGCAGGGCGGTGGTCCCGGTACCGGTCGGCCCCCGGCAGATGACGCCACCGTCCATGTACACGGCGAGGTCGACTCTGGGTTGCTCAGGCTGGAGGTCCACGGTGCCTGCCAGCAGCCCGAGCGACAGCGGTGGCATGACGCCGTGCTCGGGATGGACGAGCTCGTGTTCTCCCGCGGCTCGCGGGAGGAACGCGTCGAAGAACCGGGCGAGCTCGGAGACCGGCGTGCGCGCCGGATCGAGACCGACCTCGGCGGCGTTCACGACGGCGTAGAACACACCGCCGTAGACGAGCCGGAACCGAACCCGCCCCCAGCCCTCGACCTCGGTCACGTGATCGCCGGGGACGGCGAACCCGGGCAGGGCGTCGTAGGCGACCGAGTCCAGGCGTCCCCGGCGGGCGGTGAGGGTGAGCCGGGTCAGCCCCGCCGGCGTCTCCAGGAGCAGGTCGTCCTCGGGGTCCGGGAGCGGTACGAGCCGGGCCTCGACCATGGCCGCCGCGGCGCACATCGCGTTCGAGCCCGAGAAGCCCGGATACCCCATCGTCCCCATGATCACCAGCCCCGCGTGCGCCTCCGGTGTGGAGGGAGGCAGGAGCAGGTCGACGCACTGCGACGGGTCCCCGTGTGGCTTCTGCGTGAGCAGCCGGCGCAGACCGTCCCCGTCGCGCTGCAACATTCGGGCACGCTCGGCCGCCGTGCCCGCGGGCAGCTCGACGCCGCCGACGACCACACGACCCACATCGCCACCGGCATGGGCGTCGATCAGGTCCAGGGTGCGGAAGCGGCCCGGCTCGTCGGCGTCGTGCACGAGGTCCCCTTTCGCTGCCGACCGTCCCGGCCGGGCGTGGTTGCGATACCCGAGGGGACCACGGTGCGGCGAGCCGGGCCAGGGCCGGAACCGGTCCCGGGGTACGGGATGCGACCGGACGGTTACGTGAGGGGCTGGGCTGCTGGATGACCCGGAGATCGCCGAGGTCGGTCACATGTTCGCCGACATGAGGTTCAGAGGTCGGCCGCGGCCGGGGCGACGAGTTTCATCAGGGTGTCGGCGAGCTGGTCGAGACACTTGTCGCGCTCCCGGGTGTCCTGGTCGGCGCACCACAGCGGTGCCTGCGCCATGGTGGCGTGCATGCACTGCAGCGTGGTTCCCACGCTCGTGACGGCGAACTCGCCGGACGCGACGCCCTCCTCGACGAGGCCGCGGAACACGCGGTCGTGGCGCCGGCGCAGTTCCTTGATCCGTGCGCGGGGGTCGTCCGGCCAGGTGCTGGGCACCAGGAAGAGGCGTAGCGCCGCGGGGTACTCGCCGACGGCGATGGCGACGTGCTCGCGGATGAGCGCGCGCAACCGTTCGCCCACCGGGCCCTCCTGGGTGGCGACCAGCCGCTCGAGACGCGCCGTCCAGGTGGCGCCGAGCGTCTCGATCGCCGCGACGGCGAGCTCGTCCTTGCTGGCGAAGTAGTAGTAGAGCGACCCCTTGGTGACGTCGAGCCGCTCGGCGACGTCCTCGAGGCTGACCGCGTCGTAACCACGCTCGCCGAACAGCTCCGCGGCGGTCGTGAGGATCTCCTGGATCCGGCGTCCCCGCTTGCGCTGGACCCGGCTGACCTGCGCGGCGCCGTCCACCGCGGGCTGGCTGCTCATCGGCGGTCACCTCCCGAGCGCAGTCTCCCTTGCGCTGACTCGGGAGTCAAAGCTTGACCCTGTCTATTGACTATTGGGTTGAACTTTGCCAATGTGGTCAATATCGACCGAGCGGAGGCGGCGACATGGACTTCGAGCTCACCGACGCGCAGTGCGAGTACCGGGACCGCGCCCGTGGAATCGCCCGGGGGCAGCTCCTGGCCGGTTACCGGGACCGGGAGCGGAACGGGCGGATCGATCCCGAGCTGCGGCGCGAGATCGGAGCGCTCGGGCTGATCGCTCCGGAGCTGCCGACCGGGCTAGGCGGCCGCGATCAGGATCGGCTGACCGCCGGTGTGGTGACCGAGGAGATCGGCCGGGGTGACATCAATGTCGCCTACCTGCAGGTGGTGGGCTCGCTGGTCGGGCAGATCCTCGCCGGTAACGCCGCCGCACCCGAGGTCGCTCAGGAGTGGGTGCCCAGGATCTGCAGTGGCGAGGAGATCGTCGGGATCGGGCTGACCGAGCCGCAGGCCGGGTCGGACGCGGGCATGCCCGCGCTGACGGCCGTGCGCGAGGGCGGCGACTGGGTGCTCGACGGGGTGAAGTCACTGTCGTTCGCCGGGGACGCTGCAGCGGTGGTGGTGTTCGCCAGGACGGGACCGTCCGCGGACCGGGGCAAGGACATCAGCGCGTTCCTGGTCCCGCTCGACGCGCCGGGGGTGACCCGGGAGCCCTACTCCGACATGGGAACCACCGCGGTGGGCCGGGGTGCGGCGCACCTCGACGGGGTCCGCGTCCCCGACAACCACCTCCTGGGCGCGCAGGGCCGCGGTTTCACCCAGGTCATGCAGGGCTTCGACTTCAGCCGCGCACTGATCGGCCTGCAATGTCTCGGTTCGGCGCAACAGACCGTCGACGAGACCTGGCGCTACGTCGGCGAGCGCGAGGCGTTCGACCGGCCGTTGAGCAAGAACCAGGGCGTCGCGTTTCCGCTGGCCGAGGCGGAGACGCTGCTCTCGGCGGCCCGGCTGCTGTGCCACCAGACCCTGTGGCTCAAGGGCGCCGGGAAGCCGCACACCGCGCAGGCCGCGATGTGCAAGTGGTGGGCGCCGAAGACCGCCTACGACGTCATCAACCAGTGCCTGCTGTTGCACGGCCAGTACGGCTACCGCACCGAGCTGCCGATCGAGCAGCGGCTGCGCGACGTGCTCGGCCTGCAGATCGGCGACGGCACCGCCCAGATCATGAAGCTCGTCATCGCCCGGCAGTACCTGGGCCGCGAGCTCGCCCCGTGAGTGACGGCGACCGAACCACACCGACTCCTGAGAGAGGAACGAACCATGGGAAAGCTGGACGACAAGGTCTCGATCGTCACCGGCGCCGGGCAGGGCATCGGCCGTGGAATCGCCGAGAAGCTGGCCGCCGAGGGCGCCACGGTGGTGGTCACCGACGTCAACGAGGCCACGGCGGAGGAGACCGCCGAGGCGATCGGCTCCGGCGCGGTGGGGATCCCCACCGACGTCACCTCGCGGGAGTCGGTCGATGCCATGGTCGGCCAGGTCCGCGAGCGGTTCGGCTGGATCGACGTGCTGATCAACAACGCCGGCTGGGACAAGGTCGGCCCGTTCGTCGAGTCCGACCCCGCCGACTGGGACCGCGCGATCCAGGTCAACCTCTACGGCGTCCTGAACACCTCCAAGGCGGTGCTGCCGATCATGGCCGAGCAGGGCCACGGCTCGGTGGTCAACCTCGCCTCCGACGCCGGCCGGGTCGGCTCCTCGGGTGAGGCCGTGTACTCCGCGGCCAAGGGCGGGGTCATCTCGTTCACCAAGACCACCGCCCGGGAGATGGCCCGCCACCAGGTCAACGCCAACTGTGTGTGCCCCGGCCCGACCGACACCGCCCTGTTCGACTCGGTCACCGAGGGCAACCCGAAGCTGCGCGAGTCGCTGATCAAGGCGATCCCGATGCGCCGCCTGGCCCAGCCGGCCGACCTCGCCAACGCTGTCGCCTTCCTGGCCTCCGACGAGGCCGCCTACATCACGGGCCAGACCCTGTCCGTCAGCGGCGGCCTGTCGATGAGCTGACCCTCCACCGGCTGACGAGGAGTCCACGATGACCGACCTGGCCTACGACTACCTCGACCTCGACGGCATGTTCTCGGCCGAGGAGCTCGAGCTGCGCGACCGCGTCCGCGGGTTCGTCCGTGACCGGATCAAGCCGAACATCGCCGACTGGTACGAGAACGCGTACTTCCCGCGCGAGCTGGCCCGAGAGATGGGCGCGTCCGGCCTGCTCGGCATGCATCTGACCGGTTACGGGTGCGCCGGCCGCAGCGCCGTGGAGTACGGCCTCGCGGCGATGGAGCTCGAGGCCGGTGACTCGGGGCTGCGCACGTTCGTCAGCGTCCAGGGATCGCTGGCGATGAGCGCGATCCACAAGTTCGGCTCCGAGGAGCACAAGCAGCGCTGGCTGCCCGACATGGCCGCCGGCGAGTCGATCGGTTGCTTCGCGCTCACCGAGCCGGACGCGGGCAGCGACCCGGCCGGCATGACCACCCGCGCGCAGCGCGACGGCGACGGGTGGGTGCTCAACGGCGCCAAGCGCTGGATCGGACTGGCCACGATCGCCGACGTCGCCGTCGTCTGGGCCAAGACCGACGAGGGCGTCCGCGGCTTCGTCGTGCCCACCGACACCCCCGGGTTCACCGCCACCGCGATCGAACCCAAGCTGGGGATGCGGGCCTCCATCCAGGCCGAGATCGCGCTGAGCGATCTCCGCCTTCCCGAGGACGCGGTGCTCCCCGAGGTGCTCGGGCTGCGCGGGCCGTTCTCCTGCCTCAACGAGGCGCGCTACGGGATCATGTGGGAAGCGATGGGCGCCGCCCGCGACGCCTACGAGGACGCCCTGGCCTACGCGCTGGAGCGCCGCCAGTTCGGGGTGCCGATCGCCGCGTTCCAGCTCACCCAGCAGAAGCTCGTCGACATGATGCTGGAGATCCAGAAGGGGGTGCTGGTCGCGCTGCGCACCGGCCGGCTCAAGGACGCCGGCACGCTCCGCCCCCAGCAGATCTCGCTGGGCAAGCTCAACAACGTACGCGAGGCCATCGCCGTCTGCCGGCAGGCCCGCACCGTGCTCGGCGGCAACGGCATCACCCTGGAGCACTCGGCGCTGCGGCACGCCAACAACCTGGAGAGCGTGCGCACCTACGAGGGCACCGACGAGGTGCACACCCTGATCATGGGTCAGGCGCTCACCGGAATCTCCGCCTTCGCCTGACCCGGCCGGGCCGGCACCGCCCCGCACCGCCCTCAACGAGGAGGCATCCGATGTTCACCTACGACCCGACTGCCTACCGGACGTTCTTCGAACGCGAGTTCACCTATCTGGCCGGCTTCCGCCGCAACACCCGCCGATTCGCGAACCGGGTCGCGATGAGCGACCCGGCGACGGGGGCGCGGTGGACCTACGCGGAGCTCGGCGCCCGGGTCGACGCCCTGGCCGCCGGGCTCGCCGCGGCCGGCGTCCGTCCGGGGGACGTGGTGGTCTACCAGCTCTACAACTGCCCGGAGTTCGCCCAGCTCTACGTGGCCACCCAGGCCTGCGGCGCGGTCGGCTCGCCGATCAACTTCCGGCTCGCCGCCGGCGAGACGGCGTACATCCTCGACGACAGCCGCCCGACGGTGTTCGTCTACGACACCGAGCTCAGCCCGCAGGTGCAGAGTGCGCTCGAGCGGGCCGAGCACCGACCGGCGGTGGTCGCGGCCGTCGGCGCCGGTGCCCCGCTACCCGGCGCGATGCCGTTCGAGGAGCTGTTCGACACCGACGCCACCGTGCCCGCCGCGTCGCGCACGGTCTACGACGAGACCACCCGCCTCTACACCTCGGGCACCACCGGGATGCCCAAGGGCGTCCCCCTCAACAGCATGGTCGAGGTGTTCAGCGCGCACGACGTGATCATGCACTTCCCGCTGGCTCCCGAGGACCGCACGCTGAACATGACACCGTGGTTCCACCGCGGCGGGCTGTACTCGGGCGGGCCCAACCCGGCGCTCTACCTGGGCGCCGAGATCGTTCCGATGCGCACGTTCGACCCCGAGCTGTGCCTGGACCAGGTCGCCGAGTGGGAGCTGACCTACCTGATCGGCGCCCCCACCAACCTGGCCATGCTGGCCAGGGCCCAGTCCGACCGGCCGCGCGACCTGTCGACGTTGCGCGGCATCGTGACCATGGGGGCGCCGCTGGAGCGGGAAGCCTGCCTGCGCTACCAGGAGCTGCTGACCCCGCGCATCTTCAACGGCTACGGCACCACCGAGTCGTTCTGGAACACCTTCCTGCGCCCCAGCGACCTGCCCGACCACGCCGGCGCCGCCGGGCGCGCCTGCACCGACGACGACGTGCGCGTGGTCCGCATCCACGACGACCGGCGGGCCACGCCCGACGAGCGTGTCGCCCAGGACGGCACCGAGGTCGGCGAGGTGATCGTGCAGACCCCCAAGGCCGGGTACGCCTACGCGAACTCCCCGGATCAGGAGTCCGAGAAGTTCCACGACGGCTGGATCTACATCGGCGATCTCGCCACCTGGGATGCCGATGAGTACGTCACGATCGTCGGGCGCAAGGACGACATGCTCATCTCGGGTGGGGAGAACGTGCACCCGGTGCAGGTCGAGGAGGCCCTCAACGAGCACCCGGGCATCTCCGACTCGCTGGTCGTCGGCGTTCCCGACGAGCGCTGGGGGCAGCGTGTGGTCGCCTACATCATCCGCGAGGACGCGGCACTGACCGCCGCCGACTGCGAGGCGCACTGCCGGGCCCACACGATGCTGGCCACTTACAAGCGCCCGCGCGGCTACCGCTTCGTCGACCGGCTCCCGCTCACCGCCACCGGCAAGAAGATCCACTACCAGGCCCGCGACCAGGCCATCGACGACGACGCCCAGGGCCGGTTCGAAACCCCCTGACCCGACAGGAAGGACCATCTGCCATGAACTTCGCCGACTACCACCAGCTCGCGTTCGAGCGCCTCGACAACGGCGTCCTCCAGATCACCATCAACCGCCCGGACAAGTACAACGCCACCGACGAGCAGCTGCACGGCGAGCTCGCCCGCGTCTGGAAGGACGTCTCCACCGACCCGCGGACCCGGGTCGCGGTGATCACCGGCGCGGGCAAGGCCTTCTCCGCCGGTGGCGACCTGGAGATGGTCGAGCGGATGGCCGGTGACCACGAGCGTGTCTCGCACATGCTCACCGAGATGAGCGACCTCGTCTACAACATCATCAACTGCGAGAAGCCGATCGTGTCCGCGATCAACGGTGTCGCCGTCGGCGCCGGAGTCGTCGTCGCGCTGCTGGCCGACATCGCCATCTGCGCCGAGGACGCCAAGCTCGGCGACGGTCACGTCAAACTCGGCGTCTCCGCCGGGGACCACGCCGCGATCATCTGGCCGCTGCTGGCCGGGATGGCCAAGGCCCGCTATTACCTGCTCACCGGCGAGATGGTCACCGGCGCCGAGGCCGAGCGCCTCGGGATGGTGGCCAAGGCGCTGCCCCGCGACCAGGTCCTCACCGAGTCGCTGCGGGTCGCGCAGACCCTGGCCAACGGCTCCCAGCAGGCCATCCGGTTGACCAAGCGCTCGCTGAACAGCTGGCTGCGCACCGCCGGCCCGACCTTCGACGCCTCCGCTGCCTACGAGATGCTCTGCTTCATGGGCCCCGACGTCGTCGAGGGCGCCGCCGCGCTGCGCGAGAAGCGCGCGCCCGAGTTCCCCTCGGCCACCGGCTCGCCGGCCTGACCGACCGGGTGATCCCGGGGTAGCGGTCCGGGGGCTGGCTGCCGACGTTCGTCGAGTGCCTGGCCGCTACCTCACTCCTCATCCCTCACGGCGGGACTCGAAGGGGCCATCAATGCCAGATGCGGTGGTCTGCGAACCCTCCAGGGCCTGGCCGGCCCCTCGCTCCCAGGGACGGCGTTGGGCTACCGGGAGGGCCTGCGCGCGACGGACCCGCGCCACCCGGACGCTGACGGTCACTCCGCCCACCGGAGGTGCTACCGCCGCGAGTGGCCTCCGGGGAGATACCCCTCCCCGGAGGTCGCCCGGGGTGTGGGGCGCGGCGAGCGCCTCACGAGCTATCGGCGTGATCGACGTCGATGCCAGGTCGATCGAGGAGTCCGATTCCTCCAAGCCACCGTGCGACACCGGTCCTAGCCTGCAGTTATGACGACGATGAGCATTCATGGCACGGTCGGTTACGCGGCCCTGTGGGTCGCCGATCTGGAACGCGCGGCGACGTTCTTCGCGACGGCGCTCGGCTGGTCCTACAGCGACGAGGCGCCGCAGCACCGGATGGTCGCGGGGGCGTCGCCGCCGCAGAGCATCGTCTCCCTGGCGGCGCTGCCCGCGGGCGTGTGGGACGACTGGCCGCGGCACAACACGATGTTCCTGAGCCAGGGCGTGGACGATGCCGACGCCGCCGTCGAGCGCATCCGGTCGGCGGGTGGGCGGGCCGAGGACCCTGTCGACACCGACCACGGGCGGTCCGCGAACTGCACGGACGACCAGGGACTGCCGTTCGCCATTCACGAGGGCGATTCGCGCGGACACGGCCGGCTCACCTACCTGACCTTCGAGGTCGCCGACTCCGCCCGCGCCCGTGCCTTCTTCGGCGCCGCGTTCGGCTGGACGTTCAGCCCCGGAAGCCACGAGGACGGCTGGCAGGTCGACGAGATGTACCCGATGGCAGGCCTGCACGGTGGGCATCGACAGCCGACCGTGGTGCCGATGTACGCGGTGGACGACATCGAGGCCACTGTGAACGGGGTGCGTGCGGCCGGCGGCACCGCCACCGATCCGGAACGCCAGCCCTACGGGCTCCTGTCGAGCTGCGCCGACGATCAGGGCACCCGCTTCTACCTGGGTGTGTAGCGCCGACCTGTTTCCGCAGGTCGGATGTGGTCGGGGTGGCGGGATTTGAACCCACGGCCCCTCGCTCCCAAAGCGAGTGCGCTACCAAGCTGCGCCACACCCCGTGACGCGGAGTCTAGACCGGTCTCATCGCCGCCGGACGAAGGCCTGTTCTCCGACGGGAGGTGCCGTGGATCCGGTGTGTGGCGTCCGGTCGGCCCGGCGGTGGGGCGCCGGACATCGAGTGGCCGTGCGGTGCAGTCCGCGTGGGACCACCGGGGTTCGGCCGGCGGATCGGCACGGCCGAACCGCGTGTCCGGTGCTGCCCGGGTCCGCGAGGGTTCGGGCAGCACGTGGACGCTGCGGGATCAGAACGCCAGTACGACGAACGCCGTCGGGATCAGGCCGCTGAGGCACGCCACGAAACCGAGAGCGAGAGCCGCGACATTGCTCGGGCGAAGGCGGGAGGTCGCAGTCGGCTGGGACGTGCGGGACAGGGCAGTCATCGCTTCCTTCTCTTCAAGTCGTGTGTGGATCGTTGCTTGCACCCATTGCATCGCGTCGATCTCGCGATCCGTTCCCGTCCCCGGACGTGGCCTACCTCTCCCGGTGCGCGATCTCCGTCACCGTTCCACGGGCAGTCCCGTCCGACGGCGATCCGCAGCCTCACCGGATCGGGCGGACCGGTGAACGCGGTCACCGCGAGCGTCGTAGAGAAGGGCATCAAGGACAAAAACCCCGGAAAGGACTCCGCGATGCGCCGTTCCCTGCCCCGTCTCGCCGCCGTCACCGCGGCGGGCGCCCTCGCGTTCGCCGCCACCGCCGGTACGGCGTTCGCCCAGGACGGTTCGGTTCCCGAGCCCGACTCGTTCACCAGCATGTACACCGCGTCGGCGACCCCCGACATGATCATCAACGGTGAAGGTCAGTCGGCCCCCGGCCAGGAGGGTGCGACCGGCGAGTTCAACTACCGGCTCAACAGCGACGAAGAGATCGTCTGTTACGACCTCACGCTGCGCGGGGTCACCGGCGAGTACCAGAGTCCCGCGAAGACCGCGACGCACATCCACGAGGCGGCCGCGGGCGAGTCGGGTCCCCCGCGCCTGGCGTTCCCGAACCCGGAGGGTGACGGTGACGTCCGCACCTCGTCGGGATGCCTTCAGGGCCCGTTCACGACCGGGCTCGAGGGTGACGACGGCCAGGACACGGCGACCGGCTTCTCGCTCAAGCAGATCGAGGCCGACCCGTCGGCGTTCTTCGGTGACACCCACACCGCCGACTTCGTGCCCGGTGCGGTCCGCGGCCAGCTGATGGAGGTCCCGATGGGCGGCGTCGAGACCGGCGCCGGCGGCTCGTCCAACGACACCACGGCCTACGCGATCGGTGCCGCCGGGCTGGCGGCCGCGGCCGGGGCCGGCGTCGTGCTGGTCCGCCGGAGCCGTGCCCAGAGCTGAGCAGCACGCACGTGACGGGCGCCCGGGAGCATTGCTGCTCCCGGGCGTCGTCGCGTTGCTGCTGGTCCTGACGGGATGCGGGACGCCGAGCGCGCCGGAGCCCCCGGCCGGTGCGGTCGTGCAGGCGCCGGTCGCCGCCGACGCCGACGGGATGGCGCCGACGTCCGTGCGAATCCCCGCGATCGATGTCGACGAGCCCGAGCTGCTCCGGCTCGGCATCGACGGCGACGGCGCCGCCGAGGTCCCGCAGGACTACGACCGTGTCGGCTGGTTCGACCACGACGGGCCCGGCCCGACCGTGCTGCTCGGGCACGTCGACTCCCGCTCCGGTCCGGCGGTGTTCTACCGGCTGCGGGACCTGGCGGCCGGGGACGTGATCGAGGTGGGTCGCGGGGACGGCACCGTCGGTCGCTACACGGTGGAACGCACGCAGCAGGTTCCCAAGGACGAGTTCCCGACGTTCGAGGTGTTCGGCGCGGCGTCCGGCGACGTGCTCCGGCTGGTCACCTGCGCGGGCGAGTTCGACCGTGGCGAGCGCAGCTACCACGACAACCTGGTCGTGCACGCCCGCGCGGTGTGACGGGCCACCGCGATCAGAGCTCGCCGCGCAGCACCACCGAGCCGCGGTCGTCGAGCACCTGGAACCCGGCTGCCTCGGCGCGCAACACCGACGAGTTCAGGTTGCAGGTCATCGGGTCCGCTCCGGTGCCGACGAACTCGCCCGCACTGACCGCCCGCCCGTCGTCGGACTCGACGACGACGCGGTAGGTGGATCCCTCGGCGAAGCCGTCCGCGGCCAGCACGATCTCGACGCCCCAGGTGTGTGGGATCGCCATGGCATCGGCCTGCACCGCGGGATCCATCGCCTGCACCGCGACGGGCTCGCGGGGAATGCCGTCGTAGTCGCCGGCCAGGTACCCGGCGGCCCCGCCGACGAGGATCGCGACCGTCGCCGCGGCGGCCACCGGAATCCACCGCGGACGCCGGCGGGCGTCGCGCCCCTCGGCCCGGGCCGCGGCGACGATCCGATCACCCAGGTCCGGTGGCGGCATCGGCGTGTGGTCGAGCCGATCGGGATCGACCCGGCGCAGAGCCGGCAACACCGACGAGATCTCCTCGAGCTCGGCTCGGCACTCCGGGCAGCCGTCCAGGTGGGCCTGCAGGGTGGCCGCCTCGCGGGCTGTCAGCCTGTCGAGCGCGTGGTCGCCGAGCGACTCGCGCAGGGTCCGGTGCTCGTCCGGCGTCACGGTTCCACCCCCATCTCGTCCATCGCCAGCCTCAACGCCTTGAGCCCGTAGAAGACCCGACTCCGAATCGTCCCGAGCGGTACCCCTGCTTCCGCCGCGATCTCCGCGTGCGGGCGGCCGCGAAGGTAGGCCTCGACGATCGCCTGCCGATGCTCGGGCCGGAGCCGTCTCAACGCCTCCTCCACCAGCCAGGTGTCGACCAGGACGTCGTCGGCCGGGTCGACCGAGTCCCGGCCCGACTCGGGCTCGTCGGTGAGCTCGCGGCGCCAGGGGCGCACGTTCAGCCGCCGGATCTCGTCGACGACGACGTTGCGCGCGATCGCGAACAGCCACACCCGCAGGCTCGCGATCGAGGGGTCGTAGGCGTCGGCGCGGCGCCATGCCCGCAGGAAGACCTCCTGCACCACCTCCTGGGCCCCGCCGTCGTCGCCGAGCTGGCGACGCGCGTAGCGGTAGATCTCCGCCCCGTGCGCGGAGTACGCCGCCCGCAACCCGGCTTCGCTGTCCATGCCGGGGCCGGCGGCGTCCGGCTGTGCCGCCCGCACGGTCCGTCTGCGCACCGCCATCGGCGTTCGTCACCTCCCGGTTCGTCCGGAAGGTGTGTTCGTAGGGCGGGCCGGAAGTGTTCACGGTGGTGCGGTCGGCTACGCTGGTGATGTCCGATCGGGTTCCGGTCGGGCATGCGGGCGTAGCTCAATGGTAGAGCCCCAGTCTTCCAAACTGGCTACGCGGGTTCGATTCCCGTCGCCCGCTCAAGTGGTTCTACCAGCGAAAACGGCGCCCATTCCCGATCTTGGGAGGGGCGCCGTTGTCGTTCCGTGCAACTAACGTGCAATTAGCCGTCGTTGTCCCCGGCGTTGTCGTCGTCGCGCTGGACCAGGTCGTTGAGCCGCTGAGCGATGGCCCGATCCCGCTCGGTCGTCGCGTGCTGGTAGATCAGCGCGGCGCGCATGGAGCCGTGGCCCATCCGGTGCATCAGCTCGCGGGTGCTGGCCCCGGCTGTGGCGGCGAGGTGGTTGCCGGTGTGGCGCAGGTCGTGGAAATGGAAGCCGCTGGGCAGGCCTGCGGCCACGACGGTGCGAGTCCAGGCGGTGGCGCGGTGGAAGTTCCCCCGGCGTAGCGGGCCGTCCCGGTCGCCGGTGAACACCAGGCCCTCGGAGCCGGACTCGGCGAACTCCGCGATGTGCTGGCGTAGCTCGCCGACGAGGACATCGGGCAGGGCGACGGTGCGGGCGCCGGCGATCGACTTGGTGGGGCCGGCCTCGATCTCTCCGTTCTTGTGCTCGGCCAGTCGCCGGTAGACGTGGACGGCGGCGCCGTCGAGGTCGATGTCGCAGCGCCGCAGGCCGACCAGCTCCCCCCACCGCAGGCCGGTGAACGCCGCCGCGAGCACGAGCACTCGGAACCGCCGCGGTACGAGCCCGGCGAGCTTGTTGACCTGCGCGACGGTCGCTGTCGGGCGCTCGGGGGTCCGGTGTTGCCCGGCGCCCTTGATCCGGCACGGGTTGCGCTTGATGAGCCCGTCGTCGACCGCGGTGTTCAGGATCGCGCGCAGGAGCCGGTAGGCCTTGGTCGTCCGGTCCTCGGAACGGCCCCCGCGGAGCAGGTTCGCGCGCCACGAGCGGACCCGATCGGTGCTGATCTGGCCGAGCGGGTAGTCGCCGAGGAACGGCGCGATGTGCCGCTCCCAGAGGCTCGCGTACTCGTCCCGGGTCCGGCGGCTGATCTTGTGCTCGGCGATCCACTGCTCGGCGAACTCGCGCAGCGGGACCTTGCCTAGGCCCGGGTCGGTCCAGTCGTCGCGGAGCAACTCGGTCTCGACGGTCGAGAGCCACTGCTCGGCCTCGCGCTTGCGGGCGAACGTGTCCGGCGCGGACCGTCGTCGTCCGTCGGGGCCGAGGTAGGACGCCTGGTACCGCCCGGATGGCAGCTTCCTGATCAGTCCGAACCGGCGGTGTCCGGGTCGGTTACCGCGTGCCATTACCCCACCTTCCGGAGCTGGCGGCGGACGTCGGCGGCGGTCACCGGCTCGACTCGTCCGGCCTCGATGAACGCCTCCAGATCGGCGACCCGGAGTCGGACGTGGCGGCCGACGTGATGGAAGGCGACCCGGCGCTCGGCGATCAGTCGGCGGACGAAGCGCACCGACGTGTTGAGGTAGTCCGCCGCCTCCGGCACGGTCAGGTATCGCGTTGTCATGACGTCCTCCGTGCGTCGGTGTTGCCGTTGCGGCGTTGTTCGCGTCGTCGTTCGGCGATGCCGAGGGCGATCTCGCGTTCGGCGTCGTTGCGGTGCCCGATCTGGACGACCTGCCAGTCGTTGACCACCAGCACCGACCCGGCATCGACCGGGGTGTCGAGGGCGGCGAGGGTCTCGCCGAGCCGGTGGCTGCGGCGTTCGCCGCGGATGGCGCCGAAGGTGGTGGAGTAGTGGCGGGACTTGGTGAGGAAGTGGCCGCGGAACCCGAGCATGTGCGCCCACCGGCGCAGGTTCAGCTCCTCGTACTGGTCCAGGCCGCCGAGCTCCCACGCGGTTTCGATCAGGCGGCGGTGGTGGTCGGTGATGTCGAGGTGGCGGAGGTGGGTGATGTCGCGGATCGGCCGGTCGGTTGCCTCGCTCTTGCCGGTGCCTTTGGTGGCGTACTTGGCCACGTAGGCGGCGAGTGCTGAGTCGGTGATCTCGCCGTGGTCGTCCTCGAGCGCGGCGGCCGCGGTGGAGGTGATCGGTCGGATGTCGACCTGCCGCCCCCAGGCCAGCGGCAGCGGCGTCCCGTCCGGCCGGTCCACGACGAGCGACACCGAGCGGGCCGCGTCCCGGACTGCAACGTTGAGGCCCTCGGCGGTGATCCAGGCAGGAGGCGGGGTGGTGGGTCCGTCGGGGCCGTCGAGGCGGACGACGGCGTGGAAGTGCACGAGCCCGCGGCGTTGGTATTCGGCGACTTTGGCGTAGGAGAGGCGGGCGTGATCTGTGAAGTCGCGGACCTTGATGCCGAGCATTCCGGCGAGGATGCGGCGCAGGCGGATGGCGAAGCGGTTCCAGAGTTTCCCGGCGTGGGCCTGCCAGAGCACCGCCCCGGTGTAGTCGTGGGAATCCGGGTCGAGGGCGGTGCCGACGCGGGGGTCGTCGCGGTGGTGCTTGTCCCCGCACCCGCAGGGGGCGACGAGCCCGCGGGCGGTGACCCGGCGGGTGTGCACCGGCCCGAACGACGGGGCGGTGAGGGTGACGAACAGCCGCGGATGCGCTGCGGCCGAGTCGGGGACGCCTTTGCCGCCGGCCATTCCTGCGCGGAGGAGGTGGTAGGCGTCGGAGGCGTAGCGGTCCGAGCAGGCCGGGCACACCGACGCCCGCCGGTTCCCGCACGGGGCGAGGATGTCGCCCTCCCGCTCGGCCAGCACGGCGCCCGTGGCGCGGTCGTGGATCCGCGAGGACCCGGACAGGTGGATGGGGGCGGCGCAGCCGCCGAGGGCGGTGACCTCGCGGCGCCATTCCTGGAATCCGTCGGAGCGGAGCAGGTGTGACAGGTCGTGGTCGTGCTGGGTGGTGGCAGCCGTCATGGCGGCATCCCTCCCGGGACGGTTTATGGCTGTGGGTGGGCGCCGGTCCTGGCCGGGGCTGGTCTCACGCGGCGGGGCCGGGGCGGAAGGTGGCGGGTTCAGCGTCGGTAGGTGCGGTGTTCGTGCTCGATCTCGACCGGGCCCGGTGTGAAGCCGTGGTAGCGGGCCAGGAGACGCGCAGCGGCCCGGTAGGAGCTGGCGTGGCCGACGAGTGCGCCGTGGTCGTTCTCGACCCGATAGCGGGTGCCGTCGCGCAGCACGGTGCCGCCAGCCCCGGTGCCGCCGAGGGTGACCAGCGCCTTGCCGGGCTGGACGACGTCGACACCGATCACGCCGGTGGAGCGCTGCGGCGCCTTCATCGGCTCCGGGGCCGGGATGGGGTGGAGGTGGTCCCAGCGCGACACCGTGTCCCGCGTCGCCTTGGGCACCAGTACGGACCGGGCCGGTCCCTCCGAGCTGTTGTGGTGGACGTGGTGGGTGCCGCCGAGCCGGAAGTGCCCGGAGTCCAGGAGTTGGACCACGGTGTCCCCGTCGTGGCGGGACACGGCGTCAGCGCAGCCGGGTCGGGCGGGGTCGGCCCGCAGGACGTGCCCGGTCCGTTCGATGATCAGGAACCCCGGTTCCTGCGCGGCGGCGACGATGCGGGCGACCTCGCGCGGGTCTTGCGTTGCGGCCGGGCCGTGGTCGCTGGTCTCGACCGTGACGGGCTCGCCGAACAGCGCTCCCTGAACTGTGCTGGTCATGCGGACCACCACCAGGTGGCGCGGGCCTCCCAGGACCATTCGCGGGCGAGTTGGCGGATCACGTAGTACTCGGCGACCAGGGCGCCGCTGGTGACGACCCAGAACCAGCCCGAGGCGGTGCCGAGGTAGAGCCAGGTGCCGACGACGATCAGCGTCAGGAGCAGGGTGGACTTGATCCAGGTGCGCAGTACCCAGACGGTGGTCGTGCCCATCACGCCGCGCCCCGCTCCGTGTCGAGGTCGATCACGTCGGCATCGGCCGGCGGGGTGCACCGCTGGACGAGTTCGGCGATGTCGTCGTCGGTGGTGAATGCGGCGCGGAACCGGATGGGCAGCCGCGACCCGCGGTCGATGACGAAGCCGATACCGGCGTGCCGGGTGTCGCCGGGAATCTCGTCCGCGAGTGCTCCCCGTTCCCGGGCGCCTTCGCCGAGGACCATGTCGACGTGGCTCGCGGCGGTGACGCCGAGGCAGATCCGTTGAGTGAACAGTTCGCGGACGTCGAGGACGTCTTTGGAGGGCTCCTGGAGGTAGCCGTGGACGGCGAACAGCGACGCGCGGCCCTGGGTCATCACTTCGGCCAGCAGGCGTAGGGCGTCGCGGACGCTGGTGCGGTCGCCGTAGGCGGTGAGCATGGCCATCTCGTCGATGACCAGCAGCTCCACCGGGGTTCCGGTTGAGGGGGTGGCGGCGCGGATGTTCTGCTCGCGCATGTCGTCCTGCCGGTCCCGCATGCTGTCGCGGAACTCGGTCAGCAGCTCCAGCGCCTGGGCCATGGTGGTGGCGTAGCGGTGGAACAGGGGCGCGCCCTGCTCGGTCTCCACCCCACCCTTGAGGTCGACCATCCAGACCCGGACGATGCCGTCGCGCAGGCAGGGCCCGACCCCGCGCAGCGTGGACCAGAGGATCGAGCCCTTGCCCGCTCCGGAGGCGCCGGCGACGAGGCGGTGTCCGCCGATGACGGGGGCGGTGAAGGGTTCGCCGCGTTCGTTGTCCCCGATCTCGACCGCGCCGAGGTCGACGTCGTCGGTCTGTTCGGGGATGTCGGGGGCGGGGATGGTGCGGGTGAACGGCAGCTCCCACTCGATCACCACGGCGACCACGCCGGGGCGGTGGCGGGTGATCGCGACCCGGTGCGCGATCAACGCCTCGTAGAGCACGGAGGCGCGTTCTTGCCAGTAGGCGACGTCCTGCCCGCGGACCATGCGGACGTAGACGGTGTCGATCGACGCCGACGACGACCGCACCCGCAGCACGCGCGGGACGAGCTGGGCGCCGGTGTGGCGGTGCTCGCGGCTCAGCCCGGTGTCAGACATGAGCTGCGCCCAGCGGCGGCCGCGGTAGACCGTCCAGCGCCGCCACGTAGCCCGCAGCAGCGGGGCGGCGAATCGGTCGAAGCTCGCCGGGTGGGCCCGGCCCCACACCAGCGCGCCGACGACCAGGCCGCCGAGGACGGCCGTCGTGACGAGCGGGCCGAGGATCAGGGCCAGGCCGAGCACCACGAGGGGGACGGCGACGAACCCGGGATGCCGGGCGACCCAGGCGAGGGCCTGGAACTCCCGTCCCGGGGGCCGGGTGGCGCGCCCGGCATGCGATCGAGCCGGGCCGTTCATGCGGGTTGCGGTGCTACTACGCTTGGTCATTGCTACCAGTCCTCACGATGAGATGTCGGGTAGCAGGGGCGCCCGCCGTGTGTTTCCGCCAAGAATCAGTTCGGCGGGCGACCCCACCACCACGGGTGGTCACTTCTGTTCGCGCAATGCGCCCCGCGCCGAGTCCAGATGGACGGTCAGGTGGGCGACGTCGCGGGCGAGGTTGTCGTGGGTGTTCTTGAACCCACCGGTCCGATACGGGATCCCGTGCAGCGAGCGCCGCAGTTCGCGCATCGCCGCGTCCAACTCCTCCACGGTGCGGTCGACGGCTTTCGACATCACTTCCTCCACTCCCGGGAGACCAGTTCGGCCTCCCACTTCTTCGCCGACGACGCCATCACCTTCAGCGAGGCGTGGGCCTTCTTCGCCGACGCGGAGATCTCGTCCGGGGAGGCGACCGACCAGTGCTGTGCGTCGGCGCCGGCCTTCGCCGACACGCCCTTGCCGCCACGCTTGCCCTGGCCGGTGTCGGTGGACTTGGCGGCGACCTTCTCCGCCTCCGCGAGGGCGTCGCCGACCAGCTGCAGGGCCCGCCAGAACTCGCCGTACTTGCGCAGTGCGCGCCGGTTGACCTTCGGCAGGGTCGTGACCCGGTCCCGCGGCCCGAGGTTGAGCGCCACCGCCTACACGCCCTTGCGGATCGCGAGCTGGGCCAGGCGCAGGCCCTCGGCGACTCCGGCCCGCCACGCCTGCTCGGTCGGCACCACCGGGTAGTCGTTGCGCGACCAACGACGCCGCTCGATCTCCAACCGGCGCACCAACCGCCCGACCCCCGTCGTCCGGGGCCGAGTGCTCGTGGTCGTGTTCATCGCTGTGCCTCCGTCTCCGCCAGCGACGCCGTGCCGCTGGTCTCGCCGTCTCCGAAGCAGCCCGGGCAGGCCCCGGAACCGCCACACGCCGCGCACTCGATTCCGTTGGTCGAGTCGCCGTAGCCGTCGCAGACGTCGCAGGCGCGGCTACTGCTGCAGTCGCCACACACCACTGGCGATCACCCCTGATTCGGGACACAGGTGTCCCCGTCTCGGAATTGCATGGAAGTGCCGGAAACAGGTCCGGCCGGAAGAACGGGGCCGCGGTGTCAGGCGGCCGGACCGCTGATCGCGCGGGCCCCGTTGTCGTGCTGTCTGCTTGTCAGGTCGTGCTCGGCCTGCCCCAGCACCGTGCACAGGCGGGCGATGTCGGGGCGGTCGAGGAACATCGTCACCGATCCGCCGGAGCCGGTCGCGTCGATCGTGACCCGGTCCTCGTCCGGGTAGGTGCGGGTCACGAACTCGGTGCTCTCGTAGACGTGGAGCCCGACCGAGACCGTGGACGAGGGCAGGAAGTCCGGGCGGCTCACGACTCGCCCTCCCCGTTGTCCTTGCCACGCCGCATCGGCACCGGCGCCGGGCCGGAGTGCTTGATCCCCATCGCCTTGAACGCGATCCCCGACACCGTGCGCCCGTCCGGGGACTCGATCGAGTACGGGTTGATCTTCGCGTCGATCAGCTGCACCCGGGTGTCCTCCGGAAACCCCTCCCCAGGGTCCGCGGTCAGGGTCACCTTGATCTCCTCACCCTTCGGGGCCCGCTGCCCCGCCTGCACCTGCAACTTCGCGAACAGCGACACCACGAACTGCGCCACCCCGTCCCGGTCGGTCACCGGCACATCGGCACCGTTGGCGTCCTGCCGTGTCTTGGGTGCGGGCGGCTCCACCACCGTGAGCTTGAAGCCGTCGAGCACCACCGGAAGATCCCTCATTGCTCTCTCCTTCAATCACTTGGCCAGCTTGGCTAGCCAGATCAGAATGATGGAGATGACTAGCCATGTCAAGGCCATTCGGCGAAGATGGCTAGCCGGGCTAGTCAGCCACCGGATACGGTGGAGACATGAGCACGCCCGCCGACTTCCTCGCGCACCTGGACCAGGACGATCCGCGCACTCCGTCGCAGCAGATCGCCAACCAGATCCGTGCCGCGATCAAGCTCGGGAAGCTCAAGGCGGGGGAGAAACTGCCGTCGCAGCCGGACCTGGCCGAGCGCTACGGGGTGGCCCGCGAGACCGTGAAGGCGGCGCTGCGCCCCCTCTATGCGGAACGGCTGCTGATCAGCCGGCAGGGGAGCGGAGTCTTCGTCCGGGCTCAGACCGAGCTACCGGTCGGGCTGCGCCCGCATATCGAGGCTGCGTTCGAGGACCCGCATGTGCGGATCGACTTCGCCGGGTTCTCCGGCGAGACCCTGGCGAACACCTTGTCCGAGGTCCTGGACAAGGTCCGCGCCGGGCGACTCACTCCGGAGTCGATCGCGATCCGGGTCATGCTGTCCGACCCTGGGGCGCCGCTCGCGCTGCCGTGCCGGGCCGACACCGCCGCCGACGACCCCGCGGTACGAAGGCGCGCGGACCGGATCACCCGCCGCGCCGTCGACAGCATCATTGACGGCGTCGGCGAACTCGCCGACCTCGGACTCGTGAAGACCGCGACCGCCGAGGTACGGGCGCACAGCGCCTCGCCGCTGTTCAAGCTCTATCTGATCAACGACGAGGAAGCCTTCTTCGGCTTCTACCCCGTCCTGGAGCACACCGTCACCATCGACAAGGCCCCCGTGTCGATCTTCGACCCGATGGGCAAGGACGCCACCCTGTTCCACTTCTCCACCGGCGACGACACCGAGACCAGCAACGGCCCCCAGTACGTCGCGCAGGCACGGACCTGGTTCGACTCCGTGTGGACCACCATCAGCCGCGAGTACCCGCAGTGAGCCTCCCGGCCGGAACCCGAGCCCAGCTCGCCGACCTGCTCCGCGGTGCCCGCGTGATCCTGCTCGACTTCGACGGCCCCGTCGCGCACCTGTTCGCCGGCCCCTCCGCACCCGATGTCGCTGACGCCGTCCGCCGGTTCGCCACGGTGCGTGGCGTCGATCTCTCCGACATCCACACCGACGATCCGCTCGTGCTTCTGCGCGCCGCCTACCGGCACTCCTCGGAATCCGGCCGGGATGTCGAGGCCCACGTGATCGAGCACGAGACCCGCGCCGCCGCCGTCGCCGCACCCACATCCGGGGCTCACGAGCTCATCCGCGCTGCCACGTCGACCGGCCGGACGGTGCTGATCGTCAGCAACAACTCCGAACGGGCAATCCGGACCTACCTCGCCCGTCACGACCTCACCGACCATGTCGCGCACATCATCGGCCGGCCCTTCGGCCACCCCGAGCAGATGAAGCCCGACCCCCACCTCCTGAACGCCGCACTCGACATCACCCGAGCAGCACCGACCCAGGCCGTGTTCGTCGGGGACTCGATCACCGACGCCATCGCCGGAAGCGCCGCCGGGGTCCCCTGCATCGGCTACGCCAAGAAGCCCGACCGCGCCGAGGGACTCGCCGACGCGGACGCCCTGGTCGTCGTCGACGACATGCACACGCTCGCCACTGCACTGCGCTGATGCCCTCGCTCAACCAGGCCGTCGCCGACGCCGCACGCTCCCGATGGCCCGACCGCGGGACCGCATGGGTCGCGGCCCTACCCGCCGAGCTGGTCGAGATATGCCAAGCCCTCGCAGTGACACCGACCGGACGGACCTTCGCCGCACGCTTCGCCCACGTCGTCGAGGCAACCACCCGGAACGGTGCGCACCTCATTCTGCGGTCGAGTCCTGACCCGGATGCCACTCACCAGGCCGCGGTGCTGGAGCACCTGGCCCGCATCGACCTCGCCCCCGCCGTGCACCTCGTCCGCGATACTTCCACCAGCACCTGGACCGCGATGGACGTCGTATCCCCCGGAACCGCTCTCACACACGGGAACGTCAGCACAGACGAGCTGTCGAGCGTGACGCCCATGCTGCGCATCCTGGGCACTGAAACTGCCGGCCCACCGTCAGCACCGAGCATCGTCCCGTGGCTCCGGACGCGGCTCACAGATCCGCCGACCGACGACCAGCCCCCCCACCGAAGCGCCGAGCCCGAGAAGGTTCGGCACACGGCAGTCGCGGTCCTCGCCCAACTTGCCACGACCGCACCAACAGCCCTTTGCCACGGTGATCTTTCGCCGCCCAATGTCCTGCGTAGCCAGTCACGTCTCTGGTTCATCGACCCCCGTGGGATGAACGGCGACGCCACCTACGACATCGCGGTCTTCGCACTGAAGGCCAGTGCTGACGATTGCGGCGCTGCCCGACAACTGGCCGGACGGCTCGCGAACGCCAGCGGCAACGATGCCGATCGCGCCGCCGCATGGATCACTGTCGTCGATGCCGCGACCGTTTAGCACAGCTCCTCGCGCTGCTCCGTGGTCCAGACGTGATCGCTTCGCCGTCGACCGTGGCTGTGCTTACCCGTTCAGCGTTGGCGTCGCAGCACGGTCACGTCCATCGCGGCGGTGACCCCGACGAGATCGGGTAGCTGCTCGATCGCCCGTTGTCGTTGCTCTGGATCGGAATGATGTGCGCTGGGCCCCATCGCTGCCAGTGCACCCACCTCGTCGTGCCGCAGGGCCAGACGCCAGCGCACCGCGTGCTGAGCGACCTGGACGAACCCGGTGAAGGCTCGTCGCAGCCGGTCGGGTTTCCGGGGGTCGACTCCGATCGTCCCGACACGGTCTCGTAGTTCACGCAGGTGCTCGGGCCCCGCAGTGGCAACGATGGCGACGCCCTCGTCGGTCAGGATCCGGTCGATCTCTGCGACGGTGCGCGGCCCAAAGACGCTGAGCACGACGCCGGTCGTCCGTGGGGCAAGCGGCAACGGTTCCCACACGTCGGCGGCGATCGCGGCCGCCCTCGGATGTGCCCTACTCGCGCGACGTAGCGCCGCGGGGGAGAGATCCACGGCCAGCCCCCACGACCCTGGGAGGGCGTCGAGCACGGAGCTGAGGTAGTGGCCGATGCCGCCGGCAAGGTCGACGACGAGTTCGGGCAGGCGCGGTGCGTGCTCGGCGGCGAGTGCGGTGATCGTCGAGCGCAGCGGACGGAAGTGATCGCTGCTCAGGAACGTCTCGCGGGCAGCAACCATGGCCGCGGTGTCCCCGCGGTGTCGGTGCCGGCCCGACAGCAACGAGACGTAGCCCTGACGGGCGATATCGAACGAATGTCCTGCCCGGCAGCGGATGCTGCGATGGTCGCGGCGCAGGGGTGTCGCACGGCAGTGCGGGCACGCCAGGCGATGCACGATCGCGTCCAGTGCCGGTCGATCAGAAGAAGAGGCGTCGGCGTGGCCGCCGACGGTGGGTGTCTCCACGGTCGCGTTGTCCCTGAATGCTGGTGAGGGGACGCGGCGGTGGCACGTCTACACAACGAGCCCATGTCGGCACGGGTGAGAGGCCGTCGGACCCTGCAGCGGATCGGACGGCGGGGTGCACCGCCTCAGGCGGTGCGGGGGCGCTTCGCGAGCGGGAGCCACATGCTTCGGACTGTACCCGGTGGGCGTGCACACGGGCGTCAAGCATCAGGTGAGACCCGAAGGGGGCAGGCATCAGCCGGGACACGACAAGCGACCCGGCGACCCGGCGCCCGCCGTGTTTAGACCTTCCATTCAGTATCAAGGCGGCGCCTCCGGCGCCGTGGTCGGCGCGTGCGGCCTCCGGCCGGTCGCCGACCACGCGTCCCCGAGGTGCGCCACTCGATCGGGTCAAGTTGACGGCAGCGTCGATGCCAATGTGGTGCAGTTCGACCATGTCGAACGCGTGCGAAGTTGATCGTGACTCGTCGACCCTCCGGACAAGACGTTACTTGAAGGCGACCGCAGCTATGATCTGCGCGCTGGCTGTCGCACTGGTGGGCCCCGGCGTCGCGAACGCGAATCAATCGGACGTTAATGCTCCGTCGCAGGCAGCGCCAGGACTCGGAAAGGGGGACTTCGTTCATATATCCACCTCAGGCGGGCCGCGGGCTGCGTCCGGGCATGGGTGGTGGCTCCATCCGGACCCCTCGCTGCGTGCAGATGTGACAGTTCAACTGCAGGTCCAGAAAGGTGCAACATGGACCAGTGTAGGGCCCCCTGGACCGCCCGCCCGCTTAGCTCCGGGCGACCCTGGGCGAGGTAAGCGAGCCACTGGTCGAGCGAACTGCGTCGGGACGGCTACGATGAACTGGCGCAGCTTGATCGACGTCGATGTCGTCGACAAAATTGACAGTCCCGGGAAGACCATCACGGAATCGCGCCCACTTCCCTGCAGTGTTTAGTGGTCGCTCAGTAGCCGCTCAAACTGGAGAGCTCTATGATCGATTCGCTTGCTCTCGGCATTTACGGCCAACTGACGCCGAATGCTAAAAGTGTCGAGTACTTGTCCCGAGACGAGCGTCCAGATTGTTACAGCGTCTTTCACTCACTTTCACAAATGCATGGACTTGCGTCCGATGCGCACGGTGGAGTCTGGGGAATGAACGACGCCGATGGTCCGATGTTCACGGCCGACCAGCGATCGGACCTCCTGGGCTGGTTTCAGGTCACTCCGACCGTAGCGCCAAGTGCCCCGCTGCCAGTAGAGCTGTTCACAACTTGCGCAATGTCAACCTTGAAACGCTTCGGCGATCTGAAGGTGTCCGGCTTGGTGGCATATTTCCCCGTATCAGGCAGGGCGCCCGACTCATGGGCAGCGTTCGGAGCCAAGTCATGGCTGGACATGGGAGAGTCTACGGCGCGTTGCAGTGCACTAGTCACAATCGAGATGCCGCATCAGACTGATACTGAGTATATAATTGGGCGGGCCAGTGAATGGCTCGCCAAGTTTGAGGAGAATAAATCGGGTATCTCATTAACCGGCTCCGACGAAATAGAGGTAGGCGCGGCTAGGCGGGACGCCCCCTGGCGCTGGTGGATATCAGAGGATCGCACAGTAAAGCGTTCGCTGACTGTCTCTCTTCCGGAGTGGAGTTCGACTGCACTCGGCTGGGCGCTTGGATGTGTCGAAAGAGCACTCGAAGGAAGCGGATTCACCGGCGGTGCGGGCATCCGGATTGACCGTTCGGAGACAACAGGCTAATGGCCCTTGCCGGGCGGGCAGCTCTCCGGGATGGTGGCCGTGCCATCCCGCCGACCTCCCTCCGGGCTACCACACGGACGACCGTGGGCGGAGCTTTACGAGATCAGCCGGCGGTTGCGTCGAGGGCCGCCCACGGCCGCCCGCGCGGTCGGCTTGCAGCAGGTCGACGGGATGGCACTCAGCAAGCGCAGGGGAGCGGCTTGCGCCGGGGCACATCTGGGGCACATCCGCCCCGGATCGCACCGATACCCGCTGACACGACGTGGCAACGGGTGAGCTGGTGATCGACGGCGCCGAGCGGGACGCGCAGGCAGGCGGCGGGCCTGGTTCGCGTTAGGAGAGCGGTGCTCGCGCTCGGCGGCCTCATAGCTCAGGTCGACCGCCGAAACGCGCAGCGGTACGAGCCGGAGCGGACGGGGTATCGGACCGGGCGAGGAACGGCCGTACTGCCGCGCGCTACGTCTGGCAAATGGTGCAATCGCGAAACGCCATCGACTTACACGTGCAATCGCCTCTGGTGTCTTCAACTATTTGCGACGCGATAACGTACGCTGATTCGTCGTCATGCGCTCCGCCGCTCGAATTGGCCGCCTCAATGCCGGTCGCGATACAGTTCGATGAGTGGTGAGAAAGAACGTGTTCCGCACGCGCGCTAAGATAGTGATCATTATGGCACAAATAGTGCTCAGTCGATCCGCTAAACTCGCATGCAATCCAGAACGCTTGGTCGCCGTCCGCGGGATCTGTGACAACGTCCGAGACTCCACATAGTTCACATGGGCCGGTTAGTGACATCATCACTCCATCCATCTCACGCCATGGCTGCTCAAACTCGTACACGTCACGCGGTGTCCGGAGCCCAGTAGTCGAGCAAGGCAGCGAAGGTTTCGAAAGCTGGTGCGCTGGCACCGTACGGGGCTTCAAGATGCAGGCTGACGGGAAATCCGAGTTCGAGCACTCCGTCGACGACCCGCTTGTAGAGTTCGAGCAGCATCGTGCGTTTCTCGGCAGGTTCCCCGTCAGCGAGCTTGGTCACGAAGGCCTGCTCCTCAGCAACGAGTGGGTTGCCGGGGTCCTGGATCAGCCAGTTGATCAGGTTGACCCGGTTCTCGGCCTGGGGCACGAAGCCGAAGGACAACAGCAGCTCCGGCCGGTGCGGGCTCTGCCGAGCGAAGTCGCGGAGGAACTCGACGATCCGGTCGGAGTAGAGCAGCTGCGTAAGGCCGAAGGTCGCGCCTTGGTCGCACTTGAAGTTCAACCTGCCGACCTCGCCATCGCGGGTGGGGATGACGACCGCGCCGCGCTCGGGCACCAGATCGGTGTAGGTGGCCAGCGCGTCGACGGGGGCCACTCCCGATCCCTCGCCGTCGTTCATCGTCCGTGGGACACCCACGAAGACGACTCCGTCCATGCCTGCGCCACGCAGCGCGCTCAGCCGCTGGGTCAACTGCGTCTCGGCCATGAACGAGGTCACTTGGGTGCACAGGCCACGGACGTTCGGAAGTTCGGGCGAGATCGTCGACCAGAAGTCGAGGACATCCATCTTCGGCTTCATCGCCACGGGGCGGTCGTCGTCCTCCTCGATCATGCCGGGGATCAGGATGTGCCCGATCCGATCCTGCATGCCACACGCTGCCGAGTGCTCCAGTACCTTGCCCGCCTCCTCGACGGCGCGCTGCCGGCCGAGTTCGACGTTCGGCGCCACCAGCTCGAAAGCAATGGTCTCAAGGGCCACGGGGTCGCTCCTTCCGAACCACCACCCGCGGGCAGGTGTCCGGTCTAGACGTTCGGTCGCTCTCGACCGTAGTCGGCGTGTGGTGTTCGCGGGGGCAGGATGATGTGTGCGATGCCTTCATCGCGCGGTGTGGAGCCGCGTGGTGCCTGGGCGGAGGTACCACCGGCGGCTACTGACGTGACTCGCTAGGTGCGGGGAATCGGTGGCACCCCCGCAGCTCCCCGGCGATGCGACAGAACAAGTAGCCGAGCGTGCCCGTACGTGCCACACGATCCGGGCAACGGCGGTCAACATGAGTCTCGTAGGACCTCTCGCAACCTGGGGGAGCGGTATGAGAAGGGCTCCTGATCCACATTTGCAAGGCAGTGCTCGGCAGCGCCACTGCTGGGCCGTTTCCGGGCCGTCTGGGCCGTCGCTGGGCCGTGGGAGACCACCCAACAACGAAAAGCGACGCTGACCGACGGGAGTGGGTTCCCGCTGGTCAGCGCCGCTTTCAGCGCCTGGATCAGGCAGCCTGCTTGGCCTCCCAGAAGATCTTGTCGATCTGCTGCCTCTTGTGTTGTTCCGGCGCTTAGGTGATGCGCTCGATGGTTGTGGCCGTGCCGTTGGTGGTGATCTCGACGCGGACGGCGCCGAGGGTGAAGGGCCCGGTGGCGAGTTCGTAGGGCGGTAGTGCGGTGTGGTCCTCGCCGCGGAGGCGGGCTGCGAAATGGGCGGGGTCGAACCCGCCGCCGGTGAAGCCGAGGGGGCCGGTCATGCCGAGCTCGGCGATGTAGGCGGTGCCGGCGGGCAGGAGGTGCCCGCGCAGGGTGGGGTCGTGGGTGTGGGTGCCGACGAGCGCACCGATCTGGCCGTCGAGGGCGGTGGCGAGTGAGGCCTTCTCCCAGGGCGATTCTCCGTGCAGGTCGATCAGGACGGCGCCGGGGAGGTCCTCGGTGGCGGCGAGTGTGGTCCAGGACGGCCAGAGCGGTTCCGGTTGGGGTGCTTTCATGCCGGGCAGCGCCGCGGTGGGGGAGAGCAGGTTGATCACGGTAAGCGTGCGGTTGTTCTGCCGGAGGGTGATCAGTCCCTGGCCGTGGGTCTCGTCGAGGTTGGCCGGGCGGATGACCTGAGGGTAGGCGAGAACGGCGTCGACGTCGGGGCCGTCCCAGGAGTGGTTGCCGCCGGTGATGGCGTCGACGCCGGCCTCGAGCAGCCGGTCGATCACCTCGACGGTCATGCCGAAGCCGTCCATCGGGATCGGGCCGGTGACCGCGCAGTTCTCGGCGTTGACGATGATGAAGTCGGCTTGGTGCTGCTCCCGAAGCGTCGGTAGGCGGTCGGCGAGCCAGTCCGCGGCATCGGAGCCGACGACGTCGCCGACGGCGAGCACGGTCATCGGTTCGGTCCGGTGTTGGTCGAGGTTCATGCGTGGGCTCCGATCGCGGTGGCGGGGCTGCGCAGTGATTCGCCGGCGCGGCGGGCGCCCTCGACCAGGGAGGCGAGTTTCGCCCAGGCGATGCGGGGGTGGACCGGGGTGAACGAGGCGAAGGTGGAGAACCCGCAGTCGGTGCCGGCGATGATGCGTTCGACGCCGACGGTGTGGGCGTAGCGGGTCAGGCGTTCCGCGATCAGGTCGGGGTGCTCGATGTAGTTGGTGCAGGTATCGATGACACCGGGCACGAGGATCTTGTCGTCGGGCAGTGGATGGTCGGCGAAGATCTGCCACTCGTGCGCGTGGCGCGGGTTGGCTGCTTCCAGCAGCAGTGCCCGGGGCCGAGCTGGCAGGACGATGTCGATGACGTCGGCGAGGTCGACGTCGCGGTGGTGCGGGCCCTCGTAGTTGCCCCAGCACAGGTGCATGCGCATCCGGTCCGGATCGATGTTGGCCGTGGCCGCATTAAGGGCCTCGACGTGACCGGCGATCGCCCGGCGGAACTCATCGACGGTCGCACCGGTGTGCTGGGCATGGCGGCCCATGGCCAGGTCCGGGCAGTCGATCTGGAGCAGGAAGCCTGCGTCGACGATGGCCTCGTACTCGGTGCGCATCGCGTCGGCGAGTGCGCCGAGGTAGTCCTCGTGCGAGGCGTAGTGCTGGTTCGCCAGGAAGATGGAGATCACGCCGGGGGAGGCGGCGGGGACCACGACCTCGGCAGGGCCCGCCGTGCCGACGTCGTTCAGCGCGGTCCGAAGGTCGTTGAGCTCTGCGGCGAGGGTGTCGGTGCCGGTGTAGCGGACCGGGCCGGTACAGGCGGGGGTGGCGGTGACCAGCCCGGCCAGTGCCTGCTCGGTGATCTCGGGGTAGTCGTCGAGGTCGGCCAACGACAGCGCGCCGGCCTCGCCGTCGAACCCGCTGAGGCGTTCCTTGACGTAGGTGCTGTACCCGATCTTGCCCTGCTCACCGTCGCTGCCCGCGGCGATGCCGGTCTCACCCTGCTGGCGCAGCACCTCCGTGGTCGCCGCGCGAACCATGTCCGGCAGTGCTTCCAGCGCCGAGGTGTCGGCAGTGCCGTTCTCCCGGGCAACCATCGTCTCGGCCAACCCGGGCGGCCGGGGCAGGCTTCCGGTGTGCGTGGTCAGGATCGCGCCCGTGCTGCTGGTCCTCATGGCACCCGACGCTAGCCACGGTCCGGAAACAGCAGCCGCATGCAAGATGAACGATGAATGGAAGATCTAGCCGGCAGAGCAAAGAGTCATGGATCTGATTTCCACGGTCGCTATCGTCGGCGGTGTGAGTACCTCTACAGCGGCGTCCGGCGGGTCGGGTGAACGACTCACCGGGTCGGTGCGGGAACGGATTCGGGGCTTGACTCCGAGCCTGTCACCGACCGGTAGGCGCATCGCCGAGGTCGTGATGCGCGACCCGGGACGGGTCGTCGAGCTGACCGTGACCGACCTAGCCGTCGAGAGCGGAACGTCGCTGGCCAGCGTGGTGCGATTCTGTCAGGACCTCGACCTGCGCGGATTCGGCGACCTGAAGCTCCGCCTGGCCGCTGAATCCGCCCGTCCCGCCGACGTGGAGGCTGAGCCGGCTGATGGCCCGGGCGGCATCCTCGCCTCGGTGCTGCGGTCGAGTGCCGACGCCCTCGCCGCCGCCGCATCCACCGTCGACCCGGACGCCTTCACCGCGGTCGTCGACGTCGTTGCCCAGGCCCGGCACGTTCTTGTCGTCGGAGTCGGAACCTCGGCGCCGCTGGCACAAGACTGCGCCTACCGGTTCCGCTCCATCGGGCTGCTCGCCGAAGCACCCCCGGACGCCCACGTCCAGCACGTCAGTGCTGCCCTCCTTCGCCCGGGAGCCGCATGTCTGGCCATCAGCCACACCGGCCAGACCCGGGAGACGCTCGCCGCCGTCACTTCTGCCCGAGACGCCGGTGGGGCCACCATCGGCATCACCAGCTTCCATCGGTCCCCGCTGACCGAGGTCTGTGATCACTCCGTCGTCGCCGGCTCCCATGAGACCCGCCACCACGTCGAAGCACGAGCAAGCCGACTGGTCCACAGCGCGGTCCTCGACGCCATCCACGCCGCCATTGCCCAGAACCATCCTGGCCTCGCCGACGCTGCCGCTCGACGCGCCGCCCACATCGTCGCCGAACACCGGATGTAGTAGCGCGCAGCTAAGCGTCGTGCTCCTGGCCTGCCCGGCATGCGGAGGGCGTCGCTGGCCATCTCCTGCGTATTCCCCGAGCTGCACGTGGCGCTTCGGTCGCTTCGAGCCGAAGCGGTCTACGTGCGCGGAAGAGCGGTGGACCGCCATGGCCGGGTACAAACCGGTACAAACCAGCGCAGCCAGCGACGCCCAACGACGACCTGTCACGGTCAGTGGAACAGCAGGTCAGCGGCCGGATTGGCGGTGTTTCGGCCTTGTCGGCATTTCCCCAGTGGCAGTACGTCTCCAAGCGCATCCGCTCAGGAGAAGATCTCGTGGACCCCGTCCACCGACTCTGGGCCGTATGCAACCGCGCCGACCGGGATCTTGTGCCCAGTCGCGTCGAGAACTTGGGAGGCCCAGACGGGACCGAACCCACCGCACAGCTCGATCAGCTGCACGTCGTGCTGCTCGACGAGCTTCCGTGCCACTTCGATGCTCTGGTCGGGGCGTTCCATGCCGACGAGGATGGTGCGGCAGGAGCCGGTGTCGGCGACGGTGACGTCGCGCTCTGGATCGGCTCCGGTGGCCGTGTACAGAAAGCCCCAGCGTGCGAGTGCCATGTGTCCTCCCGTTGGTGGGTCTACCATCGCGGAGTGATTCCACCAAAGAGGAGTGCGGATGTCGACCGCTTCTCGAACGGCTTGCCGGTCAGCGAGCTCGGGCGTCGCGTTCGCAAGGGTCGACAGCACCGGGGTCTGACACTGCAGGGTCTCGCCGATGCTGCGGGGGTCAGCCGCAGCATGCTGTCCGAGGTCGAGCGGGGCGCGAAGATGCCGACGGTGCTCGTTCTCGATCGTGTCGCTGGGGCGTTGGGGTCATCGGTGGCGCAATTGCTCGATGACCACCGCAGGAAATCAGTCGTGGTGATCCGGGCGGATGACCAGCGAGTGGAGGTTGAGAACGGTTGGACCTGGCGTCTGCTGTCTCCGGCGCTCCCGGACCGCTCGATCCAGGTTGTTCGGGTGGTCGCGCCCCCAGGCAGTGATGGGCCCGAGTTCCCGGCTCACGCCCCCGGGGCTCGTGAGTGGCTGGCCCTGGAGCACGGGCGGCTTCGGGTTACGGTGGGCTCCGAAGCGGTCGATCTGGAGGCCGGTGACGCCGTCAGCTTCGTCGGTGACGTGGTGCATCGGATCTCGAATCCTGGTGACGACGAGGCGATCTACTTCCTGGTCATCGACTACTCTGCGCCGTAGCTGTACCTCTGCGATGTGCGGCCTCCGCAGCGGACGCGTGAAGGGCGCGGGGGAGGGGCGGGCCCCAGGTTGTCCCCGGGAATGGACGGCAGAAGCCGACAGCGGACCGTTGCCTGTGGAAGACGCGGCAGCGAGTCCGTGCAGTTCAAGAGGGGTGACGGCGAACATCGGGCATCGCCGGAAGTAGTAGATCTTGTCTCCGCGGTTTCAGGGTCGCGCCTTCACCGCGAGGCCAGCAATGAGGAACTCCACGCTCTGGGCGAACTGTGCGGCCCAGTCGTCGGCGTGGGGGGAAAGCTCCGCCATCGCGGGATAGGTGTGCGAGTTGACTCTCAGGTGTTCGTGGACTGCCTGACGGGCCGCTGCTTCGCCGTCGTGCTGCCAGGACGCTTCGGCGGCGACCGACCCGATCACCAGGTTCGACACGGCCGCGGCTGCCGCGGTGAGTTCGCCACCGGCGAAGCCGGCTCGGGTGAGTGCGGCGTAGACGAACTCCGATCGTGCAAGTGCCTCCGGGCCGAGCAGTGGACGGCTGCTGGCTAAGGCTCCGGACCATGGGTGGGATAGCAGGGCGGTGCGCAGGTTGTGCATGAACGCGCGGACGTCGTCGACCCAGTCGTGCGCGGGCTCGCTCGGCAGCGGCATCTCGCCGAACACGGCGTCAACAGCGAGGTCGAGGAGGTCGTCGCGCACCGCCACGTGCCAGTACAGCGTGGTGGCGTGCACGTCGAGGGCGGCGGCGAGCGCGCGGAGATTCAGTCCGTCGAGCCCGACGCGGTCGAGTTGGGACACGACCTCGGCGGCGATCCGTTCGCGGGTCAGACCGTGTTGCCCGCGCCGCGGCGGACGTTCACGCAGCCACACGGCTCCGGGCATGGCGGGCCCGGTGGTGGCCTTCTTCGGGCTCATGGTCCTACATCGTAGGTGCCCCGGTTGCGGCTGGCGAACCTAGTCCTGCACAGTAGGACTCTGGCACTCGCTGTCGGTGAGTGCCAGGCCGGACGGGGTGAGAGCAGCCGCCCTGTGGTTGGTCGTCCGTCGCGGGCGCCCGGTCCGGTCCCGCATCGGTTGGAGGAGTGGATCTGCAGTTATGGCGAAGCTGATCGCGTTCGACGAGCAGGCCCGTCGGGGCATGGAGCGGGGCATGAACACCCTCGCTGACGCGGTGAAGGTGACGTTGGGCCCGCGTGGCCGCAATGTCGTGCTGGACAAGAAGTGGGGCGCGCCGACGATCACCAACGACGGTGTGTCGATCGCCAAGGAGATCGAGCTCGACGATCCGTGGGAGCGGATCGGTGCCGAGCTGGTGAAGGAGGTCGCGAAGAAGACCGACGACGTCGCCGGTGACGGCACCACGACGGCCACGGTGCTGGCGCAGGCGCTGGTCCGTGAGGGCCTGCGCAACGTGGTTGCCGGGGCGAACCCGATGGCGTTGAAGCGCGGCATCGAGAAGTCCGCGGCCGCGGTGGGCCGTCAGCTCATCGACACGGCGCAGCCGGTGCAGACCCGGGGTCAGATCGCTGCGTCGGCGTCGATCTCGGCGGGGGAGCGCGAGATCGGCGAGCTGATCGCCGAGGCGATGGACAAGGTCGGCAAGGAAGGCGTCATCACGGTCGAGGAGTCGCAGACCTTCGGGCTCGAGCTCGAGCTCACCGAGGGCATGCGCTTCGACAAGGGCTACATCTCGCCCTACTTCGTGACCGACGCCGAGCGGATGGAGGTCGAGCTCGAGGACCCCTACGTCCTGCTGGTCTCGTCCAAGATCTCGACGGTCAAGGACCTGCTCCCGCTGCTGGAGAAGGTCATGCAGTCGGGCAAGCCGCTGGCGATCATCTCGGAGGACGTCGAGGGCGAGGCCCTGGCCACCCTGGTCGTCAACAAGATCCGTGGCACCTTCAAGTCCGTCGCGGTCAAGGCCCCGGGCTTCGGTGACCGCCGCGAGGCGATGCTGGCCGACATGGCGATCCTGACCGGTGGCGAGGTCGTCTCGGAGAAGGTCGGCCTCAAGCTGGACACCGCCGACCTGTCCCTGCTGGGCACCGCCCGCAAGGTCGTGGTGACCAAGGACGAGACCACCATCGTCGACGGTGCCGGTGACGCCGACCAGATCGCCGGCCGGGTCAACCAGATCCGCGCCGAGATCGAGCGCACCGACTCCGACTACGACCGCGAGAAGCTCCAGGAGCGCCTGGCCAAGCTGGCCGGCGGCGTCGCCGTCATCAAGGCCGGCGCGGCCACCGAGGTCGAGCTCAAGGAGCGTAAGCACCGCATCGAGGACGCCGTGCGCAACGCGAAGGCGGCCGTCGAGGAGGGCATCGTCGCCGGCGGCGGCGTCGCGCTCATCCAGGCCGGAGTGTGGGATGCGATCGAGGGTCTTGGCCTGGATGATCCCGACGAGGAGACCGGTGCGGCGATCGTGCGGGTCGCGCTTGAAGCGCCGCTCAAGCAGATCGCGGTCAACGCTGGCCTCGAAGGCGGGGTGGTCGTCAACACCGTGCGTAACCTGCCGGTCGGGGAGGGTCTCGATGCGGCCACGGGTGAGTACAAGGACCTTATCGCCGCGGGCATCATCGATCCGGCCAAGGTGACCCGCTCGGCGTTGGACAACGCGGCCTCGATCGCGGCCCTGTTCCTCACCACCGAGGTGGTCATCGCCGACAAGCCAGAAGACAACGCGGCCCCACCCGCTGATCCGAGCGGAGGTATGAGCGGGATGGGCTTCTAACGGTTCTTTGCCCAGCTGGTGCTCGGATGGCATCGACGCGTCTGCACCAGCTGGGCAGGCTGTTCTCCGTGTTCACCGGGGTTCGGGTGAGACCGTGCAATTGGCGTGCAACTACGGGCGGCCAACCACGGTCACCCACAGGCCATCTCGTCCGCTGTTCTCCCTGGTCGATCCTCGGGAGCGCCAGTCTGGCGAGGCCTTCCAAACTGGCTACGCGGGTTCGATTCCCGTCGCCCACTCAGCGCTTCTACCAGCGGAAACGGCGCCCACTCCCGATCATGGGAGGGGCGCCGCTGTTCTTTCGTGGAACCAAGAGCGTCCGGCGAATGACGTTGGTTGCGTGTCCGCGCCCCTGTTACCGAGATCCCCGGGCCCCAGCGGGTGTCGGTCGAGAAGCGCTGTGCCACGCGGTGGCCGGCCCTGACCCCGGTATCGAAAGAACCGAGGGTCAGCGACCGGTCGGCGCCGCCGCGGCGCCCTCGGCGGTGTATCCGAGCTCGGCGAGGATGTCGGCCCCGTGCTGATCGAGGGCCGGCGGTGCGCTGCGTGGCGCCGGCCGCTCGCCGTCGAAGGTCAGCGGGAGTGCGATCTGCTCCAGCGGCCCTGCCTCGGGGTGCTCGACCTGGTCGATCATCCCGAGGGCAGCGGTCTGCGGGCAGTCGTACACCTCGGCGAGGGTCCGGACGGGGGCGCAGGGCACACCCGCACCCTTGAGGACGGCCAGCCAGTGGGCCGTCGACTTCGGACGCACCTCGTCGGTGATGTCGCGGTTGACGCCGTCGCGGTGGGCCACCCGGCCCGCGTTGTCGGCGTAGTCCGGGTGTTCGGCGAGGTCGGGGCGGTCGAGTGCCCCGCACAGCGCTCGCCAGTGCGCGTTGTTGCCGACCGCGATGACCAGGTGCCCGTCGGCGGTCGGATAGGCCTGGTAGGGCACCAGGCTCGGGTGACCGGATCCGAGGCGGGGCGGGTTCTGGCCGGTGGCGAAGTAGCCGGTGGCGAAGCCGGCGTGGAAGGCCAGCTGGGACTCGTACAGCGAGGTGGCGACGTAGGCACCGCGCCCGGTCCGCTCCCGCTCGAGCAGGGCGGCGAGCACACCGCTGAGCCCCCACATCGCCGCCCCGAGGTCGCCGAAGGCGAAACCGGCCTTGACCGGTGGGCCGTCGGGTTCGCCGGTGAGCGACATCAGGCCGGCCGCGGCCTGCACGACCATGTCGTAGCCCGGCTCGTCGCGCAGTGGCCCCGTCTCGCCGTAGGCGGAGATGTGCAGCGCGACGAGCCGCGGATACCGCTGCACCAGCTCGGGTCCGTGGAAGGCGTGGGCCAGCGAGCTCCCGGGCCGGAAGTTGTCGAGGACGACGTCGCTGTCCATCAGCAGCCGGTGGACGACCTCCTGACCGGCCTCCGTGGAGAGATCGAGCGCGAGCGAGCGCTTGTTGCGGTTGACCGCGAGGTTGTAGGTCGCGTCGGGGCCCCGGAACGGCGGACCCCAGCTCCGGGTGGGGTCGCCGCCGTCCGGGTGTTCGATCTTGATCACCTCGGCACCCAGGTCGGACAGGGCCTGGCTGACGTACGGACCGGCGAGGATCTTGGACAGGTCCAGGACCCGGATGCCTGCGAGCGGCGCGCGGGCGGCGGTCATGTGGTCACCTCCGCGGTGGTGCCGTCGACGATGGAGGCGAGCGCGTCGAGGGCGGCCAGCGGGGGCTCCTCGGGAGTGAACAGCCGCTGCAGGTAGGCCTCGGCCACCAGGCGCTTGCGGTCCCCCCGACCGTCCTTGGCCTCCCAGGCGGCCTGTTCGACGAGCAGGGTCGCCATCACCGCCTGGGCGAGGGCCTCGGTGTAGTCGCCCACGGCGAGCTCCTGCCGCTCGCGGTCGCCCTCGAGCAGCGTGTCGCCCCGCCGGCGCAGGGCCTGCCAGTGCTGGGCGAGTCGGCCGGCGAGCGGAGTGGCAACCGGGTCGAGGCGCCCGAGGTAGGTGTCGACCAGGACATGGTGGGCGTGCTGCAGTCGCATGCAGCGCAGGACGTCGAGGGCGACGACGTTGGAGGCGCCTTCCCAGATCGAGCCCAGGTGGGCGTCGCGGACCAGGCGCGGGTTGATCCAGTCCTCGATGTAGCCGTTGCCGCCACGGACCTCCATGGCTTCGGCGGTGACCCAGCGACTGCGCTTGCACACCGAGTACTTGGCCATCGGGGTGAGCACGCGGGCGGCGATCGCGGCGTGCTCGTCCCCGTCGTCGCCGCGCGCGAGCTGGTCGCCGATCTCCAGCACGACGCCGAGCGCGGCTTCGGTCTCGAGCTGCAGGCCGAGCAGGGTGCGCCGCATGAGTGGCTGGTCGAACAGGGTCGTGCCGAACACGACACGTTGCCGCGCGTGGGTGACCGCTTCGTGCACGGCGCGGCGCATGAGGGCGGTGGAGCGCATGACGTTGGCCAGGCGGGAGTGGTTGACCATCTCGAGCATCTGTTGGACGCCGCGGGTCAGGTCGCCGATCGGGCGGGCCTCGGCATCGAGCAGGGTGACCTCGCCGCTGGCCATGGAGTGGGTGCCGAGCTTGTTCTTGAGCCGGTCGATCCGGTAGCTGTTGCGGGTGCCGTCGGGCCGGTACCTGGGTAGCAGGAACATGCCGAGGCCGCGGGTGCCCTCCCCCTGCCCGGGGACCCGGGCGAGGGTGAGGATGACGTCGGCGGTGACGTTGGAGCAGAACCACTTGCGCCCGTCGAGGGTCCAGTGGTCGCCGTGGTGGGTGGCCACGGTCGCGGTCTGCGCGAGGTCGGTCCCGCCGTCGATCTCGGTCATGAACATCGCGCCGGTGGCGTGGGTGTCCGGGTCGGTGGAGGTCAGCGCCTCGATCTCGGGGCGGAAGGTCTCGGGGTCGAACATCTCCAGCACGCGCGCGGCGGAGTCGGTCATGTTGATCGGGCAGCCGAGGCCGTACTCCGCCTGGGAGAACAGGTACGTCAGCGCGTACTTGACCACGTGCGGGGCCGGGTCGGACCAGCCCAACACACCGCCGTGGGACAGCGCTGCCAGCCCGAACCGGCAGAACCCGGCCTCGACCAGTGCCTCGTAGGCGGGGTGGAAGTCGACCTCGTCGATGCGGTCGCCCGCGGGGGAGTGGGTCCGCAGGGTGGGCGGGTTGGTCTCGGCCGCGGCGGCGAGGCGGTCCAGCTCGCCGGCGACGAGCCCGCCGAGCTCGGCGAGCACGGGTTCGATGCGGGCGCGGTCGTCCGGGGGCAGGTAGCGGTCCAGCAGCGGACGCAGCGCGGGATCGAGATCGGCGAAGTTCACGGGTGGCCTCCGAGGGTCAGCGCGCCGCCGCGGGCGCGGCGGTGGTCGGGTTCTGTTCGGCGGCGGTGATCCGGCGCAGCAGCGGGACGACGGCCGCCAGGGTGATCGCCACGTAGACCAGGCCGAGGACGACGACCGACCAGATGCTGCCGGTCGTGGTGAGCAGCAGCTGGCAGACGAACGGCGCGGTGCCGGAGAAGATCGTGGCGCAGAGCTGGTAGGACAACGAGATCCCGGTGTAGCGGACCTCGGTCGGGAAGGCCGCGGACAGCATCCCGGCCATGACCGCGTAGTACATCGCGTGCGGCAGGGTGGCCAGGGCCATGCCGATCACCGCCCACCAGAACGAACCGGTGAGGACCAGCACGAACAGCAGCGGCAGGAACACGATCTCGGGCAGCAGCATCCAGTACACCGCGCGGCGCAGGTCGAGCCGGCTGCCCAGGACGGCGCCGAAGGGCTGGCCGATGACCTGGACGGCCAGCGAGATCGCGACGATGGTCAGGAAGGTCGTGCGGTCGAACAGCGGCGCGTCGCCCGCGGTGGCCCAGGAGAGCACGAAGGTGCTCTTCACGTAGGTCAGCGCCACACCGGCGACGCAGGCGAGGGTGCCCAGCGCCACCAGCCCGGGGTACCGGGTCAGGACGACCTTGGCCGGCAGTCCGGCGTCCTTCTTCTGCTCCAGGTGCCGCACCATCTCGGGCGTCTCGCCCAGCCGCAGGCGGATGAACAGCCCCACGATCATCAGTAGCGCCGAGGCCAGGAACGGGATCCGCCATCCCCACCCGGTGAAGGCGGCGTCGGGAAGTTGCGCGACCGCGAGGAAGGCCAGCGTCGCGAGCAGGTTGCCCACCGGCGATCCCTGCTGTGCGAAGGCACCGTAGAGCAGCTTCTTGCCCGGTGGCGCGTACTCGGTGGCGATCAGCACCGCGCCGCCCCACTCGCCACCGACGGCGACGCCCTGCACCATCCGCAGCACCACGAGCAGGATCGGGGCCAGTACACCGATCTGGGCGTAGCCGGGCAGGAGCCCGATGGCGACCGTGGCGACGCCCATCATCGTCAAGGTGACGACCAGGGCGGACTTGCGACCGTACTTGTCGCCGAAGTGTCCGAAGATCAGGCCACCGAGAGGGCGGGCCAGGAAGCCGACCCAGAACGTCCCGAAGGCGGCGAGCGTGCCGATCGCCGCGGGGGCACCGGAGAAGAACACCTTCCCGAAGACCAGGGCGGCGGCGGAGCCGTAGATGTAGAAGTCGAACCACTCGAGCGTGGTGCCGGCGAACGCGCTGACACCGGCGCGCCGGGCGTCACGGGTCGAGCCGGGCGTGGGCGCGGCGACGGTGTGGGACTCGGTCACGGGCGTGCTCCTCTCTGAGCTGCCCGGCAACCGTGACACCGACCATTAGGATCGGTCCAAGACCAATGTTCGCGGTCGGTATGCTGCATCACGACTCACTCTGGAGTCGGTAGTACCCGCCCGGCCACGTCGAGCACCGCCCGCAGCACGGCGGACTCGTCGATCTGACGCCACACCAGACACGCCGGCAGGACCGGGGGCGGGCCCTCGAGCGGCACGAACACCACATGGTCGAGCCGGATCGAACGCGCCGCCTCGACGACCAGGGCCACACCGACTCCCGCTCCCACCATGGAGAGCAGGCTGAACGAGTCCGGTGCCTCCTGCACGATCGCGGGACTGAACCCGGCCTCCAGGCACGAGCGCACCGACAGCGCGCGCACCTCGGAGCCGCGCGTGGCGGGGAAGGCGACGAAGTGCTCGCCGGCGAGCTCGCCGAGTGCGACCGAGCTCCGTTCGGCGAGCGGATGCACGTCGGACACGGCGAGCAGCAGCGGGTCCCGGCGCACCAGCCGGGTGTTCAGCCCTCGTGGGTTGCTCACCGTGGCAAACCCCAGGTCCAGGGCGCCCTCGGCGATCCGGCTCACCGTCTCGGCGGAGAAGTGCGGCCCGTGCAGGGCCACCTCGATGCCGGGGAGCTCGGCAGCGACGGCCCGGGTCAGCAGCGGAAGGGTGACCGCGCTGCTCGCGCCGGCGAAGCCCAGCGCGACGCGACCGATCTCGCCCCGGCCCCCGGCCCGCGCCGCCCGGCGGGCCACCGAGGCAGAAGCCAGCACCTCTCGCGCGGGTTCGAGGAACATGTGGCCGACCGCCGTGAGCTGCACCGAGCGGGTGCTCCGCTCGAACAACTCGACCCCGAGATCGCGCTCCAGCAGCCGGATCTGCTGGCTCAGCGGGGACTGCGACATGTGCAGCCGTGCGGCGGCACGGCCGAAGTGGAGTTCCTCGGCCACCGCGACGAATCCGGCCAGATGTCGCAGTTCCACTCTCACCCTCCTCGATGACGGCCGGGTCTGATTATCCCCGATCAAGTCTCGCTGAGTGCATCGACTGGTCTTGGACGCGACGCAATTCCGCTGCGATCCTGATGTGCCCTGACGCCTACCGGAAGCCCAGGTAGACGTCCCACAGCTCACTGAGGAACCGCCCGAACCGGAGCAGCTCCCCGGGCCCGTCCGGTCCGGACGGCCTCGGCGGCCGGCCACGACTGGCCGATGGCCGAGCACCGGCAGGAGCCGCGCGTCGGCGTTGCTCCCCGACCGGCTGATCGAGCTCGTCGTGCAGTCCGGTCCATGGCGAGCAGGTCGGTGTCACAGATCGAGCACCAGCCGCGGCGTCCGGGACCGCGACACGCAGAGCATCATCGTGTCGCAAGCCGCCCGCTCCTCCTCAGTGAGCAGCGAGTCGCGGTGGTCCGGGACGCCCTCCAGCACCCCGGTCTCGCAGGTCCCGCAGGTGCCCTCCCGGCAGGAGGACAGCACGCTCACCCCGGCGTCGTCGAGGGCGTCGAGCACCGACCGGCCGGCGGGTACCGCGACCACCCGGCCGGACCCAGCCAGCGACACCTCGAAGGCATCTTGTGGGACGTCGTCGGCGCCTGCCTTCGGCGCGAACCGCTCGACGTGCAGCGTCACGTCCGGCCGCTCCGCGCATTCCCGCTCCATCGCCGCGAGCAGCGGCTCGGGCCCGCAGCAGTAGACGGAGCTCGCCCCCGCGAGGATCCCGGGGAGGTCGAGCAGCCCGGCCTCGTCCTGCGGCCGCAGCTCGACCCGCCCCGGGTGGCGCTCGGCGAGGTCGGCGAACGCCATCGACGACCGGGTCCGGCCGCCGTGGACCAGCCGCCAGTCCGCACCGGCGGCCTCGGCCGCGGCCAGCATCGGCACAATCGGCGTGATCCCGATTCCCCCCGCGACGAACAGGTAGCTCGGCGCGGGGACCAGCGGGAAGTGGTTGCGCGGGCCGCGCGCCCGGACGGGGGCGCCCTCGGCGAGCACGTCGTGCACGTGCGCGGACCCGCCGCGGCCCTCCGGCTCGCGCAGCACCGCGATCCGCCAGACGGACCGCTCGGCGGGGTCGCCACACAGCGAGTACTGCCGGACCGACCCGCCGTCGGGCACCGGCCTGCCGTCGAGCAGCAGGTCGACGTGCGCGCCCGGCTCCCACTCCGGGAGGTCCACCCCGTCGGCGCGGCGCAGCGTCAGCAGGGCGACACCGTCGGCGGCCGGCTCCTTCCTCTCGACGACGAGGTCCAGCTCGGTCTCGGTCATCACATGCTCCTTGCGCGAGACCCGGCGAGCGCGGGTTCCGGACGGGTCGGGACGGCGACGGGCCGGTGGCCGTCCGGGTGGCCGAGCAGCCACTCCCACAGCTCCACCGGGTCGTCGAAGATCTGCTCGGCGCCGCAGTGGCACACGGCGCGCTGCAGGTCGGTGCCGAGGACCCAGTGGATGCGGTGCACCCGTTCGCCGCGCAGCACCGGCGGCGCCTCCGGGATGGCGCTCACCGGGCTGCGGCGGTGGCGTCGTGCGGCGCCTCGTCGACCATCCGAGCCAGCATCCGCCGCGCCGCGAGCCCGCCGGTGTCGATGTTCACCGACAGTTCCTGATAGCCCTCCGGCTCGGTCGCGATCACCCTTTCCAGGACGTCGAGCGCCTCGACGTCCTGGAGCACGACGGTGCGGTTGTTCTCGGCCAGGAACGCCGTGACCTCCTCGTCGTCGAGAGCGAAGTCACGGGCGACCATCCAGAAGTCGTGCGTGGAGTGCTCGGTCTCCGGAGTGATCGCGTAGACGACCTCGACGTGGAACGCGTCCGGGTCGCTCCCGTCCGGGTGCGGCACCGAGCCGACCGGCGCGATCCGGGAGTGCAGCTTGTACAGGCACGGCGGGGTGTACTCGATGTCCTGCCAGCGGGCGATCCGCCCGGACAGCCCGGTCGAACGGACGTAGAACGGCGGGCACTCGGCGTCGTCCATGTGCCGGGAGACGTAGACGACGCCGGCGTCGTCGTCGACCTCGGTGGAGATCGGGGTGGCGGCGACCTCCGGTGTACCGATGTAGCCGCCGTGCAGGTAGGTCTCGTGGGACAGGTCGAGCAGGTTGTCGACCAGCAGCGAGAACCGGGCGGCCAGCGGTTCCCTGCCGCGCACCGTCGTCCAGCCAGGGGAGTCCAGGTAGGACGCCCGCGGGATGCGGGCCGGGTCGGCGCGCTGCGGGTCGCCGACCCAGACCCAGATCAGCGAATCCTGCTCGACGACCGGGTACGGCGCGAGCCGGGCGGTGCGGGGCACCCGGGTCTGGCCGGGCACGGCCACGCACTTCCCGTCGGCGCCGTAGGTGAAGCCGTGGTAGCCGCAGACCACGGTGTCGCCGACCAGCCGGCTGGGGGCCTGCGACAGCGGGAACCGGCGATGCACACAGCGGTCGGCGTGCGCGGTGACCTGGCCGGCCTCGGTGCGCCAGAACAGGATCGACTCGCCGCCGATCGTGCGGGAGAACAGCTCGCGACCGACCTCGGTGGTGTAGGCGGCGACGTACCACTGGTCGCGGGGGATGGCGGTGCTCACGGGGTGGCTCCTTCGGAACGGACCGGCGCGGCCGTGGTGGTGTGGCCCGGCCGGAGCAGGAGGATCAGGACGGCGGCGCCGACGAACACGGCGCCGAAAACCAGGTAGAGGGCCTGCGGGGTGGTCCCGGCGTCGAGCAGCGTCCCGGCCAGCGTGGGGGCGAGGATCGCCCCGGCACGCCCGATGGCCAGCGCCGTCCCGACCCCGGTGGTGCGCACGTCCGGGCCGTACGCCTGCGGGGTCAGCGCGTAGAGCCCGGCCACGCAGCCGTTGACGAACAGCCCGATCACCGCGGCCACGCAGAAGGCCAGGGCGAGCGACGACGTCGACGCGATGAAGGCACCTAGCAGCAGCGCGGTCGCCACCATGTACGCGGCGAGGACCCGGCGCAGTGCGAACCGGGCGGCGAGCAGCCCGAGCGCGGCGGCGCCGAAGATCCCGCCGACGTTGAGCAGCGTGCCGCCCGCGATGCCGGCGTCGGGCGACAACCCGGCCTCGACCAGCAGCGTCGGCGTCCAGCTGGTGACGAAGTAGAACCCGGCCATGACGCAGAAGAACGCCACCCAGAGCAGCAGCGTGGTGCGGCGCAGCGCGGGCCGCAGCAGCTCGCGGTAGCCGGAGGCGACCCCGGACGTGGCCGGTGGCGCGGCGGGCAGCGTCTCCCGCGCGGCATGCCCCATCCGCGACAGCAGGGCGTTCACCCGCTCCAGCGCCCCGGCCGGGCGGCGGACGAGGAGGTAGTCGATCGACTCGGGCAGCCGCCACCAGACCACGGGGATCGTGGCGAGCGTCGCGAGGCCGCCGACTCCGAACACCGAGCGCCAGCCGAACTGGTCGACCAGCAGCACGGCGAGGAGGCCACCGAGGGTGGCTCCGAGCGCGTACCCGGTCGAGTTGAGGCTGACCGCGAGGCCGCGCCAGCGTGCCGAGGCGTACTCGGCGGCGACGACGTTGCTGGTGGCCAGGATTCCGCCGACGCCCAGCCCGGTGACCACGCGCAGGGCGCCGAGCTGGCCGGGGGACTGGCTGAGGGCGGACAGCACCATGGCCGTCCCGGCCAGGGCGAGGCAGCCGAGCACGACCGGGCGGCGGCCGATCCGGTCGGCCCACGGCCCGATGACGATCGAGCCGGCTGCCATGCCGATCAACCCGGCCGAGAGCAGCAGGCCGAGCTCGGCGCCCGACAGGTTCCACTCGGTGGAGACGGCGCGACTGGTGAAGGCCATGACCAGGACGTCGAAGCCGTCCAGCATGTTCAGCAGCACGCACACGGCGACCGCGCCCCACTGGAAGCGGGACATCGGGGCGTCGTCGAGGAGGCGGCGGCTCGGGGTGCTCACGACCCCGCTCCGAAGGGATGGCGCATGGCGGAACTCCGTTGTCCTCGTGCGTCGGGACACCGCGCGCCGGTCGTGGTGGGGCGCCGCGGTCGGACCGAGCATGCGGTCCGTCCGGGGTGGGACGAAGCCCGACTTCCGGAAAATGGAAGCCTGAGGTCAGGAGCCGAGTGCCCGGCTGATCCCGCGGGCGGTGGTGCGCACCAGCGGGGCGAGCGCCCGCGGGGCCGCGCTGCCGTGCCGCACGACGAGCGAGACCGCGGCCACGACCCGGCCGCGGGCGCCGTGCACCGGGGCGCCGACCGACAGCGCGTCCTCGGTGACCTGACGGTCGCTGACCGAGTACCCGTCCCGGCGGACGTCGGCGAGCATCCGGCGCAGCCGGGCCGGATCGGTGACGGTGAACCGGCTGTACCGGTCGACGGGGGCCGCGAGCACCTCCTCCTGCAACTCCGCCGCGGCGTGCGCGAGCAGGACGAGGCCGACCCCGGTCGCGGTGAGCGCGAACCGGCTGCCGACCCGGGTGAGCACCGGGACCGCACCGGACCCGGCGAGGCGCTCGAGGAAGACCAGCTCACCGCCCTCGCGTACGGCGAGCTGCACGTTCTCCCGGGTGACGTGCGAGAGGTCCTCGAGGAACGGCAGCGCGATCTCGCGCAGCGCGTGCCCGCGCGGGGCGAGCGCGCCGAGCTCCCACATCCGGAGCCCGATCCGGTAACGGCCGGTCTCGTCGCGCTCCAGGGCGCCCCAACCGGTCAGCTCGGCGACCAGCCGGTGCGCGGTGGACAGCGGCACGCCCGCGTGCCGGGCCAGGTCGCTCAGCGACAGGGCCGGACGGCCGGGGCCGAACGCGTCGAGCATCCGCAGGGCGCGGGCGACCACCGACCCGGTCGGGCCGGACGGGCGGCCGCGCCGGGCGGGGACGGGACCGTCCCGCTCGACGTCGATCGCCATGCCTCGCCCCTCACCTCGTCGTGCACCGACCCTACGGGTGGTCGAGGGGACCTGGTCGCTCGTCGTCCTGCCCTGCCCGGTCCGCCCCGGTGTGGTCGGCCGGCGTCCGGGTGCCCCGGTGAGCGGCGCCCGGACGCGGTCGAAGCGGCAGAATCGGCGTCATGGCACGGGCATCCGGGGAAGCGGTGCTCACCCGGGCGGTTCGCATCCTCGCGGTCTTCGAACCCGACCGGGCCGAGGCCGGCGTCGCGGAGATCGCGCGGCTGACCGGCCTGCACATCGCGACGACGTCGCGCCTGGTCGCCCAGCTCGTCGAGCTGGGCCTGCTCAGCCGCCTCCCGTCGGGGCGGGTAGGGGTCGGCATGCGGTTGTGGGAGCTGGGGCAGCGCGCGTCGCCGACGCTGTCGCTGCGCGAGGCGGCGATGCCGTTCCTGGAGGACCTGCACGCCGCGATCGGGCATCACGTCCAGCTCGGCGTGCTCGACGGCACCGAAGTGATCTTCCTGGAGCGGCTGTCGGCGCCGGGCTCGGTCGTCAACTTCACGCGGATCGCGGGCCGGCTGCCATTGCACGCGTCGTCGTCGGGACTGGTGTTGCTCGCGCACGGCAGTCATGACCTGCAGGAACGTGTGCTCGCCTCGCCGCTCGAGCGGCTCACCCCGGCCACCGTGACCGATCCCCGCGAGCTGCGCTCGTTGCTGGCGCGGGTCCGCCGCGACGGCGTGGTGATCACCGAGGGACACATCCATCCCGAGGCGACCGGGGCCGCGACGCCGGTCCGGGACCGGCACGGCACGGTCGTCGCCGCCCTCGGGGCGGTGCTGCCGAACGACGGCCGGGCCGGCGGCGTCGTCGCGGCCCTGCGGGCGGCCGCGCACGGCATCGCCCGCGCGCACACCGCGCGGACATCCGACTCTCATTGAGCGAGAGTGCCGTTCTGTTCGGCTCGCCCGATCCACATCCTGGCGTGGACCCAGTGCCGGGAGGTGCGGTGACCAGTGTCGTGAGCCGTATCGACGATCCGCAGGGCCGGGCCCGTGCGGTCCGTGTCGCCGCGCGGACCGAGGAGGCGTCCGGCGTCGTGTCGCTGGAGCTGGTCGACCCGGACGGGCGGCGGTTGCCGGACTGGACGCCCGGCGCGCACGTCGACCTCGTGCTCCCGAACGGCCTGACCCGCCAGTACTCGCTGTGCGGGGACCGGTGGGACGCCCACCGCTACCGGGTCGGCGTGCTGCGCGAGCCGGACGGGTGCGGCGGCTCGGCCTGGGTGCACGACCACCTGGCGGTCGGCGACGTCGTCGGGATCGGCGGTCCACGCAACAACTTCCCGCTCGTGCCCGCGCGACGCTACCTGTTCGTGGCCGGCGGGATCGGGATCACCCCGCTGCTGCCGATGATCTACCAGGCGGCGCTCGTCGGCGCCGACTGGCGGCTGCTCTACGGCGGCCGGACCCGGGCCTCGATGGCGTTCGCCGACGAGCCGGCGCGCCACGGGGACCGGGTGCGGATCCTGCCCCAGGACGAGCACGGGCTGCTCGATCTCGACGGCTTCCTCGGCGAGCCGGAGGCCGGTACCCGCATCTACGCGTGCGGGCCGCCCGCGCTGCTCACCGCCCTCGCCGCCGCGTCGAAGCGATGGCCGGCGCACACCGTGCGCACCGAGCGGTTCGTGGCGCAGGAGGCGGCCGCCCCGGCCCGCGACACCGTCTTCGAGGTCGAGCTGGCCCGCCGGGGCGTGACCGTCCCGGTCCCGCCGCACCGCTCCGTCCTCGAGGCCGTGGCCGACGCCGGCGTCGACGTGCTCTCGTCGTGCCGGCAGGGCACCTGCGGCACCTGCGAGACGACCGTCCTGGCCGGCGAGCCGGACCACCGCGACTCGCTCCTCGACGACGAGGAACGCGCCGCCGGGGACTGCATGTACCTCTGTGTCTCCCGCTCTCGCGGGGACCGCCTCGTGCTGGACCTCTGACCCGTCGAACTTCCGGAGCCCGCCATGACCCTCGCCGCCCAGACCGGCGCCCCGGTCGACGAGGCCGACCCGTTCGGTCCCGAGATCCTCTCCGACCCGATCCCGTTCCACGCCCGGCTGCGCGACGCCGGCCCGGTGGTGTACCTGAGCCGGTACGACGTGTTCGCCCTCGGACGCCACGAGCAGGTGCACGACGCGCTCGCCGACTGGCAGGCATTCCAGTCCGGCGCCGGCGTCGGCCTGTCGAACTTCCGGACCGAGAAGCCGTGGCGGCCACCGTCGCTGCTGCTCGAGGCCGACCCGCCGCACCACGACGCGCCGCGCCGGGTGCTGTCGACGATCCTCGGTCCGCGCGCGCTGCGGCGGCTGCGGGAACGGTGGATCGCCGACGCCGAGCGGCTCGTGGACGAGGTGCTCGACCGGACCACCGAGTTCGACGCTGTCGCCGCCCTCGCCGAGACCTTCCCGCTACGGGTGTTCCCGGACGCCGTCGGTCTCGGCGCCGAGGGCCGGGAGAACCTGCTGCCCTACGGGAACCTGCTGTTCAACGCGTTCGGGCCGCACAACGACCTGGTCGCCGAGGGCATGCCGCGGATGGGGGAGCTGTCGGGCTGGGTGAACGCGCAGTGCGAGCGGGAGGCGCTGGCACCGGCGGGGTTCGGCGCGGACATCTGGGCCGCCGCGGACCGCGGCGAGATCACCCCCGACCAGGCCCCGCTGGTCGTGCGCTCGCTGCTGTCGGCCGGCGTCGACACGACCGTCAACGGCCTGGCGGCGGCGCTGCACGCGTTCGCGACCCACCCGGACCAGTGGACACGGCTGCGGGACCGTCCGGAGCTGGCACGGGCGGCCTTCGACGAGGCCGTCCGCTGGGAGTCCCCGGTGCAGACCTTCTTCCGCACCACCACCCGCGAGGTCGAGCTGGCCGGGACCCGTATCCCGGACGGACACAAGGTCCTCATGTTCCTGGGCTCTGCCAACCGGGACCCGCGCCGGTGGGGACCCGACGCCGACGCGTTCGACCTCGGCCGCGACCCCTCGGGGCACGTCGGGTTCGGGATGGGGCTGCACCAGTGCGTCGGCCAGCACGTCGCGCGGCTCGAGGCCGAGGCGGTGCTGCACGCGCTCGTCCGGCGGGTCCGCACGATCGAGCTGGCGGGTGAACCGTGCCGGAAGCTCAACAACACGATGCGGATGTGGGGGTCGCTTCCCTTGCGGGTCGGCCTGCAGTAGGGATCCCGTCCGGCTGTGGATCTGCACACCGCGGACGGCGACAACTCTGTGTGCGCCTCACTTGTCGCCGCCCCACCGCGACGCGACCGTGGACGGCGTACGCGCAGCTCGTCGGCAGACCAGGGACGGAGGACGGTCTTCATGCTCGACCCGGAGATCACCGAGCGCATCATCGCGGCGGTGAACGAGCGCTTCACCGACCAGCTCGCCTGGACCGCCGAGCTGGTCCGCCGCCCGAGCCTGCGGGCCGGCGAGGCCGACGCGCAGGACATCCTCGAGGCTGCATTCTCCGAGGCCGGGCTGGAGATCGACCGCTGGCGGATCGACTCGCCGGAGCTGCGGGCGCACGTGGGGTACGGCCCGACCCCCGTCGACCCGGCCGTCCTGGAGAACGTCGTCGGCACCTGGACCCCATTGGTCGAGCGGGGTCGCTCGCTGATCCTCAACGGGCACGTCGACGTCGTCCCGACCGGGCCGGGTGAGTACTGGAGCCGGTCCCCGTGGGACGCCGAGGTCGTCGACGGGTGGATGTACGGGCGGGGCAGCGCCGACATGAAGGCCGGCATCGGTGCGAACGTGTTCGCGCTCGGCGCGCTGCGCACCGCCGGGCTGCGGCCGACCGGGCGGATCCACGTCCAGTCGGTCGTCGAGGAGGAGTGCACCGGCAACGGCTCGCTGGCCGCGCTGCTGCGCGGCTACACCGCCGACGCCTGCGTGATCCCCGAGCCGGAGGACGACAAGCTCGTCCGGGCCAACGTCGGTGTGCTGTGGTTCGACGTGACCGTCCGCGGCGTCCCCACCCACCTGAGGGAGATGGGCAGCGGGCAGAACGCCATCGACGCCGCGTACAGGGTGATGGGCGACCTGCGCGCGCTCGAGGCGGAGTGGAACCGGCGCAAGGACGAGCACCCGTACTTCTCCGGCACCGACCACCCGATCAACTTCAACGTCGGCATGATCCACGGCGGCGACTGGCCCTCCAGCGTCCCGGCGCAGTGCACCTTCACCGTCCGCGCGGCGCTGTACCCGGGGACCTCCGCCGCCGACGCGTGGGCCGAGATCCAGCAGACGCTGGCCAGGTCTGCCGCGGCGATCGACCTGCCGGACGCCGTCGTCGCCACCCCGTCCGGCTTCTTCGCCGAGGGGTACGTGCTGGAGGAGGGGTCGGACGCGGAGGCCGTGCTGGCCCGCTCGCACGAGCGCGTGTTCGGCAGCGAGCTGGAGTCCTTCACCACCCCCGGCTACCTGGACGGGCGCGTGTTCACCCTCTACGGGGGCTTCCCATGCCTGGTCTACGGGCCGGTCTCGGAAGCCATCCACGGCATCGACGAGCGGGTGGACGTCGAGTCGGTCCGGCGGATCACGACCGCCGTCGCGTTGTTCGTCGCCGAGTGGTGCGGCGTGGAGCCGATCACGGACTGACCGCACTACTGTGTGCACATGCACAGCACGGAGGGCCGGGCCGACGAGGGCCCGGTCGCCGGGGAGCCGGCCGACGCCCGCTGGGAGGAGCTGGTCACCCGGCTGCGCGGGGACTCCGACGCCCTCTTCCGGGCGTTCCTGGCCCGGGTCCGCCTGGTGCCGCCGTACGCGCGTGGCCTCGTCCCCACCGAGCGGATGGAGGACGACGCGACCCGCACCTTCGACTACCTGCTCCGGCGGATCGGCGACACCCCGGTGCCGGCCCGGCTGGCGGAGATCGGAACCGAGATCGGCCGGGACCGGGCACACCGCGGTGTCCCGCTCAACGACCTGCTCACCGCGGTCCGACTGAACTTCCGGATCGTCTGGGACGCCCTGCGCGAGCAGGCAGGCACCGGTGACGGCCCGCTGCTGGTGGAGCGGGTCGACCGGGTGTGGGCGGCGGTGGAGGAGCACGCGCTGCAGGTCCAGGTCGCCTACCAGGACGAGGGTGCGCTGATCGCCCGCGAGCGCCGGGGCGAGCGGTCGATGCTGGTCGCGGCGCTGCTCGACCGGGTCGACGGCCCCGACGACGTCCTGCCAGACCCCGGCCCGGACGAGGTCGCCCGGGTCGCGCGGGCGCTCGCCGTCGACGTCGACGACGACCTGCTGGTGGTCGTCGCTCCGGCGTCGGCCGGTGGGCAGCTGCACCGGGCCGCGGCCACCCTCGCCGCTCAGGGCCGCCCGGTCCACGTCCAGGCGTTGGCCCGGCACGCCGTGCTGCTGGCCCGCTGGACGGGGGCGGCGGCGGAGCAGGGGCCCGCCGGGATCCGCGCGCTGCGCTCCGGCCTTGGCGGGCTGCTGGACACCGTCCCGTGCGTGCTGGGGCCCCCGGCACACGGCGTGCCGACTGTGCCGGCGAGCGCGCGGACCGCGCTCCGGGCGGTGGACGCGCTGCCCGACCTGACCGGGCCGGTCGACCCGTACGACGCGTGGTTGCCGGTCGCGGCCGCCGGGCTCTCCGGTGCGCGGGGGATCGGACCGGAACTGGTGTCCTCGGTGCTCGGCGGGCTGGGCACGCTGGCACCGGCCGAGCGCGACCGGCTGCTGGACACCGTCCGGGCCTGGGCCCGCACCGGATCGGTCACCGCGGTCGCCCGGGAACTCTGGTGCCACCGCAACACCGTGCTCAACCGGCTGCGGCGGTGCACCGAGCTCACCGGGCGGGACGTGACCGTGCCGGACCAGGCGACGGTGCTGCTGCTCGCGCTCGCCTGCTCCGACGTGCCCTCCCCGGGCCGTCGCTGACCGCCGGACCGGTCGTGCCGGGTGGGGTGGCTCAGGCCGTCGTCGCCCCCGCCGTCGTCACCCTGTCCCGGCCGGCGAACAGCCGCGGCGCCGCCAGCCCGCACCCGCCGGTCACCAGGGAGATCCCGACCAGCAACAGGGTCGGCAGCACCGAGCTGCCGCCGCCGAGCGCGAGCAGTGCGGTCGCGGCCAGCGGCACGAACCCGCTGGCGACGCCGGCGATGTTCGCCGAGAGCGCGACGCCGCTGTAGCGCAGGTGCGGTGGGAACAGCTCGGTGAGCAGCGCGCCGGACACGGCGTAGGGCACCGAGAGCAGCGCGGTCACCACGGTCACGCCGGTGACGACCGCGAGCGCGGCGGTCGTGTCGATCATCCAGAACGCCGGGAACGCCACCAGCGCCGACCCGGCCGCGCCGGCCACGGTGACCCGGGCGGGTCCGTAGCGCTCGGCGAGCCGGCCGCCCAGGATCAGCACGAGGATCTCCACCGCGGCGGCGACCAGCGTCGCGGTCAGCAGCAGCCAGCGCGGCATGCCGAGGGTGCTGGTGCCGTAGCTGATCACGAAGGTGGTGATCAGATAGAAGCCACCGACGCCGAGCAGCGCGGTGCCGGCGCCGACCAGCAGCTGCGGCCAGGCGGTGGCGAGGACCTGGCGGACCGGGGACGAGGCGCGCTCGTCCTCCTCGAGCAGCTGGGCGAACAGCGGGGACTCCTCGAGCCGGCGGCGCAGCCACAGCGCGACACCGAGCAGCGGGAACGCGGCGAGGAACGGCAGTCGCCATCCCCACGAGTCGAACGCCTCCGGAGGCAGGGTCGAGACGGCCAGGAACGCGCCGGAGGACAGCAGCGTGCCGATCGGGGAACCGATCTGCGGCATCGCGGCGTAGCGGCCGCGCCGCTCCGGCGGAGCGTGCTCGACGGCGAGGGTGACCGCACCGCCCCACTCGCCGCCGACGGCGACGCCCTGCAGCAGCCGGAGCAGCGTCAGCAGGATCGGCGCGGCGACCCCGATCGCGAAGTAGTCCGGCAGCAGGCCGATCAGCGCGGTGACGGCGCCGATCAGCGTCACCGTGATGATCAGGCACCGCTTGCGCCCGATCCGGTCGCCCAGGTGACCGAAGATCACCGCACCGAGCGGGCGGGCGGCGAACCCGACGGCGAACGACGCGAACGCGGCCAGGGTGGCGACCAGGGGATCGCCGGTCGCGAAGAAGAGCCGGTTGAACACCAGCGAGGCTGCGGTGCCGTAGAGGAAGAAGTCGTACCACTCGAGCGCGGTGCCCACGAACGCGCCGAAGGCCACCTTCCTGGCCTCGGCGTCGGTCACCGTCGCGACCCCGGCGGGGCCGGACCTCTCGCTCATCGTCTCTCCTCGGTCCGGGTGTGGTGCCGTGCTGGTGCTGCCGTGCGCACAGCATCGGCGACGAGACCGGCGTCACGGAACCGCGCTGTGCACCGACTTGACCCGGTGGCAGTAGGCGTCTGCACAACTCCGGACGTTGTGCCGACGCACAGTCCGGCCCCGGGATCGCGCGGCGTCCGGGTACCTGACACCCGGGGCCGGTCGTGGTCGGATGGATGACCCGAGGGGGCCACCCGTGCCCGTCCGCGACCGACGAGGAGCGCCGGATGACCGACACCGCCCCGACCGAGCGGCACGCCGCCTTCCTGGACGACTTCGCGACCCTGTCCGGGTTCGGGGCCACCGACCGGGGTGGCGTCCACCGCGAGGCCGCCTCCGACGCCGACGCCGCGCAACGCGCCTGGTTCGGCGAGCTGCTCACCGCACGCGGGTTCCGGGTCTGCGCCGACCGGGTCGGCAACCAGTTCGGGTTGCTCGACGCCGTCCCGGGGGCGCCCTACGTGCTCGTCGGCTCGCACCTGGACAGCCAGCCGTTCGGCGGCCGCTACGACGGTGCGTACGGCGTCCTGGCCGCGGTGCACGCCGCGCAGCGGGTCGCCGCACGGTCGCGGCAGGCCGGTACCGCACCGCGCTACAACCTCGGCGTCGTCAACTGGTTCAACGAGGAGGGCTCGCGCTTCACCCCGAGCATGATGGGCAGCTCGGTGTTCACCGGCCTGCTCGACGCGGACACCGCCCTGGACACCCGCGACCTGCGCGGCGTCCGGCTGGGGGACCGGCTCGCCGAGCTCGGCCGGCCCGGCGGCGGCGCGCCGGTGCTCGACGACGTCGCGGCCTACGCCGAGATCCACATCGAACAGGGCCGGGTCCTGGAGGACGGCGGCCACGCGATCGGCCTGGTGTGCGCGACCTGGTCGGCGCACAAGTACTTCCTCACCGTCGAGGGCGAGCAGAGCCACACCGGCTCGACGGTCATGACCGACCGCCGCGACGCGCTGCTCGGTGCCGCGCACCTCACCGTGCTGGCTCGGGAGATCTCCGACGCGCTGTCCACACCGGACACGCCGTTGCATACGTCGGTGTCGCAGCTGACCGTCGAGCCGAACAGCCCGGTGACGGTCGCCCGCGAGGCGCGGCTGCACCTGGACCTGCGCTCGCCGGACGAGACGGTGCTCGAGCGTGCGAACGCGATGCTGCACGAGCGGATCCCGGAGATCGAGCGGCTCGCCCGGGTGCGGATCGCGGTGGCCGGCGCACACCACTGGGGCGTGCGCCCGTTCCCGGCGGCGGGGATCGAGCTGGCCCGCGGGTGCGCCACCGGGCTGGGCCTGTCCCACCGGGAGATCATGACCATCGCGGGGCACGACTCGGTGAACATGAACGGCCGGGTCCCGACGGTGATGCTGTTCGTCCCCAGCGTCGAGGGGATCAGCCACAACGAGGGCGAGCTCACCCACGACGCCGACGCCTGCGCCGGCGTCGACCTGCTCACCGAGGTCGTCGACCGGCTCGCCGCGGGGGTGCCGGCGGCCTGATGCCGGACGCCCCACCCACGATCCGGGACAACCCCAGCGCCGCGGTCCGGACCGCCGGCACGATCCGGGCGGGGGCGAACCGGTTCGACCACCCGGTGATGGAGATCGCGGCCACGGCCGTCCCGTCCGGCCCGAGCACCGGAGCGGCGACGCAGGCGACGCCGGGGGCCGACTCCTCGTACTCCTGGGCATAGCCGCGCTCGCGGATCTCCGCGAGCCGCTCCCGCAGCAGCCCAGGGGCGGTGACCGACCGCGGCGTGCACCGCACGAGGCCGCGCTCCAGCGTCGCCTCCAGCAGCCCGGGCGGGCCGAACGCCAGCAGCACCTTGCCGACCCCGGTGCAGTGCGCCGGCATCCGGCCGCCGAGCCGGGACGGGAGCCGCTGGCTCCCGGCGACGGCGAGTTTCTGCAGGTAGACGACGTCGGCGCCATCCGGGACGGCCAGGTGCACGGTCTCCCGGGTGGCCTCGTGCAGGTCGGCCAGGATCGGCGTGGCGGACTCCTGCAGATCCCGCTGCCGGGGCACGACCTGCCCCAGCTCGAACAGCCGCAGTCCCAGCCGGTACCCGTTCGCGGTGCGTTCCACCATCGACCGGTCGGCGAGCTCGCGCAGCAGTCGCAGCGCGGTCGGCTTCGCGACGCCGCTGCGCCGCGACAGCTCGGCCAGCGACACCCCCGGCTCGCCGGCCCGGAACGCCACGAGCAGGTCGAGTGCCCGTCCCAGCATCGAAGGAGGAGCGTTTCGCACGGTGGAACGCACGATGCCATCGTCTCGCATCCGGTGCGGGACCGTCGAGCCATGACCACCTCCACGACCACCGACGCGGTGCGCACGCTCCTCCCGGACGGGACCGTCGCGACCGGCTACGCGGTGCAGTCCCTGCTCACGAGGGCCCGGCTCGACGCAGGCCGCACCGTGGCCGGCCGCAAGATCGGCCTGACCTCGCCGGCCGTGCAGGCCCAGCTCGGCGTCGACCAGCCCGACTTCGGGGTGCTGTTCGACGACATGGCCTGCGACCAGCACGCCCCGATCGACATCGGACGGCTGCTGCAGCCGCGGATCGAGGCCGAGATCGCGTTCGTGCTCGGCGTCGACCTCGACCACGACGAGATCGACGAGCGCAGCGCCCGCGCCGCCGTCGCGCAGGTCCTGCCCGCGCTGGAGATCGTCGACAGCCGGGTCGCCGGCTGGGACATCACGATCGTCGACACCATCGCCGACAACGCCTCCAGCGGTCTCTACGTGCTGGGCGACACCTCCACCGAGCTGGGTGACACCGACCTGCGCGAGGTCGCGATGACCCTGACCGGCGCCGACGGCGGGGAGCTCGCCGCCGGCACCGGAGCCGCCTGCCTCGGCGACCCGGTCGCCGCGCTGGTCTGGCTGGCCCGCACCGCCCGCGAGTACGGCGATCCGCTGCGGGCCGGCGAGGTGATCCTCTCCGGTGCCCTCGGCCCGATGACGCCGGTCGCCCCCGGCAGCTCCTTCACCGCCGTCCTCTCCGGGCTGGGCGAGGTACGCGCGAGCTTCACCGGAGGTGGCGCATGAGCAACAAGACCAAGGTCGCGATCATCGGCTCCGGCAACATCGGATCCGACCTGATGATGAAGGTGATCCGGCTGTCGGACGTTCTCGAGGTGGGGGCGATGGTCGGCATCGACCCGGCCTCCGACGGGCTGGCCCGGGCCGAGCGACTCGGCATCGCCGCCACCGCCGACGGCGTCGACGGGCTGATCGGGCTACCGAACTTCGGCGAGATCGACGTCGTGTTCGACGCGACCTCGGCCGGCGCGCACGTCGCGAACGCCGAGAAGCTGACGCCGCACGGCAAGATCCTGATCGACCTGACCCCGGCCGCGATCGGCCCGTTCGTCGTCCCGCCGGTGAACCTGGACGCGCACGCCGGCGCCCGCAACGTCAACATGGTCACCTGCGGCGGCCAGGCCACGATCCCGATGGTCGCCGCCGTCGGCCGGGTCGCCCCGGTCCGCTACGCCGAGATCGTCGCCTCGATCGCCTCGAGGTCGGCAGGCCCGGGCACCCGGGCCAACATCGACGAGTTCACCGAGACCACCTCGTCGGCGATCGAGCAGGTCGGCGGCGCGGAGCGCGGCAAGGCGATCATCGTCCTGAACCCGGCCGAGCCGCCGATGATCATGCGGGACACCGTGCTCTGCCTGGCCGACGACGCCGACCCGGCCGCGATCCGGGACAGCGTCGCGGCGATGGTCGCCGAGGTCGCCCGCTACGTGCCCGGTTACCGGCTCAAGCAGGAGGTGCAGATCGATCCGGTCGCCGATCGGGTTGCCGGCGGGGAGTCGCTCGACACGCTCGTCCCGGCCGGTTCCCCGCGCCCCGCGCTGCGGGTCCAGGTCTTCCTGGAGGTCGAGGGCGCCGCGCACTACCTGCCCGCCTACGCGGGCAACCTCGACATCATGACCTCGGCTGCGCTGCGCACCGCGGAGCAGCTGGTGGCCGCCGATCGAGCGGAGGTGCCGGCATGACCGAGCTCTACGTCCAGGACGTCACGCTGCGCGACGGCATGCACGCCATCCGGCACCGGCTCGACCCGGCCGACCTGCGGCGGATCGCCGCCGCGCTGGACGCGGCCGGCGTCGCCGCGATCGAGGTCTCGCACGGTGACGGCCTCGCCGGGGCGAGCCTGACCTACGGGCCGGGCAGCAACACCGACTGGGAGTGGCTCGCCGCGGCCGCCGAGGTCGTCGAGAACGCGGTGCTCACCACGCTGCTGCTGCCCGGCATCGGCACCGTGGGTGACCTGAAGAAGGCCTACGACCTCGGCGTCCGCTCGGTCCGGGTGGCCACGCACGCCACCGAGGCCGACATCGCGGCCCAGCACATCGCCCGCGCTCGCGAGCTGGGCATGGACGTCTCCGGCTTCCTGATGATGTCGCACATGGCGCCCGCCGCGGACCTGGCGAAACAGGCGAAGATCATGGAGGAGGCCGGGGCGTGCTGCGTCTACGTCACCGACTCCGGCGGCCGGCTGACCATGTCCGGTGTCCGGGACCGGGTGCGCGCCTACCGCGACGTGCTCGACCCGGGCACGCAGATCGGGATCCACGCCCATGAGAACCTGTCGCTGTCGGTGGCGAACTCCGTGATCGCCGTCGAGGAGGGCGTCACCCGGGTCGACGCGTCGCTGGCCGGGCACGGTGCCGGAGCCGGCAACACACCGCTCGAGGCGTTCGTCGCGGTCGCCGAACTGCACGGCTGGAAGCACGGCTGCGACCTGTTCGCGCTGCAGGACGCCGCCGACGACCTGGTGCGCCCGCTGCAGGACCGGCCGGTCCGGGTGGACCGGGAGACGCTGACCCTCGGGTTCGCGGGCGTCTACTCCAGCTTCCTGCGGCACGCCGAGCGGGCCGCGCAGCGCTACGACCTCGACACCCGCGACATCCTCGTCGAGGTCGGCCGCCGCGGCCTGGTCGGCGGGCAGGAGGACATGATCGTCGACATCGCACTGGACCTGGCCTCGGCCCGGTCCTGAGGGACGTTGCCGGAAGGGTCTCGACGCCCCACTCCCGATCGGGTGGAATGCCGCGTGTGACGCGACAGGACGACCAGACGTTCGTGCGGGTACTCGGCCGGGCGGACGTGCTCGCCATCGGCTTCGGCGCGATGATCGGCTTCGGCTGGGTGGTGCTCGCGGGGGAGTGGGTGTCCGGTGCCGGCACCGCGGGCGCGGCACTCGCGTTCGTCATCGGCGGCGCGGTGATGGCCGTCGTGGGGCTGGTCTACGCCGAGCTGGTCTCGGCCATGCCGAAGGCCGGCGGCGAGCACCACTACGTGCTGCGGGGGTTGGGCGCCCGGTGGGCGTTCGTCACCTCGTGGGCGATGGTGCTCGGCTACCTGTCGGTGGTCGCGTTCGAGGCCGTCGCGTTGCCGGAGACCGCGCTGTACCTGTTCCCGGACCTGCAGGCCGGTCTGCTGTGGACGATAGCCGGGTACGACGTGTACGCCACCTGGGCGCTGGTCGGGATCGTCGGCGCCGTCGTGGTCACCGGGCTGAACTACATCGGGATCCGTCCGGCCGCGGTCGCCCAGACGATCGCGGTCGCCTTCCTGGTGGCGGTCGCGCTCGTGATGCTCACCGGGACGTTCGCCGGCGGCAGCGCCGAGACCGCGCAGCCGTGGTTCACCGGCGGGGCGGCCGGGATGGTCGGGGTGCTCGTCGCGGTGCCGTTCCTGTTCGTCGGGTTCGACGTGATCCCGCAGTCGGCGGAGGAGATCAAACTCCCGTTCCGCCACATCGGACGGTTGCTGGTCGTGTCGGTGCTGATGGCGGTCGCGTTCTACGTGGTGATCGTGGTCGGCACCGGGTTCGCCCTCGACGACGACGCGCTCGCCGGCACCCAGCTCGCCGCCGCCGACGGCATGGCGGCGCTCTGGGGACACCCCGCCTTCGGCACCCTGCTGGTACTCGGCGGCATCGCCGGCATCCTGACCAGCTGGAACGCGTTCCTGATCGGGGCGAGCCGGCTGGTGTACGCGATGGCGGTGTCCGGGATGCTGCCGCGCTGGTTCGCGGCGGTGCACCCGCGCTACCGGACGCCCTCGCACGCGGTCCTGTTCATCGGCGGGCTGTCGGTGCTGGCCCCGCTGTTCGGCGACAACATGCTCACCTGGCTGGTGGACGCCGGCGGCATCACGATCACCATGGCGTACGCGCTCGTCGCGGTCACGTTCCTGGTGCTGCGCCGCCGCGAGCCGGGCCTGGACCGGCCGTTCCGGGTGAGCGCAGGTCCGGTCGTCGGGACCGTCGCCGTCGTCGCGAGCCTGGTGCTGCTGACGCTCTACCTGCCCGGTATGCCGGCCGCGCTCGGCCTCCCGGAATGGATCATCGTCGGCGGCTGGTGGCTGGCCGGGCTGTACTTCCTCACCCGGTTCCCGGAGGTCGGGCCCGGGGCGGACGCCGAGGAACGGTTGATCGGCGCGACCGGGCGCTGAGCCGCCACGCCCCACACCCGGCAGCCGCACTCACCGAGATGCGGCTCAGCGGGAAATGTCGATGTCCAATGCCCGCTGAGCTGCATCTCGGCGCGATTCCGGGTCAGCCGGGGTAGGTCGAGGGCTTCTCCTCGAAGATCATGGTCTTGTTCTCCAGGTAGGGCAGCAGGCCGTCGACGCCACCCTCGCGGCCGATGCCGGAGAGGAAGCACTCCGCCCCGGACAGGCTCGCGGCGGCCTCGCCGATGTCCATGTCGTCGAGGATGACCGCGGCCGACTTGCCGCCGAGCTCGAGGGTGTAGCGGCCGATGCGCTCCCCCATGATCGAGGCGATCCGGCGGCCGGCCGCCGTCGAGCCGGTGAAGGCGATCTTGTCGACCCGCGGGTCGCGGACCAGCGACTCGGAGACCTCGCGGTCCGCGGTGAGCACGTTCAGCACGCCCGGCGGGAGGCCGATCTGCTCGGCGATCTCGGCCATGACGTACGGGGCGCCGGGCGCCTCGGGCGAGCCCTTGAGCACCACGGTGCAGCCGGCGAGCAGGGCCGGGGCGAGCTTGTAGGCGATCAGCGACATCGGCGCGTTCCACGGGATGATCGCGCCGACGACGCCCACCGGCTCGCGGCTGATCATGCCGTGCTTGCCGCCCGCGGTCAGCGTGGCGGGCTCCTCGAACACGAAGGTGTCGGCCAGGTCGGCGTAGTAGGCGTAGGCGTCCGGGATGCCGCCGATCATGGCCTGCGCGACGCCGTGCAGGATGCCCGACTCCCGCGGCCAGATCCGGGTGATGTCGTCGGAGCGCTCGCGGACGGCCTCGCCGATCGCCCGCAGGTAGCCGGCGCGCTCGGCCGGGCTCATCTTCGGCCAGGCGCGGTGACGGTCCCCCGACGGGGCCCGCGGTAACGGGGCCGGTCGACAGCGGCCCTGTATCGCTGTTATCTTTTTATGGACACTCGATACAGGAGGTAGCCATGACCGCGCACACGCTGCAGGACAAGAACGTGCTCGTCGCCGCCGGCGGGAAGAACCTCGGCGGGCTCATCAGCTGCCAGGCGGCCGAGGCCGGGGCGAACGTCGCGATCCACTACAACTCGGAGCCCTCCCGCGCCGAGGCCGAGGACACGCTGAAGGCGGTCGAGGCGGCCGGGCGCGAGGGCGTGATCCTGAGCGGCGACCTGACGGTGCCGGCAAACGTGGAGCAGCTGTTCGCCGACGCGACCGGCTCGCTGGGCCCGATCGACGTCGCGGTCAACACCGTCGGCAAGGTGCTGCGCAAGCCGATCGTGGAGACCACCGAGGCCGAGTACGACTCGATGTTCGACATCAACTCCAAGGCCGCCTACTTCTTCATCAAGGAGGCGGGCCGGAGCCTGGCCGACCACGGCAAGGTGGTCACGATCGTGACCGCGCTGCTCGCCGCGTTCACCGACGGCTACTCGACCTACGCGGGCGGGAAGTCCCCGGTGGAGCACTTCACCCGGGCGGCGTCGAAGGAGTTCGCCGAGCGCGGGATCTCGGTGAACAGCGTGGCCCCCGGCCCGATGGACACGCCGTTCTTCTACCCGCAGGAGACCCCGGAGCGCGTCGAATTCCACAAGTCCCAGGCGATGGGCAACCAGCTCACCCGGATCGAGGACATCGCGCCGATCGTGCGGTTCCTCGCGACCGAGGGCTGGTGGATCACCGGGCAGACCATCTTCGCCAACGGTGGTTACACCACTCGCTGAACGCAGCGACCACGCGCCGCCGCGGTGTCGACCTACAGTTGTGCCGTGAGTGACCAGCGATCCGGGGGGACCCGGGACCGGCTGCTCCGGGCGGCCGCGGACCTGATCGCGGCCTCCCCGGGCGAGACGGTGTCGCTGCGCGCGATCTGCGACGCGGCCGGGGTGCGGCTGCCCACGCTCTACCACTTCTTCGGCAGCAAGGAGGGGCTGCTCGACGCCGTCGTCGAGCACGGCTTCGAGCAGTACCTCGCGGAGAAGCAGGCGCACGAGTCGAGCGGGGACCCGATCCAGGACCTGCGTGACGGCTGGGACGCGCACGTGGCGTTCGGCCTGGCCAACCCCGGCTTCTACGCCCTGATGTACGGCCAGGTGACGCCCGGGCGGCAGCCGGCGGCGCAGGCGCGGCCCGCGAAGATCCTGCTGGGCCTGGCCCGGGAGGCGCAGCGGCGGGGCCGGCTCGTCGTCGACCCCGAGAGGGCGACGGCGCACATCCTCGCGGCGAACGTCGGAGTGACCCTGCAGCAGATCATCACCGGCGAGCCCGACCCGGGTCTGTCGGCCGGGATGCGGGAGGCCACCCTGGCCGCGATCACCGGGGGCGGTGGCGCGCCGGACGGGACGGCGACGCCGGCCGGAGCCGCGGCAACCGTCCTGCGTGGCCTCCCCGATGACAACGACGTGCTCGGCGTCCCGGAGACCGTGCTGCTCAAGAAGTGGCTGGCCGCCGTCGCCCGGGATGGGGTGAACCGGCCCTGACCCGCGCTGCCGGCCCGGATCAGGGCAGCAGCACCCGCCGCCGTGCCTCGACGACCACCTCGCGACGGCCCGGTCGCCGGCGAGCAGCGCCACGACGTCGAGCTCGCGCCGGGTGAGGGTGACCGGATCGGCCGGCTCGGCGTCGTCGGCGGCCAGCCGTCCGGCGACGCCGAGGACGGCCGCGCGGAGCTCGTCATCCTCGACCCGGGCGGCGAGGTCCGCAGCTCGGCGTTATCCCCGGCAGGTGCATTTCGTCGACACCCTGCCAGAGACGCCCAGCGGGAAGATCCAGCGGTTGCTCCTGCGGGGAGGGCTGACCGCCGATCCCTTCCACCCCGCGGGTCCGGTCGGGTAGACCTCGGGGAAACCGGCCGACACCGATGTCCACGCCGGTCCGGTGAACAGAACAGACAGGAGCGGTCCAATGACGGCAGCACTCTCCGGTCGGGTGGTCCTCGTGACCGGTGGCGCGAGCGGGATCGGCGCCGAGGTCTGCCGCCGGTCGGCCGCTGCCGGGGCGTCGGTGGTCGTCGCCGACATCGCCGAGGACCGGGCGGGTGCGCTCGCCGCCGAGGTCGGCGGCCGTGCGGTGGTCATGGACGTGACCTCCGAGGAGTCGGTCACGGCCGCGGTCGACCGGGCCGAGGAGATCGCGGGCCCGATCGACGTGCTGGTGACCTCGGCCGGGATCACCCAGCCACCGCTGCCGCCGGAGGAGCTGGACCAGTCCATGTGGGACAAGGTCCTCGACGTCGACCTGCGCGGCACCTGGCTGTGCGCGGTCGCGGTGGGCAGACGGATGGCGCTGCGCGGCAGTGGCAACATCGTGACGATCGCGTCGATCGCCGGCATGCGGTCGATGCCGCTGCACTCCTACACCCCGGCCAAGGCCGCCGTGATCGCGATGACCGCGGACCTGGCGACCGAGTGGGGACGTTCCGGGGTCCGGGTGAACTCGGTGTCGCCCGGCTACACGCTCACCCCGCTGCTCCAGGAGCAGATCGACAACGGGCAGCGGGACCCCGCCAACCTGGTCGAGGCCTCGGTGCTCGGCCGGATGGTGCGGACCGAGGAGGTCGCGGACGCCGTGTGCTTCCTCGCTTCGGACGCGGCGTCGGCCATCACCGGGGCCAACATCCCGGTCGACGCGGGGTGGCTGATCGCGCCGTCCTGGCGGACCTACCGGGGCGTCCCGGACAAGCGCTGACATCCCTGCCCGACGTTCCCGAGCCGGGGCCATTGACCTGAACTCAGCTTCAGGTCACATGCTCGCTCCATGAGTGACACCGAGACCGTCCACACCGTCCCTTCGACCCCCTCCCTCTCGACGGCGGCCCGGCGCCGGCTGCTCCGCCTGGCCGGCGTCGGCACGACCGTCGTCGTCACGCTCGCCGTCTGGGGCGCCGGCCTGCTCGCCGGTGCCGACTACGTCCTGAGCGACCCGTCCGGCGCGGTGGTGATCGACGCGAGCACCACCGCGGTGGTCACGCTCGTCGCGGCACTGCTGGGCTGGGGGAGCCTCGCCCTGCTCGAGCGGCTCACCCGGCACGCGAGCCGGATCTGGGTGACCCTGGCGGTGGTGGTGGTCACCGCCTCGATGATCCCGATCTTCTTCGTGAACGCCACGCCCGGGACCCAGGTGGCGCTGTTCCTCGTGCACCTCGCGGTGGCCGTGCTGGTGCCCGCGCTGCTGCGCACCCGCCACCCCTGACGACCGGACCGGCCTGCCGGTGCGCCACCTCTCGGCGGTGCGCCGGCAGGTCGCGGTGGGCGATTCCACATCCGGTCTCATGCCGCGGGGTGACGGCGTTGACCCCCGGTCGACACCGATGCCAGAAATGAGCGGAACGACGACCGTCGAAAGAGGTCGAACTCAGCCGTATCTGCACTCGCAGTAATGTATTCACACGAAAGCATTGCAGGATTTGTCTTCGATCGGATCTCGGAAATATGTTGCGGCGCAGTCGGTACGGGCTCCCGCCTATCCGTGTGCCGACAGGAGACGGGCGCTCATCGGGCGGCCGACAACACATCAGGAGTGCACTGTGCTGAAGAAGGCTGGAATCGTCGTCGCGGCATCCGCGGCCTCGCTGCTCGCGGTCAGCCCGATGGCGTTCGCCGACGGCGGCAAGGACGACAAGGGCGACCACAAGGGGTCCGAGAGCGGCATCGACAAGAGCGCCGAGGGCCTGGTGTCGGGCCTGAACGGCAACGACATCAACGTCCCGGTCCAGGCCTGCAACAACAACGTCCCGGTCAACGTGCTGGGCGTCCAGGTCCCGGTCGAGGACGCGGCCGCGGGCAACGGCCTGACCGGCGCCCTGGGCGTCCTGGGCGAGGCCGAGACCAAGAGCGGCGACTCGACCACCGACCAGTCCGACAACTGCGGTCAGGAGTCCGGCGCGGGCGACTCCGCCAGCTGATCACCGCTGCGCACACACGGCCCCCGGGACCCGCCGTGGTCCCGGGGGCCGTGCTCGTGGGGCGCGAGCCGCGCGGATGCTTCACTGGGGCCGTGACCGAGCACACTGCCACCGTCGTGACCAGCCGGCGGGAGATCGCCGCCGGGGCCGAGCGGCTCTTCGAGCTGGTCGCCGATCCCGCCCAGCAGCCGCGCTGGGACGGCAACGACAACCTCGCAGAGGCCGCGGCGAACCAGCGGGTGCGGGGCACCGGCGAGACGTTCGCGATGACGCTGACCCACGACGGTGCCGTCCGGGAGAACCACGTCGTCGAGTTCGAGGAGGGGCGCCGCATCGCCTGGCTGCCCGCGGAGCCCGGCCAGGAACCGCCCGGGCATCTCTGGCGCTGGGAGTTCGAGCCGCTCGACGCCGGCCACACCCGGGTCCGCCACACCTACGACTGGTCCGGCCTGACCGATCCGACCCGGTTCGACCGGGCCCGTGCGACGACCGCGGACCGGCTCCGCGCGTCGCTCGACCGGCTGGCCGGGATCGTCGGCGGCTGACGGGGAGGACTCAGCGGCTGCCGGTGAGCTGCAGCACCGACGACGTCGGGTTCCAGCTCGGCTCGACGGTGAACCGCTCCTCGTGCTCGATGCGGAACCCCGCGGCCCGGATCGCCGCGCCGGTGTCCCGGTCCAGGTGACAGCCCGCCATCATCCGGGTCCACAGCGGGTCGAGCCGGCGCTGCAGGCGCGCGTGCCGGCCGGAGCCGCGCACGTGCTCCAGCGCGACCAGCCGCCCGCCAGGGCGCAGCACCCGGTACGCCTCGGCCAGTGCGCGGGCGGGATCCCCGACCGTGCACAGGACGAGCGTGAACACGACCGCGTCGAACGCCCCGTCGGGGTGCGGGAGACGCTCGGCACCCGCGTCGCCGACCGCGACCGGCACCGCGGCGGCGCGCACCCGCTCGGTCAGCCGGCGCCGCATGGCCGGGTCGGGCTCGGTCGCGACGACCCGCTCGGCGGCACGGAAGTGCGGCAGGTTCGCGCCGGTCCCGGCGCCGACGTCGAGCACGGTCCCGGTCAGCGGGCCGACCAGCTCCGCCCGTCGCGGCCCGAGCACAGCCCGCTCCACCGGGGCGCTCAACCGGTCGTAGAGGGCGGCGAAGAGGCGGTGACCACCGGTGTCCGTGCTCGTCATGCGAGCGACGATAGGCCGTCCGGTCCGGTGCCGGGAGCATCGTCGGCTCCGGCCCCGGAGGGCGTCCCGAACCGCGCGGTGACGTGCTCGGCGAACCGGGCCACCACCGGCGGCCGGGGACGCTCGGCCAGCCAGGCCAGGCCGATCATCCGGTGCGCGGCCTCGTCGGTCAGCCGCAGGTACGCGACCCCGGGCTCGGCCCGGTGCGGGCGCGGCTCCGGCACGACGGCGACGCCGAGCCCGGCCGCGACGAACCCCTCCAGGGTGCCGATCTCGGTGCCCTCGAAGGCGATCCGCGGCTCGATCCCGGCCCGGGCACACAGCTCGTCGGTGAGCCGGCGGAACCCGATCGGCTCGCGCAGCGTCACGAACGGCTCGTCCCCCGCCGCGGCCAGCCCGAGATCGTCCCGCCCGGCCAGCGGGTGGTCGGCCGGGACGGCCAGGCACAGCTGCTCGCGCTGCAGCCCGGTCCAGGCCAGGTCGTCGCCATCCGGGCGGGGTGCGGTCAGGCCGATGTCCACCCGTCCGGCCCGCAGGTGCTCGGCGATCTCGTGCCCGACGGCCTGGGTCAGCTCGAAGGTGACGCCCGGGGCCTGCCCGCGGAACCCGCGCAGCACCTCCGGGGTCAGCCAGCCCGCGATCGAGTGCAGGAACGCCAGCCGCACGGTGCCGCGCTCCGGGTCGCGCAGGGTCTCGATCCGTTCCTGCGCGGCCGCCAGCTCGGCCAGGCTGCGCCGGGCGTGCTCCAGCATGATCTCGCCGGACGGGTTGAGCCGCAGCCGCCGGTGCAGCCGGTCGAACAGCGGCGCCCCGACCCGTCGCTCCAGCCGGCCCAGAGCACGGGACAGGGTCGGCTGGGCGAGCGAGAGCCGGTCCGCGGCCCGGGTCATGTGCTCGGTCTCGGCCAGCACCACGAACCACTCGAGCTCGTCCATGGTGGTCACCGCACCATCATGCGCGCGGCGCATCGGACCGTCGCGATCCGGTGTCAGTGCCGGTCGAGCCCGCCGCGTTTGACCAGCTGCGCGGCGATGACGCCCTGCTGGATCTCGTTGGTGCCCTCGCCGACGATCATCAGCGGGGCGTCCCGGAAGTAGCGCTCGACGTCGAACTCGGTCGAGTAGCCGTAGCCGCCGTGGATCCGGACGGCGTTGAGCGCGACGTCCATCGCGATCTCGGAGGTGAACAGCTTCGCCATGCCGGCCTCCATGTCGCAGCGCTCGCCGGCGTCGTACTTGTCGGCCGCGTAGAGGATCAGCTGGCGGGCGGCGGTGACCTTGGTGGCCATGTCGGCGAGGTAGTTGCCGATCGACTGGTGCTGCCAGATGGGCTTGCCGAAGCTCTCGCGTTCCTGGGCGTAGCGCAGGGCGTCGGCGAGTGCGGCGTCGGCGACGCCCAGGGCACGGGAGGCGACCTGGATCCGGCCGGTCTCCAGGCCCTTCATCATCTGCGAGAAGCCCTTGCCCGGGGTGCCGCCGAGCAGGGCGTCGGCCGGCACGGCCATGTCGTCGAAGCTCAGCTCGCAGGACTCGACGCCCTTGTAGCCGAGCTTGGGCAGGTCGCGGGAGACGGTGAGCCCGGGTCCGTGCTCGACGAGCAGCACCGAGATGCCCTTGTGCTTGGGTTCGGCGGCCGGGTCGGTCTTGCACAGGAGCGCGATCAGCCCGGAGCGGCGCGCGTTGGAGATCCAGGTCTTGGACCCGTTGACCAGGAACCCGCCGTCGTCGGTGCGGGTGGCGTGGGTGGTCAGGTTCTGCAGGTCGGAGCCGCCCCCGGGTTCGGTGAGCGCCATCGTGGCCCGCAGCTCGCCGGTGGCCATCCGGGGCAGGTAGCGGTCGCGCTGCTCCTGGGTGCCGAACTCGACGAGTAGCTTGGCGACGACGGTGTGCCCACCCATCGCGCCGGCGAGGCTCATCCAGCCGCGGGCGAGCTCCGCGGTGACCAGGGCGTAGCAGGGCATGGAGACCGGGGCCTCGCCCCACGGCTCGGGGATCGCGAGCCCGTAGATCCCGAGCTCCTTCATCTGCTCGATCCACTTCTCGGGGTAGGTGTTCGCGTGCTCCAGCTCGTTGACCTGGGGCTTCACCTCGCGATCGACGAAATCGCGCACGGTGTCGACGACGGCCTGTTCCTCGGCGTTCAGCGCAGCCATGTCCCCTACTGTCTCCCGGTCCTGCGGTGGTGGCCCGGCCAGTGTCGTCCCGCCGGGCCCGATGTGTGAAATGCCCATTGCTCGGCTGCGCGATGCGCGCGACGCATCGATGACGGGCGTGGATCTACCGGCCGGTCGGCCGGCCGTCGGGGTGCGGGACCAGGAACAGCAGCGCCGGGCGCGCGGCCGGCTCCTCGGGGATGCGGTCGACGACGTCGAAGAGCTCCATCGCCCCGGTGACCTGCAGGGCCCGTCGCGCCGGGCGGGACCCGCCGACGGTCACGCGCAACCGGCCGCCCTCGGCGTCGATCGTGTCCCGGGCCGTGAGCAGCGAGGTGAGCCCGGCGGTGCCGAGGAAGTCCACCCCGGACAGGTCCAGGATCAGGTCGGCGTGCTCCTCGGACCAGACGCCGATCTCGACCCAGAGGTCCGGCGAGGTGTCGTCGTCGATCGCGCCGATCGCCCGCAGCACGACCGCCCCCGACGGGTCGTGCGCGCGCTCGAACCGCAGGGCAGGCCCGGGAGCGGTGCCGTCGGTGTCGCCCTCGGTGAAGGGGCGCTCCCCGTCGCTCATCCGTAGCACGTCCTTCCGGTAGCGGCGTCCGACGCCGCACCCGAAGCATCGCAGCGTGCTGCGCGGCCCGCGACCGCTGGACGCCGGCGGGGGCGCTCACCCGGTCAGGGGGTTGCTCGCGCCAGGACCGCCCTGGCCCGCTCCAGGACCGGTTTGTCGATCATTTGCCCGTCCACGGTGCCGACCGACGTGCCGGCGGTGGCGGTCACCCGCCGGGCCCAGTCCAGCTCGTCGTCGGAGGGGCGGTAGGCCTGCTCGGCGACCGCGACCTGGGCCGGATGGATGCAGAGCTTCGCCCCGAAGCCGAGCGCCCGGGCGTGCGCGATGTCGGCGCGCAGCAGTTCCTCGTCCCGGTAGGCGGTGGTCACCCCGTCGACGGGGCTGCCGACGCGGGCGGCCGCGGCGGCGAGCACCAGGGTCTGCCGGGCGAGCTGCAACGCCGACCGGTCAGCCGGGTCGACGGACAGCTCGGCGGCGAGGTCGACGCTGCCGAACGCCGGCCGCACGACGCCCGGGACATCGCACACGGCCCGCGCGTCGAACACGCCGCGGGCGGTCTCGATCAGCGGGAGCACCGCACCGGCGGAGCCCGCGGTCGCCCGCACGACCGCCGGGTCCTCGGCCTTGGGCAGCATCACCGCGGTGGCCGCGCCGGCGACGGCGGCGAGGTCGTCGGCGTACCACGGGGTGTCCGCGCTGTTGACCCGCACGACACCGGTGCCGCCGGCGGCCAGCCAGGCCCGCACGTGCTCCCGGGCGGCGTCCTTCTCGTCCGGCCCGACGGCGTCCTCCAGGTCGAGGACGACGGCCCCGGCGCCGGCCGCGGCGGCCTTGTCGAAGCGTTCCGGGCGGTGCCCGGGGACGAACAGCAGCGTGCCGGCGGCCGTGAGCCCGGCGGCGCTCATCGGCGCGCTCCCGGCGTGGTGGGCTGCGGGTGTTCCGGCACCCCGACCGCCTGCGCGCGGCAGGTGACGGCGGGTCCGGCCTGGGGGAGCGTGCCTCCGGTGACCATGGCGGCAGTATGCCGGACGGCCGCGGGTCAGCCCCGGGGGTTGAGCCGTGCGTTCGGCAACTCCGGCGCCGGGAGCGTCGAGGGCCAGGTGTCGGGGAAGGCGCCGAAGCGGCCGTCGGCGACCCCGCCGGCGGCGCGCTCGCGCTGCCACTGCTCACGGAACGCGACGATCTCGTCGTGGTCGGAACCGACGAAGTTCCACCACATCACGATCCGCTCGCCCAGCGGCTCACCGCCGAGCAGCAGCAGCCGGGCCCCGTCGTCGTCACCGGCCCGCAGGTCCACGTCGGACCCGCCCGGCGACAGGTAGACCAGCTCCCCGCCGGCCGCCGTGGTACCCGCCACGGTGACCGTCCCGGTGTCGACCAGCACGCCGTGCTCGAAACCCGGATCCAGCGGCAGCCGGACCCGGCCACCTGCCGGCACGGTCACCTCGGCGCCGAGCAGCGGGGAGAACGTCGCGACCGGCGAGGTCTCGCCGCCCAGCGAACCGAGGAACACCCGCACGCCGGCGCCGTCGGCGTCGCGCAGTGGCGGGGCGAAGTGCTCGAAGGCCGGGGCGGTCTCCCGGTCCTGCCGGGGCAACGCCAGCCACAGCTGCGTGCCGTGCAGCAGGTCGGTGCCCGGCGTCGAGTACTCGGAGTGCGCGATCCCGCGCCCCGCGGTCATCAGGTTCAGCTCGCCGGGCCGCACCAGCGCGTGCGCGCCGGTCGTGTCCCGATGCTCGATCTCGCCGCCGAACAGCCAGGACACGGTCTGCAACCCGGTGTGCGGATGCCCGGGCACGCTCATCCCGCCGGTCGCCGCGACCCGGTCCGGGCCGTAGTGGTCGACGAAGCACCAGGCCCCGATCAACGACCGGGCCCGCCGCGGCAGCGTGCGGCGCACCCTCATCGCCCGCGGACCGCCGAGCGGGACCTCGCGCGGCTCGATCAGCTGGGCACCGGCCCGGTCGCCACCGCAGACGATCTCCTCCGGTGCGAGCTCGACGTTGCTCACCGGGTGACCTTCTCCCTGGGGACCACCCGGCCGTCGGCGTCCCGCTCGCGGATCGGATGGCCGGACAGGATCGAGATCCGGTTGAACGAGTTGATCGTGATCGCCGCCCAGACCAGCATCGACGTCTCGTCGTCGGTGAGGTCCGCGCGCGCCCGGGTGTACGCGTCGTCGTCGAGATGCCCGTCCGCGGTGCGGGTGACGGCCTCGGCGAGCTCCAGCGCGGCACGCTCACGGCCGTCGAACAGGTCGACGTCCCGCCACGCGGGCAGCACCGCGAGCCGTTGCGGCGTGAGACCGGCCGCGACCGCCTGCCGCCAGTGCTGGTCGAGGCAGGTGGCGCAACCGTTGATCTGCGAGACCCGGACGTTCACCAGCTCCAGCAGCGCCCGGTCCAGACCCGCCCGGGCCGCCTGCTCGCGGACCACCGTCACGACCCGGGTCATCGCCGAGAACACCTCGGGAGACTGCTTGTCGATCCACACCCGGGCCGTCATCCCGCCGCCCGCTCCACGATCTCGATCGCCTCCGGGGTGACCGGATCCAGCACGTCGGCGACGTCGTCGTGCGAGCGGACCCAGCGCCGCACGTACGGGCACACCGGCACGATCCGCTTCCCGGCGTCGCGGGTGGCCCTCAGCGCCGCGCGCACCAGCGTCCCGGCCAGACCGCGCCCGCCGTACGCGTCGTCGATCTCGGTGTGGTGGAAGATCCGCCGCTCGCCGTCGTCGACGTAGGCGGCCACCCCGACCCGCTGTCCGTCCAGGGCGATCTCGTAGCGGCTACGTTCCGGCGCGTGCGTGACGACCGGCTCCTGGGTGTCCGACATGTCCGGGACAACCGGCACGGCGGCCGCGTTGTTCCGTGCCGCCGCATGGGTGCCCACCGGCCCGGGTACCTGACGGCGGCGAACCCGCACCGACCTCAGGAGCACCCCGTGAGCCGCGACGTCCGCGACCTGTACCTGCACTGGATCAACGAGCTGTGGAACGGCCGGGCGGCCGCGATCGACCTCGTCGCCGACACCTTCGTCGGGCACTGGCCGGACCGCGATGTCCGCGGCCCGCACGAGCTGCAGGCGATCATCGACGAGACCCGGGCGATGCTCGACGGGCCGCACTTCGCCGTCGACATCGGACCGCTCTGCGACGGTGACCTGGTCGCCGGGCGCTGGCGCGGCACCGGGCGGATGTCGGGCGGGCCCGCCGAGTTCGTCGGGAACGACATCCTGCGCATCGCCGAGGGCAAGGCCGTCGAGTACTGGGGGGTCAGCGCCCCGACCGAGTGATCACCGTGTCCGCGACCGCCGGCAGGTCGGCGCGGTCCTCGGCGCCGTGCCGGTCGGGCCCGTCCGGGGCAGCGGGATTAGTCTTCCGCGGTGGCACACGAGGACGAACGCATCGCCCTGCTGCTCGACTACGAGAACCTCGCGATCGGGGCCCGGGACGGTCTCGGCGTCGTCCCGTTCGACTTCGGGCCGGTCGCCGACGCCCTGGCCGAGCGCGGCCGGGTGGTGGTGCGCCGGGCCTACGCCGACTGGTCGGCGTTCGACGAGGACCGCAGGCTGATGGCCCGCGCCCAGGTCGAGCTGATCGAGATCCCGCAGCGGATCGGTGGCTCCCGGAAGAACGCCGCGGACATCAAGCTCGCGGTGGACGCGATCGAACTCGCCTACGAGCGGGAGTTCGTGACCACGTTCGCCATCGCGACCGGCGACTCCGACTTCACCCCGCTGATGCACAAGCTGCGCGAGCTGGACAAGCGGGTGATCGGGATCGGGGTGCAGTCCTCGACGTCGGCGCTGCTGCCCCCGGCCTGCGACGAGTTCCTGTTCTACGACCGGCTGCCGGGTGTCGAGCCGAGCCAGGCACCGGCCCCGGCGCGGCGCCGCCGGGGTGGCCGGGTCCCGGCCGCCGCGGCCGCGCCGGCCCCGGCCGCCGCACCGGCGACCGGGACGACCGGCCCGGTGGGCGGGTCGCCGTCCGGAACCGCCGCGCCGACGCCGGCGCCGGAGCGGGTGCCGCCGCAGGACCCGTTCGACGTGTCCTTCTCCGACGGCTCGGCCGAGGAGACCGCGACCACCGGCGCCGAGGAGCGCGACGTCGCCGCGCTGGTGGTCAGCACGCTGACCGGGCTGATGCGGCACGCCGACGGCCCGGTACTGGCGTCCCGGCTGAAGCGGGCGGTGCTGCGCAAGGACCCCACGTTCGACGAGGCCGACCACGGCTTCCGCGGCTTCGGCGAGCTGCTGCGCCACCTGGAGGGCCAGGGTGCGGTGACCCTGACCGCGGGCACGGCGCAGGGCGACCCGGAGATCGGCATTCCGGACGACCCGGACGCCGACAAGGACGCGTTCGCGCAGCTGGTCGACGTGGTCCGGGCGCTGTCGACGCAGTCCGCCCCGCCGCAGCTGTCCGGGCTCAAGGACCAGCTGCGCAAGCGGGTACCCGGATTCTCGGAGAAGCGGTACGGCTTCGGCAGCTTCCTATCGTTCGCCAAGGCGGCCCGGGCGCGGGAGCTGATCGACATGCAGTGGAGCGACGAGGCCGGCGACTACGTGCTGACCCTGCCGTCCTGACCGGTGCCCCGGCGGACGGCAGGGCCGGTCCCTAGCGGCCGGTGGTCCGGCGGGCCCCACCGCGGAGCAGGCGGCCCGCCCCGGAGGTGACGGCGCCGGTGACGCCGAACGCGGTGGCCACCGCGCCGGCGGCGACCCGGCTGCCGAACCGGACCGGGTTCAGCGGGCGGTAGACCCGGGCAGCGAGGGCGTCCAGGCGGGTGGCGACGCGCTCGCCGTCGTCGTAGAGCCGGCGGGCCAGCCGGGCCCCGGTGTCGTCGAGGTCGTTCTCGGCGCGGTCACCGATCCGCGCGGCCCGATCCGCGGTGCGGACGGCCTGGTCGGCGCCCTTGTCGGCGGCCGATCGCACGGAGGCGGCCGAGCGGTTCGCCGAGCCTCCGATCTCGCCGGCGACCTGGCTGCCGGTCCGGGCGGCGGTGTCGGCCAGCTGCTCACCGGTCGCCTTCGCCGCCGACGCCGCGGCCTTGCCGGCCTGCTGCGCGTCCTTCGCGCCCTCGTCGGCCTCGTCGGCGACCGACGCGGCACCGGACCGGGCCTCCTCGGCGGCCTTGCCTGCACCGGAGCGGGCCTCGCCGGCCACCTTCTTCGCGGTGGTGGAGGCGTCCCCGGCGACGGAGCCGGCCGTCCGGCCCGCGGTGTCGGCGGCCTTTCCGGCGGTGTCCTTCGCACCGGTGGCAGCTGCCGACGCGGCCGCCCGGGTGGCGGTCTCCGCCGTCGCCGGGCCGTCGTCCGAGCCGGAGTCCACCGCGCGGCGCTCGCGCACCGCCCCGTCGGTGCCGTAGACGATGAGGTTGCCGCCACCGTCGTTCGCGATGATCTCGACGGCGCGGCTGATCGCCTCGGCCTGGGTGGTGGTCCGCGCGCTCGGGCGCTGGGCGTTGTCCTTCTCGACGGTCCAGCCGTCGTCGACCGGCTTGACGTGACGGTCGGCCATGGCGGTGTCGCCTCCTGTACGGGTTCTCCGGTGGCACCGGTGCTCCGGTGCCGATCTCACCGGGTGGGTTCCCGGTCCTACCGGTGCGAAACCCGATGCCGCAGGTCAGCGGTCCGCACCTGCGGCGCCGAGCCGCACCGGGGTGTCCCGGCGCCCGTAGCCGATCAGCGCGCAGAGCAGACCGAGCACGATCGGCGTCAGGACCAGCAGGCCGCCGTCGAGCACGAACGCCTGGGTGAGCGCGGCCCCGATCATCAGCAGCACCAGACCGGTGGCGGCCGGACCGGCGAACCGGCGCAGCAGCAGGCCGATCCCCCCGGCCAGCTCGAGGAGGCCGATCGCGTACCGCAACCACTGGCCGGCCCCGATCTCGGTGAAGATCTCCACCGCGGTCGCCTCGCCGAACAGCTTCGGCAGCGCGGAGGCCGCGACGAAGAACAACCCGAGCAGGATCTGCAGCACCCACAGGACGCGGTGGGCGGCGGGGGAGAGCGACGGGCGCCGGGTGGCGGGATGCGTGGTCACGGTGGCCTCCGAGGTGTGTCGCCACGGCCTTTCCGCAGCGCTCACCCCTACGACCGGCACCCGTCGGCGAACTCATCGGCGGCCCGGAAGGCATCTCCGGGGGCAGGCCCCCGTTCCCGTGCACCGCCGGTCTGCGACGGTGGAGTGGCCGACCAGACCGACCAGACCGCCGGAGGGAGCCGTCGTGGACCCGCTGGCGCTCGTCTCCTCCGTGCTGCAGAGCCCGTGGTTGCTCCCGGTGCTGATCCTGATGATCGCCGTCGACGGCCCGTTGCCGGTGCTGCCGAGCGAGACCGTCCTGATGTCCGGCATCGCCACCGCGACCGTGGGGTGGGACGTCCCGATGCTGGCGGGACTGTTCCTGGCCGCCGCGACCGGTTCGATGCTGGGCGACCATGTGGCCTACGGCCTGGGCCGCGGCTCGCACCGGATGCTGCCCCGGCAGCGCGACGACCGCTACGGCATCGCCCGCTGGGTCCGGGCGAACCTGTTCCGCCGTCCGGTGACCTCGCTCGCCGCGTCCCGGTTCATGCCCGGCGGCCGGCTGGTGAGCACCGCCGCGGCAGGCCGGATGCGGCTGCCGGCGCGACTGTTCCTGGCGGGTTCGCTGGTCAGCTCGATGCTGTGGGGCGCCTACATGATCGTGATCGGTCTCGTGCTGGGCCCGGTGACCGGCGGGAACCCGCTGCTCTGCATCCTGGCCGGCGGCGTGATGGCGGTCCTGACGACCAGCACGTTCGCGCTCGCGCAGCGGCTGCGGACGGGGTGCCCCGGGCGGTCCGCCGTGCCGGTGCCGGAGACCCGCGAGCCGGTGCCCGCGGCGGACTGACCGGTTCTGGCTGGGATACACCGCCGGGCACCGGGACCGCGGTTCACACCGCGGTACCCGATGTCGGCGATGGTGCCGGCACTCACAGGGGCTCCCGGTTCTGCAGGTGCCGGTCGCATGGTTCAACGCACGAGCCGGCGTCGAGTTGTGCTTCCCGGCGGTCGGACCGCGAGCGGCGGCCCGCTCGCGACGGACGGTGACGGAATCGGTTCCGGAACCCGGGCCCGCGATCGCCGGTAGGGCGCTCGCGACGGGCGGGGTGATCGAGGCCATACTCGACGCATGCGCGACGAATGCTGGCGGGGCGAGGTCGGCCCGGAGAACGCGGCGTGGCTGTCCACCGAGTGCCGGACGGCGCGGCTCGCTCCGGAGTACCGCCCGGTGGACGCCGGTGACGGCGTCGTCGAGTTCAGCCGGCGTGCCCTCGGCGCGATCCGTGAGCTCGGCGAGGAGGAGGACGGCTACATCACCGACGACGGCGACGGGGTGCGGATCTGGATCGGCGACGACGCCTTCGAGCTGGAACGCGTGGAGTAGCGACGGCGAGGGCCCGCACCGCCGCGCGGTACGGGCCCTCGACCGGTTGCCGCCCGGTGGCAGCGGCCGGTGTCAGCCGATCTGCCGGTCGGTCGGGTCGATCGGCCGGGGCAGCACGGTCCGGCCGGTCAGGTAGGTGTCCACCCCGGCGGCCGCGGCACGGCCCTCGGAGATGGCCCACACGATCAGCGACTGCCCGCGGCCGATGTCGCCGGCCACGAACACGCCGTCGGCGCTGGACATGTAGCCGTCGTCGCGGGCGACGTTGCCGCGCTCGTCCAGCTCGACCTCGAGGTCGGTGAGCAGCCTGCCCTTCTCCGGGCCGACGAAGCCCATGGCCAGCAGCACCAGCTGGGCCGGGAGCTCCCGCTCGGTGCCCTCGACCGGCTCGAAGCCGGAGTCCCCGCGCTTCACCTCGACGATCCGGATGCCGGTCAGCTTCCCGTCGGCGTCCTTGACGAACTCGGCGGTGTTGACCGAGAACAGCCGCTCGCCACCCTCCTCGTGCGCCGAGGACACCCGGTAGACCATCGGGTAGGTCGGCCAGGGCATGTTCTCGGTGCGGTGCTCCGGCGGCGTCGGCATGATCTCCAGCTGGGTCACCGAGCGGGCGCCCTGCCGGTGCGAGGTCCCCAGGCAGTCGGCCCCGGTGTCACCGCCACCGATGATCACGACGTCCTTGCCCTCGGCGGAGATCGGCGGGGCGTCCAGGTCGCCCTGCTGCACGTGGTTGGCCCACGGCAGGAACTCCATCGCCTGGTGGACGCCCTCGGCGTCCCGGCCGTCGGCCGGCAGGTCCCGCCACGCCGTGGCGCCGCCGGCCAGCACGACCGCGTCGTAGCCGGCCCGCAGCTGCTCGACGGTGACGTCGGTGCCGACGTCGACCGAGGCCCGGAAGTGGGTGCCCTCGGCGACCATCTGCTCCAGCCGCCGGTCGAGCCGGGACTTCTCCATCTTGAACTCGGGGATCCCGTAGCGCATCAGCCCGCCGATGCGGTCCGCCCGCTCGAACACGACGACGTCGTGCCCGACCCGGGTCAGCTGCTGCGCGGCGGCCAGCCCGGCCGGGCCGGAACCGACGACGGCGACCTTCTTGCCGGTCTTCGTCGTCGGCGTCTGCGGGGGCACCCAGCCCTCGTCCCATGCCCGGTCGATGATCTCGACCTCGATCTGCTTGATCGCCACGGCGTCGTCGTTGATGGCCAACACGCACGCCGACTCGCACGGGGCGGGGCACAGCGTCCCGGTGAACTCCGGGAAGTTGTTCGTGGCGTGCAGCCGCTCGATCGCCTCCCGCCAGTCCTGGCGGTGGACGAGGTCGTTCCACTCCGGGATCAGGTTGCCCAGCGGGCAGCCCTGATGGCAGAACGGGATGCCGCAGTTCATGCAGCGCCCGGCCTGGGACTCCAGGGACGCGCGCGGGAAGTCCTCGTACACCTCGCGCCAGTCCATCAGGCGCAGGTCCACCGGCCGCCGGGTCGGGTTCTCCCGGGGGGTGGTCATGAAGCCCTTGGGGTCAGCCATGAGCCGCCTCCATGATCGCCGTGTTCACGTCCCGCCCCTCGCGCTCGGCGTTCTCCGTCGCGAGCAGCACGCGCTTGTAGTCCTTGGGCATGACCTTGCCGAACCGCTCGACCGCGCGTTCCCAGTCCGTGAGGAGGGTGTGCGCCACCGCGGAGCCGGTCTCGGCGTGGTGCCGCTCCACCCGGTCGCGGATGATCGAGCGGTCCTCGTCGGTCAGCGGGTCCAGGTCGACCATCTCCGGGTTGACCCGGTTGCTGTCGAGGTCGAGCACGTAGGCGACGCCGCCGGACATGCCGGCCGCGAAGTTCCGCCCGGTCCGCCCGAGGACGACCACCTGGCCGCCGGTCATGTACTCGCAGCCGTGGTCACCGACGCCCTCGACGACGGCCACCGCGCCGGAGTTCCGGACGCAGAACCGCTCACCGACGACACCACGGACGTACATCTCGCCCGAGGTCGCGCCGTAGCCGATGACGTTGCCGGCGATGACGTTCTCCTCGGCGGAGAACGGCGCCGAGGGGTCCGGCCGCAGCGTGAGCCGGCCGCCGGACAGGCCCTTGCCGAAGTAGTCGTTGGTGTCGCCGACCAGCCGCAGCGTGATGCCCTTCGGGACGAACGCGCCGAAGCTCTGCCCGGCCGAGCCGGTGAGCGTGACGTCGATCGTGTCGTCGGGCAGGCCCTTGCCGCCGTGCACCCGGGTCAGCTCCGAGCCCAGCATCGTGCCGACGGTCCGGTTCACGTTGCGCACCGGCAGGTCCAGGGTGACCTGGTCGCCGCTGCGCAGCGCCCCCTCGGCCAGCTGGATCATGGTGTTGTCCAGCGCCTTGTCCAGGCCGTGGTCCTGCTCGCGGGTCCGCCGGCGGGGGGCGTCGTCGCCGTGGTCGCCGACCTGGAAGATCGGCGACAGGTCGAGGTGCTGGGACTTCCAGTGCTGCGCGGCGGGGTCGACGTCGAGCACGTCGGCCCGGCCGATCGCCTCCTCCAGCGTGCGGAAGCCCAGCGCAGCCAGGTACTCCCGCACCTCCTGCGCGATGAAGTGCATGAAGTTCACGACGTAGGCGGCCTTGCCGTCGAACTTCTTGCGCAGCTCCGGGTTCTGCGTCGCGACGCCGACCGGGCAGGTGTCGAGGTGACAGACCCGCATCATGATGCAGCCGGAGACCACCAGCGGTGCGGTCGCGAAGCCGAACTCCTCGGCGCCGAGCAGCGCCGCGATGACGACGTCCCGGCCGGTCTTGAGCTGGCCGTCGGCCTGCACGACGATCCGGTCGCGCAGCCCGTTGGCCATCAGCGTCTGCTGGGTCTCGGCCAGGCCGAGCTCCCAGGGCCCGCCCGCGTGCTTGATCGAGGACAGCGGCGAGGCGCCGGTGCCGCCGTCGTGCCCGGAGATGAGCACGACGTCGGAGTGCGCCTTGGACACGCCGGCCGCCACGGTCCCGACGCCGACCTGGGAGACCAGCTTCACGTGGATGCGCGCGGCCGGGTTGGCGTTCTTCAGGTCGTGGATGAGCTGCTTGATGTCCTCGATCGAGTAGATGTCGTGGTGCGGCGGCGGCGAGATCAGGCCGACGCCCGGCGTCGAGTACCGGGTGGTCGCGATCCACGGGTAGACCTTGCCGCCGGGCAGCTGGCCCCCCTCGCCGGGCTTGGCGCCCTGCGCGATCTTGATCTGGATGTCGTCCGCGTTGACCAGGTACTCCGAGGTCACGCCGAACCGCCCGGACGCGGCCTGCTTGACCGCGCTGCGCCGGGAGTCACCGTTCGCGTCGGTGGTGTAGCGGTCCGGGTCCTCGCCGCCCTCGCCGGTGTTCGACCGGCCGCCGATCCGGTTCATCGCGATCGCCAGGGTCTCGTGCATCTCCTGGGAGATGGAGCCGTAGGAGATCGCGCCGGTGGCGAACCGGGTCATGATCGACTCGATCGGCTCGACCTCGTCGATCGGCACCGGCGCCCGCTCGCCCTCCTTGAAGACGAACAGGCCGCGCAGCGTCATCAACCGCCGCGCCTGGTCGTCGACCGCCTTCGTGTACTCCTTGAACACGTCGTACTGGCCGGAGCGGGTCGAGTGCTGCAGCTTGAACACCGTCTGCGGGTTGAACAGGTGCAGCTCGCCCTCGCGCCGCCACTGGTACTCGCCGCCGACGACGAGCGCGCGGTGGTGGGCCCGCACCTCGTCCGCCGGGAACGCCCGGCGGTGGTGGGCCAGCACCTCCTCGGCGAGCACGTCGAACCCGACGCCGCCCAGCCGCGAGGTGGTCCCGGTGAAGCAGGCGTCGACGACGTCCGGGCCGAGCCCGACTGCCTCGAAGATCTGCGCGCCGGTGTAGGAGGCGACGGTCGAGACGCCCATCTTCGACATGGTCTTGCGGACGCCCTTGCCGAGCGCCTTGACCAGGTTCTTGGCCGCGGTCCGGCCGTCGACGCCCGGGACGTCACCGCGCTCGGCGAGGTCCTCGACGGTGGCCATCGCCAGGAACGGGTTCACCGCGGAGGCCCCGTAGCCCAGCAGCAGCGCGATGTGGTGCACCTCGCGGGCGTCCGCGGACTCCACGACCAGCCCGACCCTGGTGCGCGAGCGCTCGCGCACCAGGTGCTGGTGCACCGCGCCGGTGAGCAGCAGCGACGGGATCGGCGCGTGCTCGGCGTCCACCCCGCGCTGGGACAGCACGATCAGCCGGGCACCGTTCTCGATCGCCCGGGACACCTCCTGCCTGATCTCGGCGAGCCGGGACAGCAGGCCCTTGCCGCCGTCGCCTGCGAGGAAGGTGCCCTGCACGATGTGCGAGTTGAAGCCGGGGAGCTCCCCGTCGGCGTTCGCCCCGACGATCTTCGCGAGGTCGTCGTTGGTCAGCACCGGGAACGGGACGACGATCGTCCGGCAGTGTGCCGGGGTGGCGTCGAGCAGGTTCTGCTCCGGGCCGAGCTGGCTGAACAGCGAGGTGACGAGCTCCTCGCGGATCGCGTCCAGCGGCGGGTTGGTGACCTGGGCGAAGAGCTGGTTGAAGTAGTCGTAGAGCTGGCGGGGCCGCTCCGAGATCGCGGCCAGCGGCGCGTCGTTGCCCATCGAGCCGATCGGCTCGGCCCCGGTGACGGCCATCGGGCGGAGCAGGACGTTCAGCTCCTCCTCGGTGTAGCCCATGGCCTGCTGGCGCAGGGTCAGCGCGTCGTGCGTGGGCATCTCGCGCTGACGCTCGGGCAGCTCGTCGAGCCGGATCAGGCCGGCGTGCAGCCAGTCGGCGTAGGGGTGCTCGGCGGCGAGCTCGCCCTTGATCTCCTCGTCGTCGACGATCTTGCCGCGCTCGGTGTCGATGAGGAACATCCGGCCGGGCTCGAGGCGGCCCTTGCGGACCACCTTGTCCGGGGCGACGTCCAGCACACCGACCTCGGAGGCCAGCACGACCAGGCCGTCCTCGGTGACCCACCAGCGGGCCGGGCGCAGGCCGTTGCGGTCGAGCACGGCTCCGATCTGCGTGCCGTCGGTGAAGGCCACCAGCGCCGGTCCGTCCCACGGCTCCATCAGCGTGGAGTGGTACTCGTAGAACGCCCGTCGGGCGGGGCTCATCTCGGTGTTGTTCTCCCACGCCTCGGGGATCATCATCAGCACCGAGTGCGGCAGGCTGCGGCCGCCCAGGTGCAGCAGCTCGAGCACCTCGTCGAGGGTGGCCGAGTCCGAGGCGTCCGGCGTGATCACCGGGGTCAGCCGCTGCAGGTCTCCCGGCAGGTTCGCCGACTCCAGCAGCGACTCGCGGGCGGCCATCCAGTTCCGGTTGCCGCGCATCGTGTTGATCTCACCGTTGTGCGCGACGTACCGGAACGGGTGTGCCAGCGGCCAGGACGGGAACGTGTTCGTGGAGAACCGCGAGTGCACGATCGCCAGCGCCGAGGTGACCCGCTCGTCGGCCAGGTCCGGGTAGAACGCGGCGACCTGCGGCTCGGCCAGCATGCCCTTGTAGATGATCGTGCGCGGGGACAGCGACGGGAAGTAGGCGCCGGTGCCGTGCTCGATCCGCTTCCGCAGGCAGAACGTCCGGCGTTCCAGCTCGATCCCGGCCGGGGCGTCCCCGCCGGTCGTCAGCTCGATGCCGGCCACGAACAGCTGCCGGAACGACGGCATCGCGGCCAGGGCGGTCGGGCCCAGGTCGGCGGCGTCGGGGTCGGTGGGCAGCTCACGCCAGCCGAGCACCGTGAGGTTCTCCTCGGCGGCCAGCTCGTCGACCCGCGCCACCGCGGCCGCGGCCTCGCCCTCGTCCTGCGGCAGCATCGCGATGCCGACCGCGTAGCTGCCCGGCCCGGGCAGCTCGAAGTCGGTGACCTCGCGGAAGAACTCGTCGGGAACCTGGATGAGGATCCCGGCACCGTCACCGGTGTTGGGTTCCGAGCCACGTGCACCACGGTGTTCCAAACGCAGCAGGGCCTCGATGGCCTTCTGCACGATGGCGTGGTCGCGACGGCCGGTGACGTCGGCCAACATGGCCACCCCACAGGCGTCGTGCTCGTGATCGGCGGCGTACAGCCCGCCGGGCGAGGGGCGGTGCCGAGGCTCGCTACGCAAGCTGCGCTCGGGCGTCGCGTCACTGATCGCGGCCAACTGCTCCTCCTGTCGTGTCGGTGCACCTGACACCCGCATCGGACGAGGAGGACCGCGGCATCGCGCTGCGGTCCGAAGAGGGAGTCCAGAGTACAGCGGAGGCCCGTCCGGCTCGTCGTGTTGTAGGCCGTTCAGGTGTGCCGTGCCGGTGTGGGGGTAGTGCTGGATCTTCGTCCGGGCACGACGAGCGGCCGGGCACTGACGTCCACCCGGCCGTTCCCGCGGCACGGTCCGACCGCACACCCCGGCGAGTGCGGTCTGGCGAGAGCACAGAGTCGCACGGCGCCGCCCGGGCGCGCTACTGATGATCGAAGGCAGGTCCGTGATGTGGATCGCTGCGCATCACAGCAGGTCGACGTTGCCGTCCCGTGTCCGGACGGTGAGCCGGACGTGACCATCGGCCGGGAACGGCCTCTCGCCTCCTGGGATCGACCGGGGTGCGCGCGGTGTTACCGACCGGGCCCGGCGGGCCCGCGAGGCGGGGGAGACTGGGCCCGATGGACACCTCCGACCGTGCCGGCGCACCGGTACCACCCGGATGGACGCCGGCCCCGGCACCCGCGGTGCTCGGCGCGCTGGACGACGTCGCGGAGCTCGGCCCGTGGTTCGCCGTCCCGGTGCTCCCCGTGACGCCCGACCCGGGCTGGATCCGGTGGGACGCGTTGTACCGGCCGCCGTCGCCCGGGGCGGACCCGCTGTCCGACCGGATCGACGCGGTGGCGGCGTCGCTGCGCTGCGGCCGTCGGGAGGCGGCGTCGATCGCGGTGCAGGGGATGGCGGCGCGCCTGGTGTCGTTCCCGCTGGCCGCGGTGGCCCTGCACCGGGTGCTGCCCGGCCTCGGGGCGCTGCACCGGCGCCCTGCCGCCGACGACCCGTGGGCGCCCGGGCTGGCCGCCGCCCCGGACTCCCCGGACGGTTCCGGGGCCCCCGCCGCGGCAGGGACGCCGGACCCGGTCACCGATCCGGCCGGTGCCGCCGACCTGCTGGCCCGCGAACTGGCCGCGACCCACCTGGAACCGCTGTACGCGGCGGTCCGGGAGCGGGTCTCGGTGTCCGAGCGGGTGCTGCGCGGCAACGCCGTGTCCTCGATCGCGGGGGCGGCCCGGGTCCTGGAACCGGTCCGCCGGACGGCCCGCCCGGCACTGGTCGGGCTGCTCGACGAGCTCGTCGGGCACCCGGCGCTGCGCGGGCCGCTGCCGGGTGGGGCCACCGGCAGGCTGCTGCGCCTCGATCCCGGCGACCCGGACACCGAGTGGTCGTTCCGCCGACGGTCCTGCTGCCTCTACGTCCGCGTCCCCGGCGGCGGTGTCTGCGGGGACTGCGTCCTGACCGGCCGTCAGTAGGGCACGTCGATGTCGGCGATCGTCACCCGCACCCGGGCGGCCAGCCCGGCCACCGTGGCGAGCTCCTCGGCCACCTCCCGCTGCACGCGGGCCGCCAGCTCGGCACACGGCACGCCGTGCCGGGCGCCGAGCGTCACCCGGACGTCGGCCTCGCCGCCGTGCACGGCGGCGACGACACCCTCGGTGCGCAGCTCGTCGGGCACCGGGTCCCGGGGGAGCCGGTTCGCGGCCAGCCCGAGCAGGGTCTGCGCGACGTCGCCGACCAGCGCCGTCACCCCGGGTACCGATCGCGCCCGCCGCGCGGCGAGCCGGGCGACGGCCAGGTCGGACACGTGCACCCGCACGCCCGGCCCGGTCACGGCGCCGGCTCCGGTCCGCCGGCCGGGCCGGCCGGGGCCGTCGGCTCCTCCCACACGTCCTCCACGTGGATGTCCACCCCGGCGACCGGGACGCCGAGGGTGCCCGCCCCGGCCGTGACGACCATCCGGCGGGCCCGGGCGGTCACTGATCGGAGGTCCACCCCGACCCGCGCCGCCACCGTCAGGCCGACCCGGACCGGACCGGCCGGGCCCTGCTGCTCGATCCGGCAGTGCCGCGCGCGCAGCCCGTCCACCGAGTCGACGACGTGTCGCAGGGCTGCCTCCGCGGCCGGGCGGCCCAGCCACGCGTCCGGCCCGATCTCCAGCAGCTCGTGCGGGCGCAGCCCGGCCACCGCCGCGCCGGTCACCCGCTCCAGCACCGACGGCGGCGGGCGCAGCGGCTCGGCCGCCATCCGGGCGGCCGGCGCGCCCAGCCGGTCGTGGCCGGCCCGGGCCGACCCGCAGTACGGGCAGGACCGCTCGTGCTCGTCGAGGGTGCCGGCCGCCGCGTGCTCCCACACCTCGGCGGCGTCCCGGCCGCAGGCCAGCGGCTCCACCTGCTCTACCGCCATGCCCGCATCCTTCCGGTCAGCGACGTCCGGGCCCGGTGGATCCGGCCGCGTACCGCCGTCTCCGACGCTCGGGTGATCTGCGCGATCTCGGCATAGCCCAGGCCCTCCAGTTCCCGCAGCACCCAGCAGGTGCGCTGGTCGTCGGGCAGTCCGGCGACCGCCCGGGACAGCGCGCGCAGCTCGGCGTCCATCTCGGCCGCCCGCTCCGGCGACCCGGCCCCGGCGAGCAGCTCCGCGCCGGGGGCGTCGTCCTCCGGCAGCGGGACCGTCCGGCGTCGGCGCCGCAGCAACGCGGTGCACCGGTGCGTCACGATCCGGTACATCCAGGTGGAGAAGGCGGAATCCCCGCGGAACGTACCGATCCGGCGCCAGGCGTCGATCAGGGCCTCCTGCAGCGCGTCCTCGGCGTCGGCGCGCTGGCCGAGCACCCGCACCGCGACCCGGAACAGCGCCTCCTGGTGCCGGCGGGCCAGCTCCTCGAACGCGCGGACGTCGCCGTCCTGGGCGCGGGCGACCAGGGTGGGCTCGTCCAGCGTGCGGCCCGACTGCGGCCGGTCCGGCCCGGCCCGGTCGATGAGCTGCACGTCCGTCGCTCCCCGTCGCTGGTCGAAGCCTCGTACAGGGGCCGGTCGGCGCGCCCCGGATGTGTGCCGCCGCGGCCAACGGGGTAACCCGGAACCGCTGGCCCGACGGTAGCGACGGGGCGACCCGGGCGCGCGGCGGACACGCAGGGGACACGGCCGGCCACGCGCGGCGGCACCCCCGAACAGCAGGCGGCGGCGTTCCGGCCGGATCCTCCCGGGGCGCCGCCGCTGTCACCCCCGCTGACGCCGTGCTCGCCGCCGTCGTCCCCGCCGGTCGTGCGCGGGCCCCGCCCGGGACCACCTGCGGTTACGCTGCGCCGGTGACCGACTCCAGCGCAGGCCGGCCCGGACCGGCCGAGGTCGCCGCCGCCGTGCTGGCGCATCCCGCGGTGCTGCGGCTGGACGGCGGCCCGTTCGGCAGCATCGCCACCTACCTCCCCGGCGCCCGGCTCCGGGGCGTCCGGCTGCCCGGTCCCGGCGAGCCGGGACCGGTGGAGATCGCGGTCGTCGCCGCGCTCGGTGTCCCGTTCGCCGGGATCGCCGACGGGGTCGCCGAGCGGGTCCGCCGGACGCTCGGCGACCCGGACCTGCGGGTCGAGGTGACGGTCGCCGACGTCGCCGCCGGCGGGCCGGTCGGCCCCGGCTGAACGGCGCCGTCACCGCCCGGCCCGACGCGCCGGGAGCGCCCTCACCTAGACTCGCGCGAGCCCTCGCCGTCGTATCGAGCACGTCCGCCGTGCTCATCGCGGGACCGCAGGCGACGCCCGGGCCCCCCGGGGTCGTCCACCGGCTGCGACGTCGTCGCCTGCGGGGGCGTGCCCAGACCAGGTCGCCGAGCTGCGGCCCGTTCCACGAGAAGTCCGTACTGCAGGGAGTTCCACCGTGAAGAGCACCGTCGAGCACCTCAGCCCGACGCGCGTCCGGATCAACGTCGAGGTGCCGTTCGACGAGCTCAAGCCCGACTTCGACCGCGCGTACAAGAAGATCGCCCAGCAGGTCCGGATCCCGGGCTTCCGCCCGGGGAAGGCCCCGGCCCGGATCCTGGAGGCCCGGATCGGCCGCGCCCCGGTGCTCGACGAGGTCGTCAACAACGCGATCCCGGCCAAGTACCAGGAGGCGGTGACCTCCGCGGAGGAGCTCACCCCGATCGGCCGCCCGGAGATCGAGGTCACCGAGATCGCCGACGGCGAGCGCATCGCGTTCACCGCCGAGGTCGACGTGCGCCCGGAGATCGAGCTGCCGGAGCTGGACGGGCTGGCCGTCGAGGTCGACGAGGTCGAGGCCGACGAGGACCAGGTCACCGAGCAGCTGGACCAGCTGCGCGCCCGGTTCGGCACGCTGACCGGCGTCGAGCGTCCCGCGCAGAAGGGCGACTACGTCCAGATCGACCTGTCCGCGTCGGTCGACGGCAAGGAGATCGAGGAGGCGGCCACGACCGGCTTCTCCTACGAGGTCGGCCAGGGCGGTCTGATCGACGGCATCGACGAGGCCCTGGAGGGCATGTCGGCCGGCGAGGAGAAGACCTTCACCTCGACCCTGGTGGCCGGCGAGTACGCCGACCGCGACGCCGAGATCACCGTCAAGGTGACCACGGTCAAGGAGCGCCACCTGCCCGACGCCGACGACGAGTTCGCCCAGCTCGCCTCGGAGTTCGACACGCTCGACGAGCTGACCGAGGACCTGCGCGAGCGGGTCGGCCAGTCGAAGCGGATGGAGCAGGCCGCGCAGGCCCGCGACCGGCTGCTCGACAAGCTCGTCGAGAGCGCCGAGGTGCCGCTGCCGGAGAGCGTGGTGCAGTCCGAGGTCGACACCCGCACGCACGACGCGGTGCACGCCTTCGACCACGACGAGGACCGCTTCGCCGAGTTCCTCACCTCGCAGGACAAGACCCGCGAGCAGTTCGACGCCGAGACCCGCGAGGAGGCCGAGAACGCCGTCCGCTACCGGATGGTGCTCGACGCGCTCGCGGACTCCGAGGAGGTCTCGGTCGGCGACCAGGAGCTGACCGAGCGGATCCTGTACCAGGCCCAGCAGTACGGGATGGCGCCCGAGCAGTTCGTCCAGCAGATCCAGCAGGCCGGCCAGCTCGGCGTGATCTACCAGGACGTGCGGCGCAGCAAGGCGCTGATCACCGCCGTCCGGGCCGCCTCGATCACGCTCCCGAACGGTGACGCCGTCGACCTGTCCGACCTGCTCGGCGACGGCGACGAGAACGACGAGGGGGCCGCCGAGGAGCTGCCCGCCGAGGTCCCGGGGGAGGTCGCGGAGACCCCCGCCGAGACCCCCGCCGAGTCCGACCAGGACGGTGGCTCGGCGGCCGCCGAGAAGACGGACGCGAAGGCCTGACGGCGCCGTCCGCCGGGCCGTGGCGTGCTGCCGCAGCACGCCGGGTGCGCTCTCGGCGAACATCGGGCGTCGTTCCCTACGCGGGCCGGACGGTCCGCGTAGGGTCGGCCCCGAACCGGTCCCGAAGGGACCGTGAACGGGTTCGCGAGACCCGACACCGGAGAACCGAGAGCGACCAGGGAAGACCCTCGGGACCCGCCGGCGTGCGAGCGCCGGTGCCCCCGACTTCGGAAAGCAGGGTGAAGTGAGCCAGCAGGACACCGGCCCGGTCGTGGGCCGCGGCGACGGGCCGCAGATGCGGTCCGCGCCCAGCAGCATGTCGCTGTCCGACTCGGTGTACGAGCGGCTGCTCCAGCAGCGGATCATCGTGCTCGGCCAGCAGGTGGACTCGGAGATCTCGAACCGGATCGCGGCACAGATGCTGCTGCTCGCGGCCGAGGACCCCGAGAAGGACATCCAGCTCTACATCAACTCGCCGGGCGGTTCGGTGAACGACGGCATGGCCGTCTTCGACACCATGAACCTGATCCCGTGCGACGTGGCGACGACGGCGATGGGGCTCGCCGCGTCGATGGGGCAGTTCCTGCTCTCCGCGGGGACCCCCGGCAAGCGGTCGGCACTGCCGCACGCGCGGATCATGATGCACCAGCCCTCGGGCGGCATCGGCGGCACCGAGGCCGACATCACGATCCTGGCCGACCAGCTGCGGAAGACGAAGCACGAGATGGCCGAGCTGATCGCCCAGCACACCGGGCAGTCGCTCGAGACCATCGAGCGGGACTCGGACCGGGACCGCTGGTTCTCCGCGCAGGAGGCCCTGGACTACGGCTTCGTCGACCACGTCGTCACCCACGCAGGCCGATCGGGTATCGGTTCGCAGAACGGGAGCGCCTGATGAGCACCTTCGATCCGCGCCACCCCGAGTCGATCGCCGACCTTCGCGGCCCGGGTGGGTACGCGCCGCACCCGGCCACCGCCCGGTACGTGCTGCCGTCCTACGTGGAGCGCACGAGCTACGGGGTCAAGGAGTCGAACCCGTACAACAAGCTCTTCGAGGAGCGCATCATCTTCCTCGGCGAGCAGATCAACGACACCTCGGCGAACGACACCATGGCCCAGCTGCTGGTGCTCGAGTCGCTGGACCCGGACCGCGAGATCTCGCTCTACATCAACTCGCCGGGCGGGTCGTTCACGTCGCTGATGGCGATCTACGACACGATGCAGTTCATCCGGCCCGACATCCAGACGGTCTGCCTCGGGCAGGCCGCGTCGGCGGCGGCCGTGCTGCTGGCCGCGGGCAGCCCGGGCCGCCGGATGGCGGTCGAGAACGCCCGCATCCTGATCCACCAGCCGGCCACCGAGGGTGTCTACGGCCAGGCGTCGGACCTGGAGATCCAGGCCACCGAGATCTCCCGCATCCGCAAGCGGATGGAGGAGGTCCTCGCCCGGCACAGCAACCGCACCGCGGAGCAGGTGCACGCCGACATCGACCGGGACAAGATCCTCACGGCCGAGGAGGCCAAGGAGTACGGCCTGGTGGACGAGATCGTGCAGAGCCGGAAGCTGTCCGCCACCAGCGGACGCTGACGCTCCGGGTCGCCGGCCGCTGAACGGACAGTGGCCGGCGACCGCCCGCCGACCCGCCGTCGAATCGGACACCGGAGAAGGTCCCGACGGCGGGCCCGGGCAGGTACCGTCTTCTTCCGAGGACGGAGCCACGCCGTGCCGGGCGAGCCGTGCGCTCGTCCCGGTCGGGCCGCGCGCGAGAAGGCCGCGACACAGCACACGCCGGACCAGGACTGGGGATCGACACCTATGGCACGCATCGGCGACGGCGGGGACCTGCTGAAGTGCTCGTTCTGCGGGAAGAGCCAGAAGCAGGTCAAGAAGCTCATCGCCGGCCCCGGCGTCTACATCTGCGACGAGTGCATCGACCTCTGCAACGAGATCATCGAGGAGGAGCTGGCCGAGGCCGGTGAGGTCAAGCTCGACGAGCTGCCCAAGCCCGCCGAGATCCACGACTTCCTCGACCAGTACGTCATCGGCCAGCCCGACACCAAGCGCACGCTGTCCGTGGCCGTCTACAACCACTACAAGCGCATCCAGGCCGGTGAGCGGACCCGCGCCGCGGGCGGCGGCGACGCCGCCGACGGCATCGAGATCGCCAAGTCGAACATCCTGATGCTCGGTCCCACCGGCTGCGGCAAGACCTACCTGGCGCAGACGCTGGCGAAGCTGCTCAACGTCCCGTTCGCGATCGCCGACGCCACGGCGCTGACCGAGGCCGGCTACGTCGGCGAGGACGTCGAGAACATCCTGCTGAAGCTGATCCAGGCCGCGGACTACGACGTGAAGCGCGCCGAGACCGGGATCATCTACATCGACGAGGTCGACAAGGTCGCCCGCAAGTCGGAGAACCCGTCGATCACCCGGGACGTCTCGGGCGAGGGTGTGCAGCAGGCCCTGCTGAAGATCCTGGAGGGGACCACCGCGAGCGTCCCGCCGCAGGGCGGCCGCAAGCACCCGCACCAGGAGTTCATCCAGATCGACACGACGAACGTGCTGTTCATCGTGGCCGGTGCGTTCGCCGGGCTGGAGCGGATCATCGGGGAGCGGGTCGGCAAGTCCGGCATCGGCTTCGGCGCCGACATCCGCTCGAAGAAGGACATGGACTCGTCGGAGAGCTTCGCCGAGACCCTGCCCGAGGACCTGATCAAGTTCGGGCTGATCCCCGAGTTCATCGGCCGGCTGCCGATCGTGGCGTCGGTGACCTCGCTGGACAAGGACGCCCTGGTCAAGATCCTCACCGAGCCGCGCAACGCCCTGGTCAAGCAGTACCGCAAGCTGTTCGAGATGGATGGCGTGGAGCTGGACTTCGCCGAGGACGCGCTGGACGCGGTCGCCGACCAGGCGATCCTGCGCGGCACCGGCGCCCGTGGCCTGCGGGCGATCATGGAGGAGGTGCTCCTCCCGGTCATGTACGACATCCCGAGCCGGGACGACGTGGCCAAGGTCGTGGTCACCGCGCAGACGGTGAAGGAGAACGTCAACCCGACGATCGTGCCGCGGCAGCCTCCCCGCCGGGAGCGCCGCGACCGCTCCGCCTGAGCGCTCCACCGCGAACACGCCGGTCCACGACCAGGTGGGGCCGGCGTCGTCGTTTCGTGATCTTCCCCGAATTGCACTGGTCCCTCCGGTTACTTAGCGTTGCGCCGTCAACGACCGACGGAGGACACCATGGCCGGATTTCTGACGAGGGAGCGCATCGTCGCCCCGCCCGGATGGAGCCGGTGGCTCGTCCCACCGGCGGCACTGTCCATCCACCTGGCCATCGGTCAGGTCTACGCGTGGAGCGCGTTCAAGACGCCGCTGGCCAACGCGCTGGACCTGTCCGGCGTCGCGACGGCGCTGCCGTTCACCCTCGGCATCATCATGCTGGGCCTGTCGTCGGCGGTGTTCGGCACCAAGGTGGACGCCAACGGCCCGCGCTGGGCGATGGCCGTGGCGACCGGCTGCTTCGTCGCCGGATTCCTGATCTCCGCGGTCGGGCTCTACCTGGGCCAGTACTGGCTGGTCGTCGTCGGCTACGGCTTCGTGGGCGGGATCGGGCTCGGTATCGGCTACATCTCGCCGGTGTCGACGCTGATCAAGTGGTTCCCGGACCGGCCGGGCCTCTCCACCGGTCTGGCGATCATGGGCTTCGGCGGCGGCGCGCTGATCGCCTCGCCGCTGACCTCGTCGCTGTTGTCGGCGTTCGGCGGCTCCGGTGACGGCGCGACGGCGTCCGGGATCGGGTCGACGTTCCTGGTCATGGGCCTGATCTACCTGGTCTTCATGTCGATGGGCTGGCTGCTCATCCGGGTGCCCGCCGACGGCTGGGTGCCGCCCGGCTGGGACCCGACGACCGCCAAGCAGAGCGGGATGATCTCCACCGGTCAGGTCTCGGCGAACACGGCGCTGCGCACCCCGCAGTTCTGGCTGCTGTGGGTGGTGCTCACCTTCAACGTCACGGCCGGCATCGGCATCCTGGAGCGGGCGAACCCGATCTTCCAGGACTTCTTCCGCGACTCCACCCCCGCAGAGTTGCTCTCCGCCGCGGCGGTCGGGTTCGTGTCGATCCTCTCGCTGGCCAACTCGGCCGGCCGGATCGCCTGGTCGTCGCTGTCGGACGTGCTCGGCCGCAAGAACATGTACCGGATCTACCTGGGCGTCGGCGCGCTGCTCTACCTGCTGATCACGCTGGTCCCGAACTCGAACCGGGCGCTGTTCATCATTGCCGCCGTGCTGATCCTGTCGTTCTACGGCGCCGGCTTCGCGACCGTGCCCGCCTACCTGCGGGACCTGTTCGGCACCTACCAGGTCGGCGCGATCCACGGCCGGCTGCTCACCGCGTGGTCGGTCGCCGGCGTGCTCGGCCCAGTGATCGTCAACGCGATTGCCGACGCCCGGATCCAGGCCGGGGTGGAGGGCCCGGCCCGGTACACCACCGCGTTCTCGATCATGATCGTGTTGCTGGTGATCGCGTTCGTGTGCAACGAGCTGATCCGGCCGGTGAACCCGAAGCACCACGAACCCGAGCCCGGCGCCGCCGGGACGGAGACCGTGCCGTCGAAGGGGGCGCAGACATGAGCACGCACGAGCAGGCCGGATCGGCCGGCTGGAGTCCGCTGCAGTGGGTCGGGGCGGTGCTGGCCTGGCTCTGGGTCGGCATCCCGTTCGGCTACGGGCTCTACGAGCTGCTCCTGAAGATCCCGGCGTTGTTCGGCTGATGGCCGGCGACGACGCCGCGGCGATGGCGGACTGGGTGTCCGCCGTCGCCGCGGACCTGGGCCTCACCGACGTCGACACCGGCGCGGTGGTGGACACCGTGCTCGACCTGACCGCCGACGTCGCGCACGGGGTGTCCCGGCCAGCCGCGCCGGTCACCGCGTTCCTGCTCGGGATCGCCGCGGGCCGGGCCACCGACCCGGACACCGCGGTGGCCGACCTCGCCGAACGGATCTCCCGCAAGGCCGGCACCTGGGGATGAACCCGGCGTTCACCCTCCGGTCACCCGGACGGGTGACACTTTCCGGGTGGTCCCCTTCTCCCGTCGTTCCCTGCTGCGTTCCGCGGCCGCCGGTGGCCTCGCCGGCGCCGCCGCCCTGACCCTGCCGGGCACCGCCGGCGCGGCCCCCGCGCTGCTCCGGTCCGGGCGCCCGGTGCTCACCCACGGCGTCACGTCCGGCGACGTCCGGCCCGGCTCCGGCCTGGTCTGGACCCGCGCCGACCGGCCGTCCCGGATGCACGTCGAGGTCGCCGACAACCCGGAGTTCCGCCGGGCCAGGCGGATCCCCGGCCCGGTGCTGACCCCGGACACCGACCTGACCGGGAAGCTGCGCATCCCGGCCGCCGCCGGGCGGGTGCACTACCGGGTCGTCGCCGAGGACCTCGCCGGCGGCGCCGCGAGCGAGCCGCTGACCGGCTCCTTCCGGGCGGTGCCCGGCCGCGGCGAGCCCGTCCGGATCCAGTGGTCGGGCGACGTCGCGGGACAGGGATGGGGGATCGACCGCGCGACCGGCGGGATGCGGATCTTCTCCGCGATGGCCGACCGGGAGCCGGACCTGTTCCTGCACTCGGGGGACACCGTCTACGCCGACGGGCCGCTGACCGAGACCGTCACGCTGCCCGACGGCCGGGTCTGGCGGAACGAGATGACGCCGGAGAAGGCGAAGGTCGCCGAGACCCTCGCCGAGTACCGCGGCCAGTTCGCCTACAACCTGCGCGACGACAACCTGCGCCGGTTCGCCGCGTCGGTCGGCCAGATCGTGCAGTGGGACGACCACGAGGTCGTCAACAACTGGTATCCGGGCGAGATCCTGACCGGCGAGGTCGGCGAGAAGTACTCCGAGAAGCGGGTGGACGTGCTCGCCGAGCGGGCCTTTCGCGCGTTCCACGAGTGGCAGCCGCTCGACCCGGCACTCGCCGTCGACGGCCGGGTGTACCGGCGGATGCCGTTCGGGCCGCACGTCGAGGTCTTCGTGATCGACATGCGGACCTACCGCGGGCCGAACACGGCGAACACCGGTCGACGCACTCCCTCTCGCGGGGGCCGCATCGACGCCGGGGCGTCCGAGCCGATCCTGGGGGAGCGGCAGTCCCGCTGGCTGGTGGAGGCGCTGGCGTCGTCCCGGGCGACCTGGAAGATCGTCGCCTCGGACATGCCGATCGGGGTGCTGGTTCCGGACGGCGACACCGCCTGGGAGGCAATCGCGAACGGCGAGCCGGGGCCGCCGAGCGGGCGCGAGTCGGAGATCGCCGGGGTGCTCACCGCGCTGGCCCGCAGAAGGGTCCGCAACGTGGTCTGGGTGACCGCCGACGTGCACTACACCGCGGCCCACCACTACTCGCCCGAGCGGGCCGCCTTCGCCGGTTTCGACCCGTTCTGGGAGTTCGTCTCCGGGCCGCTGCACGCCGGGGCGTTCGGGCCGAGCGAGCTGGACCCGACCTTCGGGCCGGAGGCCGTCTTCGCCCGCGGGCCGGACCGGGACGGGGCCTCGCCGGTGGAGGGGTTCCAGCACTTCGGCGAGATCGACGTCGCGCCCGACGGTTCCGAGCTGGCGGCCCACCTCCGCGACCAGGACGGCGCCTCGCTCTGGAACACCACGTTGACCCGCGCCTGACCGCCGGTCGCACCCGGCGCACCCGTGCCCGGGCTTCGCACCGCGTGGCCCGGCGTCACACCTGTTGCGGCGGGTGTGACGGCCGCGAAGGGGTGTGCAGCGGGGGCGGAGGTTGTCAGGCGGCGGCGCAGGCCGGATCGGTCGCGGGGCACGCGGCGGCCGGGGTCGGCACGGTGCCGGCGGGGGTCTGCTCGACGGTCGCGGACTCCCGGTAGGCGGCGCGCAGCCGCCGGTACGGGCCACTGGTCAGGGCGGTGACGGTCAGGACCAGGCCGATCAGCCCGGTCACCACGAACACCAGGGCGATCGCCCTGGCCGTCCCGGTGCCGAACCAGTCGCCGATCAGCCGGGCCCCGGCGCCGTCGGTCATGAACGGCACCACCCACAGCTCGGTGACCGGGGCCAGCAGGAACGCGGTCAGCGGTGACGCGGCCTGCTCGACGCTCTGCGCGAACCCGAACACCCGGCCCTGACGGCCGTAGGGGACCACCCGTTGCAGCACCGTCTGCTCGGCCGCCTCGGCGTAGGGCATCAGCAACATGAACACCACCATCCCGATCGTGAGCAGCACGATCGAGGCCTGCAACGGGAACAGCATCGTCGTCGTCCACAGGACGGCGTTGACCAGCAGCAGCGTCCGCACCGGCTGCGCACCGAGCCCGGTCCGGGCCACCAGCAGCCCGCCGACGATCACGCCGGTGGACAGCGCGCCCCACAGCAGCCCCCACGCCTGCACCGACATCATCGTCAGGCCGTAGGGGTCCATCAGCGCCATGAACACCCCGCCGAGCAGGTTGTTCACGCAGCTGAACACGATCAGTGCGGGCAGCCCTGGGACGCCGCGGACGATCCGGAGCGTCCCGCGCAGGTCCACGCCGTCGCCGGCACCGCCGGTCCGCGCGGGCGCGGGCTCGGGCACCCGGATCCGGGCCAGGTGCAGCAGCGACGCCGCCAGCGCGACGATCCCGAGCAGCAGCACCGAGCGCATCCCGTCGACGGCCACCAGCAGCCCGGACAGCACCGACGTCACCAGGAACGAGACGCCGGTCGCGGTCCCGACCAGGCCGTTCGCCCGGTCCCGCAGGCCGGCCGGGATCAGCAACGTCACCAGGGTGGGCATCGCGACGGTCCGCAGGTTGCCGGTGATCACACCGGCCATCAGCAGCACGACGAACCCCCACAGCAGCGGGCTCGCCGGGTCCCGGAACCCGGCCGCAGGGGTCGACAGCAGGATCGCCAGGCAGCCCAGGTAGATCGCCGCCGACACCGCGGCCGATGCCTGCATGACCGTCCGCTTGCGGAACCGGTCGACCAGGCTGCCGAACCAGATCCCGGTCAGGCTCGTCGCGGCCAGGAAGATGCCCGCGATGATCCCGGTCGCCAGCACCGACCCGGTCTCCAGGAACACCCAGAACGTCACCGCGAACCAGATCGTGAAGTTCACGACCGACACCGTCAGGGTGCCGGCGACGAGGTGCGCGAACACCCGCTGCGTGCCGTGTCGCAGGTCCAGCGCCGGCGCCGTCCCGGTCGTCGTTCCCTCGTGGGACACGTCCCTCACCCCGTCCTGATCGTCCGTCGTGGTGGGGGACCACGCGGCGCCCGCGAACTCATCGGTCGGGCGGGACGCTAGGAACTGCACTCGACTTCAGGTCAAGCTTCGGGTCAGGCTCGCGGGCGCAGGGAGGTCAGGTGACCGGTACCGGGTGCGGGGCGGGCCCGGTGAGGGTGGGAGCGATCCGGCCGAACCGGCCCTCGGGGGTGATCGGGAGCCGGTCCAGGGTGACCTCGCGGTGCGTGCCGTCGCCGCCGGGGATCGCGAAGCGGTGGTAGGCGTAGAACCACTCGTCGGTGCCGGGGATCCGCAGCACCGAGCCGTGCCCGGGCCCGCGGACGCCCTGACGCAGATCCTTGGCGAGGATCACCCCGTGGTCGGTGAACGGGCCGGTCGGGCTCGGCGCAGTCGCGTAGCCGACCCGGTAGTCCTCGGAGCGGAAGTCCCCGATCGACCAGGTCAGGTGGTAGGTCCCGGCCCGGTAGGTCATGTGCAGGCCCTCGCCGAACCCGTCCAGCCCCTCGATCACCTGGATCTTCGCCGGGTCGAACGAGGTCATGTCCGGGTTCAGCGGGACGACGTGCGCCTGGCCGTTGCCCCAGTACAGGTAGCGGGTGCCGTCCGGAGCGGCGAGCACCGCCGGATCGATTGCCGCGCCGCGGCCGCCCGGGTTGGACGGCACCAGCGGGCGCCCGCTGTCGGTGAACGGGCCCAGCGGGGAGTCGGCGACCGCGACGCCGATCTTCGTGTCACCGGTGAAGTAGAGGTACCAGCGGCCGTCCCGCTCGGCGATCTCCGGCGCCCAGGCGAGCTCGTCCGCCCATTCGACGTCGGGGCCGAGCCGCAGCACCTCGCCCCGGTTCCGCCAGCTGACCAGGTCCCGCGAGGTCCAGACGGTGAACGACGCGTCGGCCGCGCCGTCGCCGTCGGTGGTCGGGTACATGTAGTACGTCCGCCCGGAGACGGCGATCGTGGGGTCCGCGTAGTAGCCGCCCAGCGCCTGGCCGCCGACCGGGCGGCGCGGCGCGGGGTCGGTATCGGGAGCCGGGGCCGGGGTGGCGGGTTCCGTCGCGGTGGCGGGCGCGCCGACCGCGGCCGGCGCGATGCCGGCGGTCAGGGCGAGCGCGGTGGCGAGGACGGCCAGCACCGGGAGACGGGATCGCGACACCGGGCCACCGTGACGGCCGGGCGCGGCCGCCCGCGCCCGGGCACGCCGGGCACCGGACGGGTCCACCCGGCCGGGCGACCGCCGCCGCCGCCGCGCGCCGGGCGCGGGTGCGGCTCCGTCTGCGGCTGCCGGGGAGCTACGTCGTCATGTCCAGCACGGCGTTGACCTTCGTCGGCCGGATCCGGACGGCGAGCTCGCCCGGCACGCCGTTGCGCCGGCCGAACTCCTCGGCGCGGTCGGCACCCATGTAGCGGCCACCGATCGCGGTCGCGGTGCGCTCCAGCTCCGCCGGGTCGTCGCTGGTCGTCGCGACGCCCTGGACCTGCACGAACGCGTACGGCGGGGCCTGCAGGTCGGCGGTCAGCACCAGCCGCGGATCGCGCGCGATCGCGCGCCCCTTGGCGGTGTCCGCACCGGTGTTGAAGACGATCCCGCCGCCGGAGACCACGAACCAGACCGGCGCGACGAGCGGGCGCCCGTCGGCGGCCGTCCAGCCGAGCATGCCGGTGCGGGTGCCCTCGGAGAGGAACTCGACGACCTCGGGGGACAGGCTGGCGGTGGTGTCGGCGCTCACGTCCGCCGAGCCTACGGCGGAAACCGGAATGAGGCGGGCGCCGGAGGTGGTTAGCGTCGGCGACCGGGTTCCGGCGGCCACCACGCCGGGCGAGCCCGCGGCGTCGGGAGGGGTTCGGGAGAGGTATGACCTGTGCGACCGACACCGGCGCGGTCACCGGCACCGGCCGGGCTCGAGTGCCCCGGGTGGTCACCGTGCTCGCCCTGAGCATCTTCGTGCTCGGCACCAGCGAGTTCGTGATCACCGGGCTGCTCCCGGAGATGGCCGGGGACCTCGGCGTCTCGGTCCCCGAGGTCGGCTACCTGATCTCGGCGTTCGCCGTCGGGATGATCGTCGGAGCACCCGTGATGGCGGTCGCGACGCTGCGCCTGCCGCGGCGCACCACGCTGGTCGCGATGCTGCTCGTGGTGATCGCGGCGCACGTGCTCGCCGCGGTGACCACCAGCTACCCGCTGCTCGTCGCGATCCGGGTGCTGACGGCGGTGGCGACCGGCGGATTCTGGGCGGTCGCCGCGGTCGTGACCGTGTCGTCCGTGCGGCCGGGGGACCGGGCGCGGGCGCTGTCCCGGCTGCTGGCGGGGCTGACCGTGTCGAACGTCGTCGGCATCCCGCTGGGCACCGTGGTCGGCCAGCAGTTCGGCTGGCGGGCCACGTTCTGGCTGATCGCGGTGCTCGCGGTGGCCGGGCTGGCCGGCGTGCTGGCGATGGTGCCGGGCGGGCGGCCGTCCGGCCGGGCTCCGGGTCTGGCCGCCGAGACCGCGGCGTTCCGGCGCGGCCGGTTGTGGCTCGCGCTCGGCACCACCGCGCTCTACCAGGCCGGCATGATCGCGATGCTGGCCTACCTGGCCCCGCTGCTGATCGACGTCGCCGGACTCGAACCGGGCGGGGTGCCCGCGGTCCAGTTCGGTGCCGGCATCGGCTCGCTGGCCGGGATCACCGTCGGCGGCCGGTTCGCCGACGCGTACCCGTGGCCGACGCTCTTCGCGGCGCTGACCGGTGCGGGGGTGCTGCTCGCCGCGCTCGGGCTCACCGCGCCGCTGCCGGGTGCCGCGCCGGCGCTCGCGGTCGGGCTCGGGTTCATCGCGTTCATGGCCGCCGCCCCGCTGAACGCGCGGGTGTTCGCCCTGGCCGGGGCGGCGCCGACGCTGGCCAGCGCGACCAACACCTCGGCGTTCAACGTCGGCAACTCGCTGGGCCCGGCGCTGGGCGGCGTCGTCATCGCCGCCGGCTGGGGCCTGACCTCGCCGTCGCTGATCGGGGTCGGCCTGACGGCGGGCGCGATCGCGCTGGCGCTGGTGTCCCGGTCGGCCGACCGGCGGCTCGGAGCGCCCGGATGAGGCCCGGGCCGCAGCGGGCCGGCCGGCGGTTGCTCGCCCAGGTCGACGGCGTCTCATGCGGTCCGTCGGTGCTGGTCGCGACGGCCGCACTGACCGGCTCGGGCTGGCCGGGCGCGGTGGCGGGGCGGTTCGGCCGGGCGCAGCGGCTCGCGCACCGGCAGGCGAACCGCTGGTGGCCGCGCGCGCTCGGCACGACGCCGTTCGGGATGCGACGGTGGCTGCACCGGCACGCCCCGGCCGCCGGGCGGTTCCGGATCCGGCCCTGGAGCTCCGCCACCTCCGGCGCGGTCGCGGCCGCCGCCGCGGCCGGGCACCCGGTCCCGCTGCTGGTCGGCTCGGTGTGGCTGCCCCGGCACTGGGTGCTGGTCATCCGGGTCGGTGAGCGGGGCTGGGAGGTCTACGAGCCGTCGTCCGGGGAGGTCCGGCTGCTCGCCCCGGGGACGCTCGCCACCCGGTCCGCGACGCCCGTGCTCGGGTGGCCCCGGGCGTACTGCGCGCTGGTCCCGAGACCGTGAGCCGGGCGCGGGGGCCCGGGAACCTGTCGGTGTCGCCTCGTAGACTTGACATGTGACCGAGACCCTGCCATCGCGTACTGCCGACCTGCCCGCCAAGTGGACCCCGGGCGAGGTAGAGGGCGACATGTACCGCCGCTGGGTCGAGCGCGGGTACTTCGAGGCCGACCCGGCGTCCGAGAAGCCGCCGTTCTGCATCGTCATCCCGCCGCCGAACGTCACCGGCAGCCTGCACCTCGGCCACGCGATGGACCACACGCTGATCGACGTGCTGACCCGGCGCCGCCGGATGCTGGGCTACGACGCGTTGTGGCTGCCCGGCATGGACCATGCCGGCATCGCCACCCAGTCGGTCGTCGAGCGGCGGATGGCCGCGGCGGGCGAGCCGGACCGGCACGCGATCGGGCGGGAGTCGTTCGTCGAGAAGGTCTGGGAGTGGAAGGCCGAGTCCGGCGGGTCGATCCTGGGCCAGATGGAGCGCCTGGGGGACGGCGTCGACTGGTCCCGCGAGCGCTTCACCCTCGACGACGGGCTGTCCCGCGCGGTCGCCACCGTCTTCAAGCGGATGTTCGAGGACGGGCTGATCTACCGGGCCGAGCGCCTGGTCAACTGGTCCCCGGCGCTGCGTTCGGCGATCTCGGACATCGAGGTCGACCACATCGAGGTCTCCGGTGAGCTGGTCTCCATGCGCTACGGGGACGGGGACGCCTCGGTCGTCGTCGCCACCACCCGGGTCGAGACGATGCTGGGCGACACCGCGGTCGCGGTGCACCCCGGGGACGAGCGGTACGCCGCCCTGGTCGGTACCGAGATCGAGATGCCGATCACCGGCAGGCGGATCCCGGTGATCGCGGACGAGTACGTCGACCCGGAGTTCGGCTCCGGCGCGGTCAAGATCACCCCGGCGCACGACCCGAACGACTTCGAGGTCGGCCGCCGGCACGACCTGCCGATGCCCACGATCATGGACGAGACCGGCACGATCGCCGGCTCCGGCACCCGGTTCGACGGGATGGACCGGTACGAGGCGCGCGCCGCGATCAGCGAGGAGCTGCGCGCACAGGGCCGGATCGTCGTCGAGAAGCGGCCCTACCTGCACTCGGTCGGGCACTGCTCGCGCACCGGCGTCCCGATCGAGCCGCGGCTGAGCCTGCAGTGGTTCGTGCGCGTCGAGCCGCTGGCCCGCTCGGCCGGGGACGCGGTCCGCTCCGGGGCGACCGTGCTGCACCCGGAGGAGCAGGAGAGGCGCTTCTTCGACTGGGTCGACAACATGCACGACTGGACCATCAGCCGTCAGCTGTGGTGGGGGCACCGGATCCCGGTCTGGTACGGCCCGGCCGGTGAGGTCGTCTGCGTCGGACCGGACGAGGAGCCGCCGAGCGGCGAGGGCTGGCGGCAGGACTCGGACGTCCTCGACACCTGGTTCTCCTCCGGGCTGTGGCCGTTCTCCACGCTCGGCTGGCCGGACGAGACCCCGGACCTGGAGCGCTACTACCCGAACTCGGTGCTGGTCACCGGCTACGACATCCTGTTCTTCTGGGTCGTCCGGATGATGATGTTCGGGACGTACGCGATGGGCGAGACCCCGTTCCGGGACGTCTACCTGCACGGCCTGATCCGGGACGAGCACGGCAAGAAGATGTCCAAGTCCAAGGGCAACGTGATCGACCCGCTGGACCTGATGGCCGACTACGGTGCCGACGCGCTGCGGTTCACGATCGCCCGCGGCTCCAACCCGGGCACCGACATGTCGCTGTCGCCGGAGTGGGTCGCCGGATCGCGGAACTTCACCACGAAGCTCTGGAACATCACCCGGTTCGCGCTGGCGAAGGGGGCCGACGCCGCGGCGTCGCTGCCCGCCGAGGCCGACCGCACCGACGCCGACCGCTGGATCCTCGGCCGGCTCGGCGAGGTCCGGGAGCAGACCGACGAGCTGCTCGAGAGCTACCAGTTCGCGAAGGCCACCGAGGGGCTCTACCACTTCGCGTGGGACGACCTGGCCGACTGGTACGTCGAGCTGGCCAAGCCCCAGCTGGACGACCCGGCCACCGTGGACGGCACCCGCGCCGTCCTCGGCCACGTCCTCGACGTCCTGCTGCGGCTGCTGCACCCGATCACCCCGTTCGTCACCGAGGCGCTGTGGACGGTGCTGACCGGGCGGGAGACGGTGGTCACCGCGGCCTGGCCGAGGGCCGGGGAGGCCGGCGCCCCGGTCGATCGGGCGGCGCTCGCCCGGGTCACCGACACCCAGAAGGTGATCACCGAGGTCCGCCGGTTCCGCACCGAGCAGGGCCTGCCGGACCGCAAGTCGGTCGCGGCGCGGCTGGTCGGGCTGGATGCCGCGGGGCTGTCCGCGCACAGGCCCGCGGTCCGGTTCCTCACCCGACTGGACGAGGCCGGGCCGGAGTTCGCGGCCACCGCCACGTTCGAGGTCGCGACCTCGGGCGGGCCGGTCACCGTCGAGCTGGACACCTCGGGGGCGATCGACGTCGCCGCCGAGCGGGCCCGGCTGGGCAAGGACCTTGCCACCGCCGAGAAGGAGCGGGACCAGGCCGACAAGAAGCTGGGCAACCCGAAGTTCACCGAGAAGGCACCGGCCGACGTCGTCGACGGGATCCGGGCCCGGCGGGAGACCGCCGTCGCCGACATCGAGCGGATCACCGCGCGGCTGGCCGCGCTGCGGGAGGCCTGAGACGTGCCACGCGAGGACGACGAGTACGACCAGTTCGACGAGCAGGACTCACCGACGTACGGCGGGGACCGCTGGGCCGAGGGCGGGTTCGGCGCGGACGGCGAGTCCGACGAGCCGGCCCCGGCGGCCGAGCCGGGTGACGAGGACCGGGACGAGGACGAGGACCGGTCCGACGCCGCCGCGCGCGAGGACGACGCCGCCGAGCCGGAGAAGGACGCGCAGGAGGCGGTGATCGCGGCCGTCCTGGAGGAGATCCGCGGCGGTGACACCCCGGACGTGGTGCCCGCGCAGTCATCGGTCACCGGTTACGCCGAGTTCCTGGCCGTCGAGGCGGCCCTGGACCGGCGCTGGCCGGAGACGACGATCGAGCCGTCGCTGGACCGGATCAACGCGCTCTGCGACGCCCTCGGCGAGCCGCAGCACGGCTACCCGGTGGTGCACCTGACCGGCACCAACGGCAAGACCTCGACATCCCGGATGATCGACGCGCTGCTCACCGAGGTGGGCCTGCGCACCGGCCGCTACACGAGCCCGCACCTGCAGCGGGCCACCGAGCGGATCAACCTGGACAACCGGCCGATCACCCCCGAGCGCTACGTCGGGACCTACCGCGAGGTGGAGCCGCTGATCGAGCTGGTCGACGCCAAGCGCGGCGAGGGGCCGGAGCTGAGCAAGTTCGAGGTGCTCACCGCGATGGCGTTCGCGTCGTTCGCCGACGCGCCGGTCGAGGCCGCCGTGATCGAGGTCGGCCTCGGCGGGCGGTGGGACGCGACCAACGTCGCGGACGGCGACGTGGCGGTGGTCCTGCCGATCGGCCTCGACCACGCCGAGTACCTCGGTGACGACGTGCTCGACATCGCCCGGGAGAAGGCCGGGATCATCAAACCCGGCTCGGTCGCGGTGCTCGCGGCGCAGGACAAGCAGGTCGCCGAGGTGCTCATCGAGCGCTGCGCCGAGGTCGACGCGCAGGTGGCCCGGGAGGGCGCCGAGTTCGGCGTCCGGGAGCGGGAGCTCGCCGTCGGCGGGCAGCGGCTGGAGCTGCAGGGGCTGTCGGGGCGCTACGACGACGTGTTCCTGCCACTGCACGGCGAGCACCAGGCGTCGAACGCGGCGGTCGCGCTCGCCGCCGCCGAGGCGCTGATCGGGGCCGGTACCGGGCAGCCGCTGGATCCGGAGGCGGTGCGCGCCGCGTTCGCGTCGATCCGGTCCCCTGGGCGGCTGGAGCCGGTGCAGGGTGGCCCGGACACCCCGACGGTGCTGCTCGACGCCGCGCACAACCCCGCCGGTGCGAGGGCCCTGGCCACGGCGCTGACCGGGGAGTTCCGGTTCACCCGGCTGGTCGGGGTGGTCGGCGTGCTGCGGGGCAAGGACGCGCGCGGGATCCTCGAGGGGCTCGAGCCGGTGCTGCACGAGGTCGTGGTGACGACGAACTCCTCGCCGCGGGCGATGGACCCGGACGAGCTGGGCGCACTGGCCACCGAGGTGTTCGGCTCGGACCGGGTCAGCGTCGAGCCGTCGCTGCAGCAGGCGATCGACGAGGGCGTCGAGCTGGCCGAGGAGGCCGGCGAGTCCGGCGTCGGCGTCGTGGTGACCGGGTCGGTGGTGACCGCGGGCGAGGCCCGGTCGCTGTTCGGCAAGGAGCCCGAGTGAGCGAGATGCCCGGGGTTCCGGAGGGTGTGCGCCCGCCGCCGAAGGATCCGATGAAGGGCGCCCGCGGCGTGTTCGCCGCGACGCTGATCCTCGAGGCGATCGTCGTGCTGCTGGCGTTGCTGGTGGTGCCCCGTTTCGGGGGCGGCTCGAGCGGGCTCGGGGCCGGCGTGGTCGGCGCGCTGGCGCTGGCGATGATCCTCGCTTCCGGGGTGCAGCGGCGGTCCTGGGGGCTGCCCGCCGCGCTCGTGCTGCAGGTGCTGCTGATCGTCGCCGGGTTCGTGTTCGTGCCCGCGCTCGGGATCGTCGGGTTGGTGTTCGCGGTCGTCTGGGCGGTCCTGGTCTGGATGCGCCGGGAGGTGGCGCGCCGGATGGCGGCCGGGACGCTGCCGTCGCAGCAGGACGGCTGAGCTCCGGAGACCCGGTATCGCATCCGGTATCATCACGGCGTTGCCATGACCCTGCGACTCACCGACGACGAGACCGACGCGCTCCGCCGGCGTGCGGAGGCCGAGGACCGTTCGATGCAGGAGATCGCCCGTGCCGCGGTCCGGGAGTACGTCGAGCGGCACGACCGCACCGATGACGTCGATCGCGCGGCGGCCTGGGTGACCGAGAACTTCCGGGAGGCACTCGACCGGCTCGGCCGGGCGTGACCCGCTACCTCGACCTGACCAACGTCCTCCGGTTCGCCGAGGCCGCACTCGGCGAGAAGCCGGCGGTGCGGGATTTCGGCCTGCTCGAATCGGCCCTGGCCCGGTCGGCGACGACCCTGCTCGGCCGGGACGCCTATCCGGGCCTCCACCTCAAGGCCGCCGCGCTGCTGCAGAGCCTCTGCGCCAACGATGCTCTGGTGGACGGGAACAAGAGGCTGGCCTGGGCCGCCACGGCGGTGTTCCTCGTCCTGAACGGCGCGCGGCCACGTGTGGACCAGGACGCGGTGTTCGACCTGGTCGTGGCGGTGTCCGAGGGCGGCATGCGGGATCTGGACCGGATCGCCGCGGCGATCGTGGACCTGACGGGCGGGCCGGTGGGTGCGTGATGGTGGCGGTGCAAGGACCGTCACGCACCGTCGTTACCCTGAGCGGCGTGACTGAACGCACTCTCGTCCTGGTCAAGCCCGACGGGGTCCAGCGCAAGCTCGTCGGTGAGATCGTCTCCCGGATCGAGCGCAAGGGCCTCGACCTGGTCGCGCTGGACCTGCGCATCGTCGACCGTGAACTGGCCGCCCAGCACTACGCCGAGCACGACGGCAAGCCCTTCTTCGAAGACCTCCTCGCCTTCATCACCTCCGGCCCGGTGCTGGCCGCCGTCGTCGATGGCCCGCGGGCGATCGCCGCGTGGCGGCAGGTGGCCGGCGGCACCGACCCGGTGGAGAAGGCCGCCCCGGGCAGCGTCCGCGGCGACCTCGCCCTGGAGACCGGTTCCAACCTGGTGCACGGCTCGGACTCCGCGGAGTCGGCCGACCGGGAGATCAAGCTCTGGTTCCCGAACCTGTGACCTCGGGCGGCCCGGTGCCCCGCCGGGTCGCCGATCCGCACCCGGACGCCGCCCGTGCACTGGGCGAGCTCTGGATCGCCGTCACCGAGGCCGGTGGCGCCGTCGACTTCGTGGCCGGCTGGGATCCCGGTGAGATCCGGGACCTCGCCGCCGCGACGATCGAGGAGGTCCGTTCCGGAACCGCCCGGATGCTGGTCCTCGGCGCCGAGACCGACCCGGACGGTACCGTGTTCCTCGTCCGCGGCACCGGGATCGCCGCGCACCGCGCCGACGTCCAGCGGCTGATGGTCCGGCCGGGCCTGCAGGGACGCGGGCTGGGCAGCGTCCTGCTGGCCGCGGCGGTGGCGGAGGGCGCCGGGATGGGCGTCGAGATGCTCACCCTCGGGGCCCGCGGCGGCACCGCGCTCCCGGCGTTCTACGCCGCCCGCGGGTTCGTCGAGTACGGGCGGCTGCCCCGCGGGGTGCGGCTCTCCGCCGAGGACGCCCGCGACGTGCACCTGTTCGTCCACCCGCTTCGCTGAGCGGAGCTTGCGGAGCGAATATCAGCGCTGAGCGGAGCTTGCGGAGCGAACATCAGCGTGCACTCCCGGTCCGGGCGCCCGCCGGGCCGAATGGCAGGGTCGGGCGCGGGGCGCCACCATGTGCGCATGACGGTGCTCACCCCGCGCCCGACCACCGCCGATCTCGTCCGTGGTGTGGTCGTGGCGGTCCTGGCGATCGTGCAGGTGCTGGTGGCCGCGCTGGCCGGGTCGGGGATCGGCGAGGTCGCGCGGTCCTACGAGACCCCGCTGCTCGCGGCCGGGTGGGCGTTCTCGATCTGGGGCCTGATCTACCTCGGCTTCCTGGTGCAGGCCGGGTTCGGACTGCTCCCCGGCCGGCGCGGTCGGGAGATCCAGCGCAGGGTCGGCTGGTGGCTCGCGGCCTCGGCGGTGCTGAACCCGCTGTGGATCGTGGCGTTCTCCGCCCGCGCGGTCGTGACCGCCCAGGTCGTGCTGATCGCACTGGTGGTGGTGCTGGCGGTGGCGTTCTCCCGGATGTCCCGGGACCCGGCGACCGGCCGCGCCGAGCGGCTCGCCCTCCGGCTGCCGATCGCGATCTACCTCGGCTGGTCGTCGGGTGCGCTGGTGCTGGGCCTGATGGCCGCGGGTGTCGCGGTCGGGCTACCCGACGCCGGCGCCCTGCCGCAGACCGCGGCCGTCCTGCTGCTGGTGATCCTCGCCGCCGTCGTGCTGTCGGTGGTCGGCTCCGCCACCGGGATCGCCGGGTTCGCCGCCGGGGTCGTGTGGGCACTCGCCGGGGTGGCCGCGAACGACCGGCCGATCGCGGTGACCGTCGTCGCGGTGCTGGCCGCGGTGGTGATCGCGGTGCAGACCGTCCGCCGGATCCGTCGCTCGGTGCAGCCGGCCCGGATCGCGCTCGGGTAGCCGCGCCGAGCTTGCTACCGTCGCCGGGTCGTCGTCAGCCGTGCCGGGGAGGCCAGCGTGATCACTGGAAGCATCGTCGCGATCGTGACCCCGATGCGTGACGACGGCGAGGTCGACCACACGGCTCTCGGCGAGCTCGTCGAGCGCCAGATCGCCGCCGGCACCTCGGCGATCGTGTCGGTCGGCACCACCGGCGAGTCCTCGACGCTGTCGGTGCTGGAGCACACCGAGGTCATGCGGCGCACGATCGAGGTCGCGAAGGGCCGCGTCCCGGTCATCGCCGGAACCGGTGCGAACTCCACCGACGAGGCGATCCACCTGACCCGCTCCGCACGGGCGGCAGGCGCCGACGGCGCGCTGCTGGTCACCCCGTACTACAACAAGCCTCCGCAGGAGGGCCTGTACCAGCACTTCAAGCGGGTCGCCGAGACCGTCGCGATCCCGCAGTACCTCTACAACGTCCCCGGCCGGACGGCCTGCGACCTGCTGCCCTCCACGGTGGCGCGGCTGGCCGAGATCCCGAACATCGTCGGGCTGAAGGAGGCCAAGGGCGATCTGGACCGGGTCCGCGAGCTGGTCGCGCTCGACCGGGGCGACTTCGCGCTCTACTCCGGCGACGACGGCACCGCCCGCGCCTCCATGCTGGCCGGGTTCCACGGCGACATCTCGGTGACCGCGAACGTCGCTCCGGAGACGATGGCCCGGATGTGCAAGGCCGCCGTCGCCGGCGACGACGAGACCGCCGCCGGGCTCGACGCCGACCTGGCGGGGCTGCACGCGGCGCTGTTCTCCGAGCCGAACCCGATCCCGGTGAAGTGGGCGCTCGCCGAGCTGGGGCTGATGTCGGGCGGGATCCGGCTGCCGCTGGTCCCGCTGGACGAGTGGCACCACGAGGACGTCCGGGCGGCGATGCGGGCCGCGGGATTGATGAGTTGAGAACACAGGGAGCCCCAGCGGGCATGCGACGGGGCAGAGGCCGGCCTGGGGCTCTCGGGTCAGGGCTCTGACATGCCCCGATGACTCAGCTCCCGCCGTCCGAGGCCCCGCCGCCCGCGTCACCGGTGTCCGGCCCGGCGCTGGTGGTCCGCACGTTACGCACGATGTCCCGGCCGAAGGTGACGTCGACCCGCTCGGCCACGGCCAGCTCCAGCACCGCGATCATCACCTCGCCGGAGATCCGGCGCATCCGCTCGATCGTCTCGTAGACCCGGGGCCACTGGTCGTCCGGACGCCCGGAGGCGTCGAACGGCTGCCAGATCTCGCCGAGGAACAGGTCCACGTAGAGCTTCGCGACGGCGTCGGCGTGCTTGCGCAGCTGCTCGACCACGTCCAGTGAGCGGCTGATCGGGATGCCGAGGCCGGTCAGCTCGGCCGCGGCGTTCATCAGCCGGGGGCTGATCTCCTCGTAGGTGTCCTCGCCCAGCTCACGCAGCAGGCCCATCTTGACCCCGCGCTTGGCCAGCCCGGTGTCGGTCGTCTCGTAGCGCTGCGCCAGCTCGCCGAGCTGCACGATCTGCCGGTCCTCGGGCGCGAAGAGCTCCCGAACGGTCCGGATGAATTGCACCACCTGCTCGGTGGACCCGCCGGTGGTGTCGAGCAGCTTCTTGATGGTGTCGAGCTTGACGCCCTCGTCCTGCAGGTCCTGGATCAGCTCCAGCCGCGCGGCGTGACCGGGCCCGTAGTACCCGGTCCGGGCTCTGACCTGTGGGGCGGGCAGCAGCCCGCGGGACTGGTAGGCGCGGATGTTGCGCACCGTGACACCGCTGGCGCCGGCCAGCTCGTCGATGGTCTGCCAGCCCTCCAGGGCATCGGGCTCCTCGGACTCCTCGGCCCTCCCGGACTCCATCATGACATGCACTGTAGCAAGGGCACATGTGACACAGAGAACCGACGACTATGGTTTGCTATGTGACATCAAATTGTGCAGAGTCGATGTCATGTTCCGATCCGCCACTGCGGCGACCTCGCGACGCAGGCGCCTCCTGGACGCGGCGAGCGCGCTGACCACGCCGCTGCTGCCCGAGGACTTCCTGACCCTGTTCGACCCGCTGTGGTCGACCACCTCCCTGCGCGGCCGGGTGGTCGCCCGCCGCCGGGAGACCGACCGGGCCGTGTCGGTGACCATCGAGCCCGGCCGTGCCTGGGCCGGGCACCACGCCGGCCAGTACGTCGGTATCGGGGTCGACGTCGACGGCGTCCGGTACCGGCGGACCTACTCGCTGTCCGCGCCCGAGGGCGCCGACTACCTGACGGTGACCGTGCAGGAGGTCCCGGACGGGACCGTCTCCACGAAGCTGGTCCGTGACCTGCCGATCGGCACGATCGTCGAGCTGGAGCAGGCGGCGGGGGAGTTCACCCTGCCCGACCCGCTGCCGTCGAAGCTGCTGTTCGTCACCGCGGGCAGCGGGATCACCCCGGTGATGAGCATGCTCCGCACGCTGGACGCGCGCGACACGATGCCCGACACCGTGCTGGTGCACAGCGCGCGGACCCCGGACGACACGATCTTTGCCGCGGAGCTCGCCGGGCTGGCCGCCCGGCACCCGTCGTTGCGCGTGGTGTCGCGGCACACCTCGGTGACCGGCCGGCCGGACCCGGCGTCGCTGGACGCAGGCGTCCCGGACCGGGCCGAGCGCGCCGTGTACGCCTGCGGCCCGACCGGGCTGCTCGACGCCCTGACCGACGCCTGGGACGGCGTGACCGTCGAACGGTTCGCCTCGCCGGCCCGGGCGGCCGGTGGGGCTGGCGGCACCGTCGGCCTCGGGGACACCGAGGTCGAGGTGGCGCCCGGGCAGAGCCTGCTGGAGGCCGGGGAAGCAGCCGGCGAGCTCATGCCCAGCGGCTGCCGGATGGGCATCTGCTTCGGCTGCGTGCTCCCGCTGCGCGACGGCCGGGTCCGCGACCTGCGCACCGGCGAGCTGCACGGTGAACCCGGTGACCTCGTCCAGACCTGCATCAACGGTGCCGGCGGCCCCGCCCGCATCGACAACCCCTGAGGAGCACTCCCATGACCGCGACCGTCGAGACCCCGGTGAACCCCGCGACCGAGCCCGGCCCGGAGGTCACCAACCTGCAGCAGCAGCCGCAGCGCCCGGCGCTGGAGCTCGTCCCCTCCACCCGCCGCGAGGACGTCGTCGCGACGACGAACCTGACGCCCGAGCAGATCGAGGAGCTCGGCCGCCGGCTCGACACGATCCGGGACCGGGTACTGGCCGAGCGCGGCGAGTCGGACGCCGCCCACATCCGTGGCGTCGTGCAGAAGCAGCGCGCCCTGGAGCTCGGCGGCCGGGCGCTGCTGTTCGCCGGCGTGCTGCCCCCGGCCTGGATCGCCGGCACCGCCATGCTCTCGATCGCCAAGATCCTGGAGAACATGGAGATCGGGCACAACGTCATGCACGGCCAGTGGGACTGGATGCGCGATCCGAAGATCCACTCGTCGACCTGGGAGTGGGACAACGTCTCGTCCTCGGCCGAGTGGAAGCACTCGCACAACTACATGCACCACACCTACACCAACGTCGTCGGCAAGGACCGCGACGTCGGCTACGGGATCCTGCGGCTGTCCGAGGAGCAGCGCTGGAACCCGTACTACCTGGGAAACCCGCTCTACAACTTCCTCCTCTCGCTCTTCTTCGAGTACGGGGTCGCGCTGCACGACCTGGAGGTGGAGAAGGTCGTCGCGGGGCAGAAGCCGCTGTCGCGGGTGTGGCAGCAGGTCAAGTCGATCGGCCGCAAGACCGGCCGCCAGATCTTCAAGGACTACCTCGCGTTCCCGGCGCTGGCCGGGCCGTTCTGGGCGCCGGTGCTGGCCGGGAACGTCACCGCGAACCTGGTGCGCAACGTCTGGTCGCACGCGGTGATCTTCTGCGGGCACTTCCCGACCGGGGCGGTGCAGTTCGACGAGGAGCAGCTCGACGACGAGAGCCGCGGCGAGTGGTACGTCCGCCAGTTGCTCGGCTCGGCCAACCTCGACGGGGGCCGGTACTTCCACCTGATGACCGGCCAGCTCAGCTACCAGATCGAGCACCACCTGTTCCCGGACCTGCCCAGCAACCGCTACGCCGAGGTCGCGCCCGAGGTGCGCGCGCTCTGCGAGGAGTACGGGCTGGAGTACACGTCCGGCCCGCTGTGGAAGCAGTACCTGCAGGTCCTGGGCACGATCAACCGGTTGGCCCTGCCGAACGGGAAGCGCTGAACTCCGGTCGGCCCGAGCCTGCCGGGTGATCGTCGGACGAGTGCTGATCGGTGCCAACCATGGCACCGATCGGCACTCAGAAGATGATCACTTCGTCGCGCTCACCCGGGAAGGCGTCCAGAGCTCGAACGCCCGCCCGTCCCGGAACGCCGGCCCGGGGGAGACGCTCCGGTTCTGGCGGGCCCGGCGGCGGCGCAGCCAGCTGGACCTGGCTCTGGCGGCCAGGGTGTCGACCCGGCACCTGAGCTTCGTCGAGACCGGGCGCTCCGGGGCCAGCCGCGAGCTGCTCGGCGCGCTCGCCGAGGAGCTGGAGACGCCAGGTCCGGGTCACCGCGGCCCGCCTGCTCACCGCGCTGCCGGCCGAGTGCCGCGGCTACCCGGCACCGGACGAGGTCGCGCTGCCGGCACCGGGCGCGGACGTGCTGCTCCCGCTGCTGCTCGACACCCCGGACGGTCCGCTGGCGTTCCACTCCACGATGACGACGTTCGGTGCCCCGCACGACGTCACGCTCGCCGAGCTGGCGCTGGAGACCTTCCTGCCCGCCGACGACGCGACCCGGGCGGCGCTGCACGCCGCCGCGGCCGCCCGGGCTCAGGCAGAGGAGGAGGGTGCGGTCCCCGAGGACAGCGACAGCACCGGCACCGCGCCGTTGACGACGTAGTCGCCGACCACCCGCTGCTTGTAGATGATCGGGTTGTGCACGGCGATCGTGCGGGCGTTGCGCCAGTGCCGGTCCAGCGCCCGGTCGACGTCGACGGCGGAGGCGCCGCCAACCTCGAAGAGCTCCGAGGTCGCGTCCAGCACCATCTGCGGGACGACCGACTGGGCCCGGTAGACGTCGATCTCGGCGGCCGGACCGTGTGCCGGGTCGTCGATCGCCCGCTCCAGCGACGCGGCGGCGGCGCCGACCGTCGCCGCCGCGGTGAAGGCCGCCGCATCCAGCTTCCCGACGACCTGCTGGACCAGCGGGTCGTCTCGGGGCAGGTCCGCCGAGGCATAGGGCCAGCTGCGGCGCCGGTCCCGGACGTAGGCGGCCGCGTCGTCGGCGGCCCGCCGCGCGATCCCGGCCAGGGCGGCCAGCAGCACCAGCTGCAGCAGCGCCTGCCGGACCGGGACGTGCACCTCGGTGGGCGCGGGCCGGACCTCGGCCGGGTCGACCTCGACCCCGGTGAACCGGGTGGTCCCGCTGGCGGTCAGCTTCTGACCGAAGCCGCGCCAGTCGTCGACCTTCTCGACGCCCGGGGCGTGCGCGTCCACCAGCACGGTGACCCGGTTGCCGTCCGGATCGAGCGCGACGACGTCGACCAGATCGGCGTAGAGGGTGCCGGTGCAGTAGAACTTCTCGCCGTCGAGCAGCAGCCGCTCGCCGTCCCGGCGCAGCACGGTGGTCGAGGAGTTCTGCGCGACGCCGCCGCGCTCGGTGATGGCGTTGCCGACCAGCTTCCCGGAGGCGATCGCGGCCAGCCGGCGGCGCGAGACGTCGTCGTCGGCGGCCCGCCACAGCTCGGTGAAGGCGATGTGCGTGCGCAGCGCCTGCGGGATGTTCGGGTCGGCCGCGGCGAGCTCGACGAGCAGCCCGAACAGCTGGCTCACCGACGCCCCGGTGCCGCCGTCGGCGACCGGGACCCGCAGCGCGCCGAACCCGGCGGCGGCCAGCTCGGCGACCTCCTTCGACGGCAGCGTGCGGGTCAGCTCGCGCTCGACCGCCCCGGCGGCGATGTCGTCGAACAGCGGGCGGAACCGGGCGTGCAGCTCGGCGTCGGTCACGGAGGTCTCGGGGTTCACAGCGTTCACAGCACTCCCAGGTGTGGTCGGGTGTCCGGTCGCCGTGCTCGTGCCACCTCCGGTGCTCGCCGGCGTGATCGTCAGGGTAGGTGAGCGGACCCGTGGCGCACCGTGACCCGTGTCGCTCCCGGGGCGGGCTCGGTAAACCCCGCCGGTGCACATCGTGGCGACGCGGCTACCCTGGCGCAGCGTGGCACCCACCTCCGTCTTCCCCGCCCTGGAGCCGATCCTGCCCCGCGTCTCCAAGCCGGTGCAGTACGTCGGCGGTGAAGGGAACTCGCAGGTCAAGCCGTGGGACTCCGCGGCCGTCCGGTGGGCCCTGCTCTACCCGGACGCCTACGAGGTCGGCCTGCCCAACCAGGGCGTGCAGATCCTCTACGAGGTCCTCAACGAGCGGCCGGACGCGCTGGCCGAGCGCTGCTACGCGGTCTGGCCGGACCTCGAGCAGCTGATGCGGGAGAACGCCGTGCCGGCGTTCACCGTCGACGCGCACCACGCGATCGGCGACTTCGACCTGCTCGGCGTCTCGTTCTCCACCGAGCTCGGCTACACCAACCTGCTCACCACGCTCGACCTCGCCGGCACCCCGCTGCACGCCCGGGACCGGGACGCCACGCACCCGGTCGTCGTCGCCGGCGGGCACGCGGCGTTCAACCCGGAGCCGGTCGCCGACTTCGTCGACGTCGCCGCGCTGGGCGACGGCGAGGAGGTCGTCGGGGACATCACCGACGTCGTCCGGGTGTGGAAGGACGAGGGCCGGCCCGGCGGACGGCACGAGCTGCTGGTCCGGCTCTCCGGCACCCCGGGCTGCTACGTGCCCGCGCTCTACGACGTGGGCTACGCCGACGACGGCGGCATCGCCGCGGTGACGCCGGTCGGGGAGCGCGTCCCGGAGACGGTGCAGAAGCGCACCACGACCGAGCTGGACGACTGGCCGTACCCGAAACAGCCGCTGGTCCCGCTGGCGGAGACGGTGCACGAGCGGGCGTCGGTGGAGATCTTCCGTGGCTGCACCCGCGGTTGCCGGTTCTGCCAGGCCGGGATGATCACCCGCCCGGTCCGGGAACGGTCGCTGCAGGGCGTCGGCGAGATGGTCGACGCCTCCGTCCGCGCCTCCGGGTTCGACGAGGTCGGCCTGCTGTCGCTGTCGTCCGCCGACCACTCGGAGATCGCGGAGATCACCAAGGGGCTGGCCGACCGCTACGAGGGCACCAACACCTCGCTGTCGCTGCCGAGCACCCGGGTGGACGCATTCAACATCGACCTGGCGAACGAGATCTCGCGCAACGGCCGGCGCTCCGGGCTGACCTTCGCCCCCGAGGGCGGCTCCGAGCGGATCCGCCGCGTGATCAACAAGATGGTCTCCGAGGACGACCTGATCCGGACCTGCTCGGAGGCGTTCGCCCAGGGCTGGCGGCAGGTGAAGCTCTACTTCATGTGCGGCCTGCCGACCGAGACCGACGAGGACGTGCTGGAGATCGCCGGCATGGCCTACCGGGTCATCCAGGCCGGCCGGAAGGCGTCCGGACGCAACGACGTGCGCTGCACCATCTCGATCGGCGGGTTCGTCCCGAAACCGCACACCCCGTTCCAGTGGGCGTCCCAGTGCCACCCGGAGACCGTCGACGCCCGGCTGCGCAAGCTGCGCGAGGCCGTCAACGCCGACCGCAAGATCGGCCGCAACATCGGCATGCGCTACCACGACGGCGAGCCCTCGCTGATCGAGGGACTGCTCGCCCGCGGCGACCGCCGGGTCGGCGCGGTGATCGAGCGGGTGTGGCGCGAGGGCGGCCGGTTCGACGGCTGGTCCGAGCACTTCTCCTACGACCGCTGGGTGGACGCCGCGGCGCGGGAGCTGGAGCCGATGGGCGTGTCGCTGGAGTGGTTCACCACCCGCGAGCGCGGCCAGGACGAGATCCTGCCCTGGGACCACCTGGACTCCGGCCTGGAGAAGGACTGGCTCTGGGAGGACTGGCAGGAGGCCCTGGAGGGCCGCGAGCAGGACGACTGCCGCTGGACCCCGTGCTTCGACTGCGGGGTGTGCCCGTCCACCGGCACCGACATCGAGGTGGGTCCGAGCGGAACCACGCTCCTCCCGTTGACGGTCGTGAACCCGACCGCCTCGGGCACCCCGGTGGACGACGGCGGGTCCGCCGCGCCGGGGCCGGGGTCACGGCAGGGATCGGGTGGCTGAGGCGAGCGCCACCGACCACGGGCGGTCCAGCATCCCGGGCGCCGGGGCGCCCGAGCCCGACGGCTCGACCTGGGAGTTCGGCGGGCGACAGCTGCGGGTGCGGGTCGCCGACGAGCGCGACGTCGCCGCACTCGCCCGGCTGCGCCGGCAGTGGCTGGAGGAGCGGGCCGGCCGCCCGGTGACCGACCCGGGGTTCGAGGAGGCGTTCGCCGCCTGGTGGCGGGTCGAGCAGCCGCGCCGGGCGTTCTGGGTCGCCGAGGCCGGCAGCGACCGGGCCGGCTGGACCCCGGTCGGGTCGATCAACGTCCTGGAGACGGTGCAGATGCCGCGCCCCGGCGGCCGGGGCGCGCGCACCGGACAGGTCGGCAACGCGTTCGTGCTGTCCGGGTTCGCCGAGGCCGGGGTGCCGCGGGTGCTGCTGGGTGCGGTCGTCGCGCACGCCCGCGACCGCGGGTTCCGGCGGCTGATGCTCGCCCCGACCGCGGGCAGCGCCGCGTTCTACCGGCGGGCCGGGTTCGCGCCGGCCGGGGACTCGCTGCTGGTCGTCGACCCGCGGACCGTCGGGGTCTGACCACCGGCCACCGGCGGCCGGCTCAGGTCCGGAGCAGGGCCGGGTTGTCCAGCCGCTCGGCCCGGGCCCGCTGCTCCAGGGCGGCCTCGGCGTCGCCGAGCCGTGCCCGGTGCCGTACGGCACGTACCTCGTACTCCTCGAGCCCGACCCGGGCCGCGCGGGCCGCGAGCGTCCGGCTCTCGGCGATCGCCCCGGCCGGGTCGTAGCGGGCGGTGACCGTGCAGAGCGTGTCCCGCAGGTGCAGTTCGATCCAGCAGCAGACGTCGGCGTCGGCGACGAGGATGTGGCACGCGGCGCGTAGCGCCCCGGCGGCGCCGACCGGGTCGCCCCGGGCGGCCCGGGCCGCGGCGAGCCCGCGCGCGGTCAGCGCGATCCAGCAGGCGTCGTCGAGCACCTCGGCCAGGGTGAGCGCGTCCGCCAGCACCGCCTCCGCCTCGGCCGTGTGCCCGGCCCGGAGCAGCAGCTCACCGTGCAGCGCGTCCACCCACGGCCGCATCGCCGTCCATCGCTGCTCGGCGACCAGCCCGCGGGCCCGGGCCAGGTCGGCCTCGGCGCCCACCTCGTCGTCGCGCTGCAGCAGGGCCCGGGCCCGGATGGCGAGCGCGGCGGCGGCTGCCCGCGGTCGGTCCGCGGTCTCGGCCAGCTCGACGGCCCGGGTCAGCTCGGCCGGGGCGCCCGCCGAGCCGGGGGTGTCGACCAGGGCGAACCCCCGCACGTGCGCCACCCCGGCCTCGTCCCCGGGACGGCCGGCGGCGGCCACGGTGGCCCGGCCCAGCTCGGCGAGCGCGCCGGGCTGGTCCCCGGTGGCGGTCGCGACGAAGCCGAGCTCCCGACGGGCCAGCGCGGCGACGTCGGCCAGCCCCTCGCGGGTGGCCAGCCGGTCGGCCTCGCGCAGCGCGGCGGCGGCCCCCGGGTCGGTGCTGGCGACGGCGTGCACGATCCCGCGGCCGTAGTGGGCCAGCGCCCCGGCCAGGACGGCGTCGTCGTCGAGCACGCGGGCCCGGCGGACCGCCCCGGCCAACACGCGTGTGCCGTCCCGGGCCGCCCCGGCGTCCATCACGCGCTCGCCGACGAGGATCAGCTCCCGGACCGCCCCGCGGCCCGCCGGCGAGCACGGGCGGGCCCGTCGGGAGCGCTGTAGCCGGGCCCCGGCCGAGGCGAGGTCGCGCCGGCGCCCGTGCAGCCAGGCCACGAAACCGGGCACGTCCGGCTCGCATCCCTCCAGCAGCGGCAGGGTGGCCTCGGCGAGCGGCCAGCCGCCCGGGTCCCGGCCGGCGAGGACGTCGAGCACGTCCACCGTGACGCCCTCGGCCGGCACCGCCCGCAGCGGGTCCCCGCCCAGGACGACCGCGCCGCCGGTGGCCCGCCGGGCCCGGCTCAGCGTCCAGCGCAGCGCGGCGCCCGGATCGTCGGCGTCCGGGAACAGCAGCTCGACCACCCGGGTGCGGGGGACCGGTCCGGTGGAGCACAGCAGCAGGGCGAGCAGCGCCCACGGCTTGCGGCCCCGGGTGACCGGTGCCCCGGTCACCCCGGGCGGGCCGAGCAGCCGGACGACCGTCATGGGCCCTCCTCGGCGCCTGCCGGAGCGGAGCGTCCAGGATGGCACCACGGCCGCCCGGCGGGATTGCGCCGTTCGGCCGGAGGCTCAGCTCCGCACGGCCGTCACCAGCAGGTACTCCGCGTCCCAGTGGTCGCCGACCCGGGTCCGCTCCAGGTGCTCGAGGAACGCGGCGTCCAGCTGCGCAGCGCGCTCCGGGTCGTCGGCGATACCGCGGTAGGTGGCGATCGTCGGGCCGTAGTTCCGCTTCCACCACTCCCGGAACCCGACGGCGTCGCCCTCGACCGCGAACCGGGCGGTGCCCCGCTCGGCCCGCAGGCCGGTGACACCGTCCCCGAGCAGGCCGCGCAGGTAGGCCTCGTCGCCCCAGCGGACCGGGGGTGAGGCGCCCGGCGGGGGCGGCGGAGCGTAGGGCTTCAGGGTCGCGAACATCCCGCCGACGAAGCCTTCGGGTGTCCAGCTCAGCAGGCCGATCCGGCCGCCGGCGCGGCAGACCCGCAGCAGCTCGGCGGCGGCCCGCTCGTGGAACGGGGCGAACATCACCCCCACGCAGGAGAGCACGACGTCGAACTCGGCGTCGGCGAACGGGAGTGCGTGCGCGTCGGCCTCGGCCCACTGCAGCCGGACCCCGCGGGCCTCCGCGATCCGGGCGCCCTCGGCCAGCAGCTCCGGTGTGAGATCGGAGGCGACGACGTCGGCGCCGGTCAGCGCGGCCGGGATCGCCGCGTTCCCGGTGCCGGCCGCAACGTCCAGGATCCGGTCGCCGCGACCGGTGCCGACGGCGTCGACCAGGACGGCGCCGAGGCCGGGGATGAGGTCGGCGGCGACCGCCGGGTAGTCGCCGGAGGCCCAGACGGCGCGGTGCCTCGCCCCGATCGCGTCGAGGTCCGGGCCGGTGGGGGTGTCGGTGGTCGTCATGGTGCTGCTCCCTGTCTCGGGCTTGCCCGGTGGATCCGGTGGACAGCGAGGCTGGCCCGGTCCCGTGTGCCGGAGCGTGTGCGCCTCCGGCGCGGGGGCTTGACCGGGCGGTCCCTAGACTGGGGCGATGGCACGAGTGCGGGCCGGCGAGGCGGCGAACCCGGCACCCCCGACGGTGCAGAAGGTCCGCCTGCGGTTCGCCAAGCGCGGCCGGCTGCGGTTCCTCTCACACCGTGACGTCGCCCGCAGCTTCGAGCGAGCGGTCCGGCGGGCCGGTGTGCCGGTCGCGCACTCGCACGGGTTCAGCCCGCACCCGCGGCTGTCCTGGGTCGGTGCGGCCCCGACCGGCGCGGCCAGCGAGGCCGAGTTCGTCGAGCTGGGCCTGACCCGCGAGGTCGACCCGGAGTCGCTGCGCGCCGCGCTGGACGCGGCGCTGCCCGACGGCCTGGACGTGCTGGACGCGGCGGTCGCCACGGCTCCGGCGCTGGCCGACCGGATCGACGCCGGCCGCTGGCGGCTGGAGGTCCGCGGGGTGCCGCGGGCCGAGGTCGAGGCGGCCGTGGCGGCGTTGCTGGCCCGCGAGACCGTCGTCGTCACCCGGGTCACGCCGTCCGGGCGCAAGGAGATCGACGTCCGGGCCGCGCTGGTCGCGGTGGTGGTCGAGCCCGTCGCGGATGCCGGAACGGGTGACGGCACCCCGGACGCGGTGGCGGGTTCGCCGGATGCGGCGACGGACTGTGCGATACTGACGGTGGTCGTACGGCAGACGACACCGACCGTTCGACCCGACGACGTGCTGGGTGCGCTCAACGTTGTCGCAGACCTGACGCCACCGGTACCGGTGACGGCCACCCGGCTGGCGCAGGGACTGCTCGACGACGGGGGCGGCCTGGTGGATCCGCTCGGCGCGGCTCCGGTGACCCGGAGCCGTCCAGCCGGATCCTGAGCCGGCAGCACGCAGAACGCTGTCGCCACGTCGTCGTGGAAGGCCCCCGGAGATCCGGGGACAGCGACACCAGATGTGCCGCACCGCGCACCCGCGCGAGCAGCGGAACGAGAACGCGCAAGGTCCCTGCGCGGCCGCCTCCACGCGAGGCGCCCGGGGGCGAAGGAGCTCGATGACGATGAATGACGCGCCCGCCGGTGGCACCGGCGGGCCCTCCGGTGTGTCGGATGCGGCCTCGCCGCAGGCGAATCCGGAGCTGCCGGACAGGATGCGTGTGCACGCACTGGCGAAGCTGCTGGGCCGTGCCAGCAAGGACGTCCTCGGCGCCCTCGCCGGGCTCGGCCAGGAGGTCCGCAGCGTCCAGTCCAGCATCACGCGGGCGACGGCCGAGCAGGTCGTTGCGGCGCTGAGCCCGGCGACGCCGGCGGCGGACGACACCGCCGACACCGTCCCGGCTCCCGAGGCCGCCGCGGAGCCCGAGGCTCCGGCAGCGCCCGAGGTCCTGGAGGTGTCCGCAGCACCCGAGCCCCCGGCCGCCGAGATCTCCGCCGCCGAGATCTCCGCCGCCGAGACCCGGGACCCCGCGGCCGAGGCGGCGCCGGACTCCGGTCGGTCGGCCGGGCTGGCGCCGGTGTTCGCCGTGCCGATGTTCCAGGCCCCGACCACTCAGGCCCCGGCCCCGGCCCCGACGCCGACCGCACCGGCGACCGAGCCCACCGAGGACGGTGGCGGCGTCCGCAAGGGCCGCAAGAACCGCCGCAAGGGCCGGGACGAGACCCCTGACGAGCCGGTCGAGGACAGCACCTCCGGCGGCGCCGAGGACGAGAGCACCGACATCGCCGACGGCGATGCCGACGACGACGGTGACGACGAGGACGCCAACCGTCGCCGTCGGCGCCGGGGTCGCCGTGGCCGTGGCCGCGGCAAGGGCGGCGACGAGCAGGGCGACTCCGACTCCGACTCCGACTTCGACTCCGAGTCCGACTCCGATGACGCGGACACCGGGACCGCGGACGCCGGGGACACCCGGGACACCCGGGACACCGGGGACGGCGCCGACTCCGGCGACTCCGGGTCCGGCTCCGGCGCGGGCGGTCGCCGCCGGTCGCGGCGCAAGGACCGCTCCGGTTCCGGGACCGGGGCGGACGGCGACTCCGCCGAGTCCGGCTCCGACTCCGGGACCGGCACCGACGGCGGGAACGGGCCGGACGAGCGGTCCGACGACGACGACTCCGGCTCCGGAGGGTCCCGCCGGCGCCGCCGCCGTCGTCGTCGGGGTGGCTCGGACTCCGACGACCGGTCGGACGACGATCCGCCGAACACCGTCACGAAGGTCCGCGAGACGCGCAGCAACGACACCGCCGACGACGGCGTCCAGGGTGTTCGCGGGTCCACCCGGCTGGAGGCCAAGCGCCAGCGCCGCCGGGACGGCCGCGACGCCGGGCGGCGCCGCCCGCCGATCCTGTCCGAGTCGGAGTTCCTGGCCCGCCGCGAGTCGGTCGACCGGCAGATGGTGATCCGCCAGCTCGCCGACCGCACCGAGATCGGCGTGCTCGAGGACGACGTGCTGGTCGAGCACTTCATCACCAGCTCGCGCACCGGCAGCGGCAGCATGGTCGGCAACATCTACCTCGGCCGGGTGCAGAACGTGCTGCCCTCGATGGAGGCGGCGTTCGTCGACATCGGCCGCGGCCGCAACGCGGTGCTCTACGCCGGCGAGGTCAACTGGGACGCCGCCGGCCTGAACGGCAAGGCGCGCAAGATCGAGCAGGCGCTGTCGTCCGGCGACCAGGTCCTGGTGCAGGTCACCAAGGACCCGGTCGGGCACAAGGGTGCCCGGCTGACCACCCAGATCTCCCTGGCCGGGCGGTTCCTGGTCTACGTGCCCTCCGGCGGGGCCGCCGGGATCAGCCGAAAGCTGCCCGACACCGAGCGCAAGCGGCTCAAGGAGATGCTGAAGGAGATCGTCCCGGCCGAGGCCGGAGTGATCATCCGGACGGCGTCCGAGGGCGTCTCGCACGACGCCCTCGAGCGCGACGTCCGCCGGTTGCAGGCGCAGTGGGAGGTCGTCGACGCGAAGGCGCGCAAGACCGGTCCGGGCTCCCCGAAGGCCCCGACGCTGCTCTACGAGGAGCCGGACATGCTGGTCAAGGTCGTCCGGGACCAGTTCAACGAGGACTTCTCCCGGCTGATCGTCTCCGGTGACCACGCCTGGGAGACCGTCTCCGGCTACGTCGAGCACGTCGCCCCGGAGCTGGTCGACCGGATGCACCGGCACGCCGGCCCGTCCGACGCGTTCACCGAGCACCGGATCGACGAGCAGCTCCTCAAGGCGCTGGACCGCAAGGTCTGGCTGCCCTCCGGCGGCACCCTGGTGATCGACCGGACCGAGGCGATGACCGTCGTCGACGTCAACACCGGCAAGTTCACCGGCTCCGGCGGCAACCTCGAGGAGACCGTCACCCGGAACAACCTGGAGGCGGCCGAGGAGGTCGTGCGCCAGCTCCGGCTGCGGGACATCGGCGGGATCATCGTCGTCGACTTCATCGACATGGTCCTGGAGGCCAACCGCGACCTGGTGCTGCGCCGGCTCACCGAGTGCCTGGCCCGGGACCGCACCCGTCACCAGGTCGCCGAGGTGACCTCGCTGGGGCTGGTGCAGATGACCCGCAAGCGGGTCGGCGGCGGGCTGCTGGAGCACTTCTCCAGCCCGTGCGAGCACTGCCGGGGCCGGGGCGTGATCGTCACGACCGATCCGTCCGACGCCACGCACCAGCACGCCAACGGCGCGCACGGCGGCAGCAACAACGGGAACAACGGGAACAGCGGCACCAACGGCACCAACGGGGAGGGCGGCGGACGCCGCCGCCGTCGTCGCGGTGGGGGCGGCGGTGACTCCGGAAACGGGGAGACCGGCTCCGGCGGGGGCCGCGACGGCGGTCGGCACGGTGGTCGGGACCAGGACCGTGGCGACGCGGAGACCGCCCGCGAGGTGGACACCAGCACGGCCGCCGCGGCCGTGGCCGTGATCGCCGGCAGCACCCGGACCGGGGACCCGGTGCCCGCCACCGCGGACTCCACGGTTACCGACGCCGCACCGGCGCCCGAGCCGACCGCCGACCCGGACGCCGACGCCGCCACCCCGGCCCCGGCCGGGCCGGCCCGCGGCTCCGCGCCGGACGTCGCGCCCACGACGGTCCCCACGACCGCGGCCCCGGAGAAGGCGGCCCCGGAGAAAGCGGGCCCGGAGACGGGCACGCCGGACGGCGGGACGCGGGCCCCGGCGCCCACGGCGGCGCCGGACACCGCGGCCGCGGACGCGGCCCCCGCGCCGGAACCGGCGACACCGGAGTCGGCGGCGCCCGAGCCGGCGACCTCTGAACCGGCCGCGGAGCCGGCGCCGAAGCGGCGCCGGGTCAGCCGGTCGGCCGGCTCCCCGCAGCGCACCGCCGAGCCGGTCGTCATCAGCACGTCCACCCCGGCCGGGAACGGTGAGGCGGTGTCCACGACCCCCGAGGTCACCCCGGACGTCGTCGAGCAGCCGGAACCGGCCCCGGTGGCCTCGCGTCCCCGGCGTCGCCGGGCGGCGTCCCGGCCCGCGGGCCCCCCGCAGGACGGGGGATGAGTCCGACCCCCCGGCCGTGACCCCACCGACGGGGTCACGTATCCTTGACCGACAGAAGCCGCGCCTCTGCTGTTTTCGGGGGCCGCGGCGTGCGCGCCGCACCGGCGCGAGCTGTGAGGAACCGAGCGCGCAAGTGAGCGCCCCCCGATTTTCAGGAGTCGTGCGTCAGCGATGTACGCGATCGTCAAGACCGGCGGCAAGCAGTACAAGGTGGCCGTGGACGACGTGGTCACCGTCGAGAAGATCGACGGTGACCCCGGCGCCGAGATCAGCCTGCCCGCCGTGCTGCTCGTCGACGGCGACCAGGTGACCACCGAGACCTCCGGCCTCACCTCCGCGGTGACTGCCAAGGTCGTCGAGCACACCAAGGGTCCGAAGATCCGGATCCACAAGTTCAAGAACAAGACCGGGTACCAGAAGCGTCAGGGCCACCGCCAGCCGCTGACGACGGTCCAGGTCACCTCGATCGGCAAGTAAGGAGTCGCGTCATGGCACACAAGAAGGGTGCATCCAGCTCCCGCAACGGTCGCGACTCCAACGCCCAGTTCCTGGGTGTGAAACGCTTCGGTGGCCAGTCCGTCAAGGCCGGTGAGATCCTCATCCGCCAGCGCGGCACCAGCACCCACCCGGGCGTCAACGTCGGGCGCGGTGGCGACGACACGCTGTTCGCGCTCGCCGCGGGCACCGTGCAGTTCGGTGCGAAGCGGGGCCGCAAGACCATCAACATCGTGCCGGCCGAGGTCTGATCCGACCTCACCGGTTCCAGCTCACCGACGGCGGGTCACCTGAGACGGGTGGCCCGCCGTTCGGCGTGTGACACCCCTACCGAGGAGGCACCATCATGTCCCGGTTCGTGGACCGCGTCGTGCTGCACGCGACCGCGGGCGCCGGCGGCAACGGCTGTGCCTCGGTGCACCGCGAGAAGTTCAAGCCGCTCGGCGGCCCGGACGGCGGCAACGGTGGCCGCGGCGGCTCGATCGTGCTGGTCGTCGATCCGGGCGTGCACACGCTGCTCGACTACCACCACCGCCCGCACGCGATGGCCAAGAGCGGTACCCAGGGTCAGGGGTCGTTCAAGAACGGGGCGAACGCCCCCGACCTGGAGCTGCGGGTCCCGGACGGGACCGTCGTGCTCGACGGCGACGGCGAGATCCTGGCCGACCTGGTCGGTGTGGGCACCCGTTTCGTCGCCGCGCAGGGCGGCCGCGGCGGGCTCGGCAACGCCGCGCTGGCCTCGACCGCCCGCAAGGCCCCCGGGTTCGCGCTGCTCGGTGAGCCCGGCGAGGAGATCTCCTACACCCTCGAGCTGCGGTCGCTGGCCGACGTCGGGCTGGTCGGGTTTCCCAGCGCCGGCAAGTCCTCGCTGGTCGCGGCGCTGTCCGCGGCCCGGCCGAAGATCGCCGACTACCCCTTCACCACGCTGGTGCCCCAGCTCGGCGTGGTCAGCACGGGCGAGGAGACCTTCACCGTCGCCGACGTGCCCGGGCTGATCCCCGGTGCGGCCGACGGCCGCGGGCTGGGCCTGGAGTTCCTCCGGCACGTCGAGCGCTGCTCGGTGCTGGTGCACGTGGTGGACTGCGCGACGTTCGAGACCGAGCGCGACCCGGCGTCGGACATCGAGGCGCTGGAGGTCGAGCTCGCGCACTACGCCGCGGCCCTCGGCGAGGGGACCCAGGGCGACCGGCTCGACGAACGGCCACGGCTGATCGCGCTCAACAAGATCGACATTCCGGACGCGTCCGACCTGGTCGACATCGTCCGGGCCGACCTGGCCGAGCGGTTCGGCTGGCCGGTCTTCGCGATCTCCACCGCGAGCCGGTCCGGCCTGCGGGAGCTGACGTTCGCCATGGCGGAGCGGGTCGCCGCGGCCCGGGCCGCGGTCCCGGCCGTCGAGCCCACCCGCACGGTGATCCGGCCGCACGCGATCGGCGACAGCGGCTTCACCGTGGAATCGGACCGCGAGCTCGAGGGCGGGTTCGTGGTGCGCGGCGAGCGACCGCAACGCTGGATCCGGCAGACGAACTTCGAGAACGACGAGGCCGTCGGCTACCTGGCCGACCGGCTGGCCCGGCTCGGTGTCGAGGAGGCGCTGGCCAAGGCTGGGGCTGTCCCCGGCTGCCCGGTCACGATCGGCGAGGTCACCTTCGACTGGGAGCCCTCCACCCCGGCCGGGATGGCCGCCCTGCTCACCGGGCGGGGCACCGACGTCCGGCTGGAGGACGGTCACGACCGGGTCGGCGCCTCGGACCGCAAGCGGGCGCGGGCGGCCCGCCGGGCGCACCTGTCCGACGCCGAGCTCGCGGCGGGCGCGCGGTACTCCTCCGACCACGAGATCGAGGACTGACGACGCCGATGAGCGGGGACACGCGCTCCGCGATCGGGGCGGCGCGGCGGATCGTGGTGAAGGTCGGGTCGTCGTCGCTGACCAGCCTCACCGGTGGGCTGGACCCGGCCCGGCTCGACACCCTGGTCGACGCGCTCATGGCGCGCCGCGAGGCGGGCAGCCAGGTCGTGCTCGTCTCGTCCGGCGCGATCGCGGCCGGTCTGGCCCCGCTGAACCTGCGTCGCAGGCCGCGCGACCTGGCCACCCAGCAGGCCGCCGCGTCGGTCGGGCAGCTGCTGCTCGCGCATGCCTACTCGGCGTCGTTCGGCCGGTATGGGCAGGGCATCGGGCAGGTGCTGCTCACCGCGGACGACATGATCCGGCGGTCCAACTACCGCAACGCGCAGCGGACGTTGGAGCGGTTGCTGCAGCTCGGGTCGCTACCGGTGGTGAACGAGAACGACACCGTCGCCACCGCCGAGATCCGGGTCGGGGACAACGACCGGCTCGCCGCGCTCGTCGCGCACATCGTCGGGGCGGACGCGCTGCTGCTGCTCTCCGACGTCGACGGCCTCTATGACGGCCACCCCGGCGACCTGGCGTCGTCGCTGGTCGGCGAGGTCGAGGATCCCGCCGAGCTGGCCGGGATCAGCGTCACCAGGGCCGGATCGGGGCTGGGGACCGGCGGGATGGCCACCAAGGTCACCGCGGCCGCGATGGCCTCGGCCGCCGGGATCCCGGTGCTGCTGACCTCCGCCGAGGAGGCCGCGGCCGCGGTCGACGCCGGGCCGCACGGTCCGAAGGTCGGGACGGCGTTCCGGGCCTCCGGGCGGCGGATGAGCGCGCGCCGGTTCTGGCTGCGGCACGCCGCCGACGTCCGTGGCGCCCTGGACCTCGACGACGGGGCCGTCGAGGCCGTCCGCAAGCGCCGGCGGTCGCTGCTCGCCGCCGGGGTGCACGGGGTGTCCGGGGACTTCGTGGCCGGCGACGTCGTCGAGCTGCTCGCCCCGCACGGCCGGGCCGTCGCCCGTGGCGTGGTCTCCTACGACGCCGCGGAGCTGCCCGCGATGATCGGACGCCGGACCCGGGACCTGCCCCCCGAGCAGCGCCGCGAACTGGTGCACGCCGACGACCTCGTCGTCATCTAGACCCCCGCCCCTCCACCCGCGTTGTGGAGCCATCGTGGGTGGGGTGGTGCTCGGGTGTGCGATTGTCGGACGGGTGGGCAGCGGCGAGGATGCGGGCATGCGGACCGCCGACCGGGCCCGGGAGCAGCTGGTCGCCGACCTCGTGCGCGGCGGTCGGGTGCGTAGCTCACGCGTCCGCGCCGCTCTCGAAGAGGTACCCCGGCACCTGTTCCTGCCCGACGTCGAACCGGCCGACGCCTACGCCGACGAAGCCGTGCCGATCAAGGTCGCCGGCGGCGTCACGGTCAGCTCGGTGTCGCAGCCCTCGATGGTCGCGATCATGCTGGAGCAGCTCGACGCCGGACCCGGCGACCGGGTCCTGGAGATCGGAGCCGGTGCCGGCTGGAACGCGGGCCTGCTCGCCCACGTCGTCGGCCGGACCGGAGTGGTGACCACGGTCGACATCGACGACGACCTGGTCGAGGCCACCCGGCGGAACCTGGCGGCCGCGGGGATCGGTGCGGTGGTCGCGGTCACCGCGGACGGCTCCGGCGGGTACCCGCCCGGTGCCCCGTACGACCGCATCGAGCTGACCGTCGGTACCGGCGGGGTCCGCCCGGAATGGGTCGCGCAGCTCGCCCCGGGTGGTCGGCTGCTGCTGCCGCTGACCGTGCGCGGCAGCCAGCTGTCGGTGGCGCTGACCCGGACCGGTCCGGGCCGGCTGGAGTCGGACTCGGTGCGCAGCTGCGCGTTCGTCCGGCTGCGCGGTGCCGGCGCCGATCCGGACACCGACACCGTGCTCGCAGGATCCGGGTGGACCATCCAGCCCGCCGGCCGGGACGCGCCGACGTTCCCGGCCCGGGTGCTCGACGATCCCGGCGCGGACCGGCCGGCGGCCTGTGCCGGGTCGGTCTCAGACCTGTGGGACGGCCTGGGCCTGTGGTGCGCGCTCGCCGATCCCGCGGTCTTCCGGCTGCTCGGCCCGGACGGCCCGGGCCTGGCCGCGGCGGCGTTGCCGCTGGCCGGGGGCCGGGCCGCGCTCGGTCTCGCCGCGAGCGACGGCTGCGCGCTGCTGCTCGCCGACCCCGCCGCGACGGTGCGGGAGTTCGGACCGGGCGGGCCGCGGGCCGCCGACCGGCTCGCGGCGCTGCTGACGGGCTGGGTCCGGGCCGGCCGCCCGCACTCCGCCGACCTGCGGCTCTCCGCCGTCGTGCCGGAGTTGGACGACCCGAATCCGGCCGGCCCGGCACCGGACGACCCGGCACCGGACGACCCGGCACCGGACGACCCGGCACCGGCGGAACCTGCAGCGGATGGACCGGCGTCGGTGGGACCGGCACCGGTCGCGCCGGAGCGGACCGCTGCCGCAGCGGCGGCCGCCGCCGCGGGAGGGGAGCCGGACACCGGTGCGCTGGTCGATGTGGCGGGGACGGTCCTGATCCCGGTGTGGAGCCCGGTCCCGGCCTGAGCCCGTCCCGGTGCGAGCGCGACCTGGGTCAGCCGCGCGGTTCGAGGTGCACCAGCGGGATCTCCCGCTCGGTGCTGCGCTGGTAGCCGGCGTAGTTGCGGTACTCGGTCGCGATCCGCGGCCACAGCTCCGCGCGTTCGCCCGGATCCGCGATCCGGGCCCGCATCGGTACGCGGTCGCCGCCACCGACCGCGACCTCGACGTCCGGGTTCGCCCGCAGGTTGAGGAACCAGGCCGGATGCCGGTCGTCGCCACCCCGGGACGCGACGACGACGTATCGCCCGTCGCCGTGCGTCGGCGCGGTCAGCAGGACCGTCCGCGGCTCACCGCTGCGGCGCCCGGTCGTGGTCAGCTCGACGACGGGCATGCCCATCGCCGAGTAGCCGACCTTCCCGCCGGTGAGCTTGATCAGTAACCGATGGCCGGCGTTCATCGCCTTCAGCGCGAAGTCGGGAGGGTTCACCCGCTCGATCCTACTCTCGGGTAATGGGCCGTTCGGGTGCAGACGGGCAGTGCGCCGTGGCTACGGGGCGCGGCGCTGCTCGCCGAGCTGCTGTGACGGGCAGCGGGTGACCGCTGCCGCGCCCGCTGCTCGCCGACGACCATCGGCAGGTCACCCCGCGACCGCGAGGGTGAGCGGCAGCACCCCCGGCGCGCCCGCGAGTCGCACCGCGCGGGCCGCGACCGTCATCGTCCAGCCGGAGTCGACGACATCGTCGACCAGCAGGACCGGGCCGTCCACCCCGGACAGGTCGGGCAGCGCCGCGGTGTCCAGGCACTCCCACACCGCGGCGAGCCGCTGCGCGGAGTTCTCCTTCGCCTCCGGCCGACCGCCGAGCGGGGGCAGCGTGCCGAGCAGCGGCAGCCGGCCGATCTCGGCGATCCGCCGGGCCAGGTGGTCGAGCTGGTGCGGCCGGGTCCGCGAGCCGATCCCGATCACCCCGACCGGGCGTCGTTCCCAGCCCCAGCCCGCCAGCACCCGGACGACGGCGTCCAGGACCTCGGCCGGGACGGGGTCGTCGCCGCCGGTGAGGAGCTCGCGCAGCCGGGTGCCCCAGCCGATGTCGGACAGCCGCCCGATCGCCCGGCCCGCCGCGGCCTGTTCGCCGGGTGGGATCTTCCCGGACAGCGGGACCCCGATCTCCTTCATCCCGGACGGCCACATCTTGCGCGGGGCGAGCTCCACCCCGGGCCGGGACAGCCGTTCCGCGGCCGCCTCCTCGCCGTCCGCCGCGACGTCGCCGGACCATGCGGTGCCGGTGCAGGTGTCGCAGCGCCCGCACGGGGTGGGGTCCGGGTCGTCGAGCTGGCGGCGCAGGAAGACCAGCCGGCACTCGGTCGTCGCGATGTAGTCGAGCATCGCCTGCTGCTCGGCCTTCCGGGCCTCGTCCACCCGCTGGTGCCGCTCGGTGTCGTAGACCCAGTCCGCACCGGTGGCGACCCAGCCGCCCTTCACCCGCTTCGCCGCGCCGTCGGCGTCGAGCACCTTGAGCAGCATCTCCAGCCGGGTCCGGGACAGGTCCACCCAGGTCTCGATCGACGCCGTCGACTGCGGCTGCTCGGACAGCACGGCCAGGGTCTGGCGGACCAGCGGCTCCGGCGGGAACGCCAGCGAGGCGAAGTAGGCCCAGATGTCGCGGTCCTCCCGGCCGGGCAGCAGGATCACCTCGGCCCGCTCCAGCGCGCGCCCGGCACGGCCGATCTGCTGGTAGTAGGCCACCGGCGAGGCGGGCGCGCCCAGGTGCACCACGAAGCCGAGGTCGGGCTTGTCGAAGCCCATGCCCAGCGCCGAGGTCGCCACCAGCGCCTTCACCCGGTTCTGCAGCAGGTCCGACTCGGCGGACAGGCGCTCCTCCGGGTCGGTCTTCCCGGAGTAGGAGCGCACCGCGAACCCGCGCTCGCGCAGGAACTCGGCGACCTCGTCGGCGGCCTGCACGGTCAGCGTGTAGACGATCCCGGCGCCGGGCAGCTCGTCGAGTTTCGCGGCCAGCCAGGCCAGTCGCCGGGCCGGGCTCGGCAGCGACACGACGGCCAGGCGCAGCGACTCCCGGTCCAGCGAGCCGCGCAGCACCAGCGTCCCGGCGTCGTCCGAGGTCCGGCCCATGCCGAGCTGCTCGGAGACGTCGGTGACCACCCGGTCGTTGGCCGTCGCGGTCGTGGCCAGCACCGGGATCCCGGACGGCAGCTCGGCGATCAGCGTGCGCAGCCGCCGGTAGTCCGGCCGGAAGTCGTGCCCCCAGTCGGACACGCAGTGCGCCTCGTCGACCACCAGCATCCCGGCGCTCGCGGCCAGCTTCGGCAGCACCCGGTCCCGGAAGTCGGGGTTGTTGAGCCGCTCCGGGGAGACCAGCAGGACGTCGACGTCGCCGTTCGCGATGTCGGCGTAGACTGCGTCCCACTCGTCGGCGTTCGCCGAGTTCACCGTGACCGCGACGATCCCGGACCGGATCGCGGCGTCGATCTGGTTGCGCATCAGCGCCAGCAGCGGGGACACGATCACCGTCGGGCCCGCGCCCTGCTCGCGCAGCAGCGCGGTCGCGACGAAGTAGACGGCGGACTTGCCCCAGCCGGTGCGCTGCACCACCAGGGCACGGCGGTGCTGCGCGACCAGGGCCTCGATCGCGGTCCACTGGTCCTCGCGCAGCCGGGCGCCGGAGCCGGCGAGCTGCTCCAGGACGGCCTCGGCACGCTCGCGCAGGTCTGTCGATGTGGTGGTCACGTCCCCATGGTGGCGCCGACCCCCGACAGTCTCGCGGCGGCCCGCTCAGTACCGACCGTTCGCTCCGCAGGCTCCGCTCAGTACCGATGTTCGCTCCGCAAGCTCCGCTCAGCACCGATGTTCGCTCCGCAAGCTCCGCTCAGCCGGCGCGCCGGCGCACGAACGCCTCGATGCCGTCGAGCACGATCCCGAGCCCGAAGTCGATCTCGTCGTCGACGTCGGGGGCGCCGGCGGGGGAGGGCCCGGCCAGCGCCGCGGCCATCTCCGGGTACTCCCCGGGGCCAGCGAGGTGGCGCAGCACGGCCTCGAAGTCGTGCATCGGGTTCGCCGCCGCGAGGTCGGCCGGGTCCAGCTCGGACTCCGGGGTTCCCGGTGGGAGTCCCCGGGTGCGGCGCACGTCGGCGGCCGCCGCCCGCCCGGCCTCGGTCTGCACCCGTGCCTCCGCGAGCACGTGCTGGGCGAGCAGGCCGATGATCGCCAGCTTCTCCTCGCCGGTCAGGCCGACCCCGCGCAGCATCGCGAAGGCCGCCTCCATCCAGCGCATCCGATGCGGCCCCGGCGGCGCGACGGCCAGTGGGAGATCCAGGAACCACGGCCGGGCGATGACCCCCACGATCTGGGCGCGGGTCCACGCCTGCAGCCCGGACCGCCAGTCGTCGCCGTGCTCCGGCATCGTGAGTTGCCCGGCGACGTGGTCGGTCAGCAGGACCAGGAGTTCGTCCTTGCTCGCCACGTGTCGGTACAGCGCCATCGCCGAGAAACCCAGCGACTCCGCCACCCGGGCCATCGACACCGCGGCCAGGCCCTCGGCGTCGGCGAGCTCCACGGCCGCCGCCACGATCCGATCCGCGCTCAGGGACGCCTTCGGCCCGCGCCGCGGACGGTCGGCGTGTCCCCACAGCCGTCGCAGGGTCGACGGGACCTCCTCCTGCTCACCCATGGCGCCCATCCTCTCCCGGCCGGTCCGCCGCGGATTCACTGTGTCGGCCATACACAGCTTATGCTATAAACAGTTTGAGCTGTACGCAGAAGGAGGACCGAGATGGACGAGCCCGAGGTGCGGGTGCGGGACCTGCGCAAGAGCTACGGCGGTGGCGGGCGCACCGTCCGGGTACTGGACGGCGTCGACCTGTGGCTGGGACAGGGGGAGGTGCTGGCGCTGCTCGGGCCGAACGGAGCGGGCAAGACCACCACCGTGCGCATCCTCAGCACGCTGACCCGGCCGGACGGCGGCAGCGCGGTCGTCGCCGGGCACGACGTCGTCACCGAGGCCCGCCGGGTCCGCGAGGTCATCGGCCTCACCGGGCAGTACGCGGCGGTCGACGAGAAGCTGACCGGCCGGGAGAACCTGACGACGATGGCGCGGCTGGCGCACCTGCCCCGCCGTGCGGTCCGGCCCCGGGTCGACGAGCTGCTCGATGCCTTCGACCTCGCCGGTGCCGCCGGGCGGCAGCTGCGGACCTACTCGGGCGGGATGCGCCGCCGGCTCGACCTCGCCGCCGGGCTGCTCCGGCACCCGCGGGTGCTGTTCCTCGACGAGCCCACCACCGGCCTGGACCCGCGCAGCCGGCACGGCATGTGGGACGTCATCGGCCGCGTCGTCGCCGACGGCACCAGCCTGCTTCTCACCACCCAGTACCTGGAGGAGGCGGACCGGCTCGCCGACCGCGTCGCGATGATCGACGGCGGCCGGGTGGTCGCCGAGGGCACGCCCGCGCAGCTCAAGCGCGAGGTGGGCGACGCGAGCGTCGAACTGGCCTTCGCCGCGGCCACCGACGCGGTCCGGGTGGCATCCGCGCTCGGCGTTCCCGCCCCGGTCGCACGGGAGCTGCGGGTGCCCACCGACGGCTCGGTCGGGCACGTACGGCACCTCCTGGCCGGCGTCGAGGCGGCCGGGGTCGTCCCCGAGCACTGGCAGCTGCGCGCGCCCACCCTGGACGACGCGTTCCTCGCGCTGACCGGGCACGCCACCCGGGCAACCGGCGACCGCGAGCCCGTGGAGGTGGCGGCATGACCGCAACTCTGGGTGTCCCGGGACCGGTGCCCGGGTCGGCGGCGACCCGGTGGCTGCGGGTCGTGCCGGACACCATGACCATGACCGGTCGGGCGCTGCGGCTCGCCCGCCGCGACCCGGACGAGCTGCTCGTCGCGCTGCTGCTGCCGACGATGATCATGCTGATGTTCGTCTACGTCTTCGGCGGGGCGATCGAGGTCGGCACCGACTACCTGAGCTACGCCACGCCAGGGGTGATCCTGCTGTGCGCCGGGTACGGGGCGTCGAACACGGCCATCGCGCTGGTCCAGGACGCCTCCCTCGGGATCATGGACCGGTTCCGGTCGATGCCGGTCGCGGGCGCGACGGTGCTCGCCGGGCACGTGCTGGCGAGCGTGGCGAAGAACCTGGTGACGACGGCGACCGTGCTCGCGGTGGCGGCGGTGATCGGCTTTCGGCCGGACGCGGGTCCGCTCGGCTGGCTCGGGGCGGTCGGCGTCGTCACCGCCTACGTCGTGGCCATCACCTGCGTGGCGACCCTCGTCGGCGTCGTGGCCCGCACTCCCGCCGCGGCCGGGGGGCTCGGCTTCTTCATGCTGTTCCTGCCCTACGTCTCCAGCGCTTTCGTCCCGCCGGAGACGATGCCGGCCTGGCTGCGCGGCGTCGCCGAGAACCAGCCGGTGACGCCGGTGATCGAGACCGTCCGCGGCCTGCTGGTCGGTCTAGGGGCCGACGGCGCGCCGGTGACCGACCTCGGCCCGACCGCCGCGGTCGCGCTCACCTGGTGCGCGGGCCTCGCAGTGGTGTCGCTGGCGGCCGCCGCGTGGGTGTTCGCCCGCCGCGGTCGCTGACGCCGGCGGGGACCGGTGATCCGGGTCACCGATCCCTCCGGGGCGCGGGGCGTCCCGGGGGGCCGCAGGGCAGGATGGCCGCCGTGACTTTCGCCCACCAGCCCGTGTTCGCCTCCGTCGCCGACGTGACGGAGCGGCTCGGCGAGGCCGGCTACCTGGCGTCCACCGCGGTCGCGACCACCGTCTTCCTGGCCGACCGGCTCGGCAAGCCGCTGCTGGTGGAGGGCCCCGCCGGCGTCGGGAAGACCGAGCTCGCCAAGGCCGTCGCGGAGGCGACCGGGTCCGGCCTGGTCCGGCTGCAGTGCTACGAGGGCATCGACGAGGCCCGGGCGCTCTACGAGTGGAACCACGCCAAGCAGCTGCTGCGGATCACCGCCGGTCAGGGTCAGGAGAGCTGGGACGCGACCCGGGACGACGTGTTCTCCGAGGAGTTCCTGCTCCCGCGCCCGCTGCTCACCGCGATCCGCCGCACCGACCCGACGGTGCTGCTGATCGACGAGATCGACAAGGCCGATGTCGAGGTCGAGGGCCTGCTGCTCGAGGTGCTCTCGGACTACCAGGTCTCGATCCCCGAGCTGGGCACGGTGTCGGCGAACCGGCGGCCGTTCGTGCTGCTCACCTCGAACTCCACCCGCGAGCTGTCCGAGGCGCTCAAGCGGCGCTGCCTGTTCCTGCACCTGGACTTCCCGGACGCCGACCTGGAACGCCGGATCGTGCTCACCCGGGTCCCGGAGCTCACCGAGGCGCTGACCGACGCGCTGGTCCGGACGGTGCGGGTGCTGCGCGCGATGGAGCTGCGCAAGGTCCCGAGCGTCGCGGAGACGATCGACTGGGGCCGGACGCTGCTGGCCCTGGGCCTGGACACCCTCGACGACGAGGCCGTGCGCGCCACCCTCGGCGTGGTGCTCAAGCACCGCACCGACGCCGACAAGGCCGCCGCCGAGCTCCGGCTCAACTAGCTCGGAAGGGATTCCGGCTCGCGGCGTCACCTCGGCGGCTCCCGGGCGTTGAGCGATGAGATCGCCATCGCACGACGGAGGGACACGTCGATGACCGCCGCTGACTCGCCCCGCCTGCCTCGGGTGCTGCTCCGGGCCGGACTGGCCACCGCGTCCGCGCTCGTCCTGGCCGTCGCCGCGGCCGGTCCCGCCGCCGCCGAGGACGAAACAGGGTTCGCCCCGCCGGACGACGCCGCGGTGGCCCCCGGCGCAATGACCTTCACCGGCCCCGAGCGGGCCATGTGCACCGCGAACTTCGTGTTCTCCGACGGCGAGACGGTCTACCTCGGCCAGGCCGCGCACTGTGCGGGCACCGGCGAGTCGTCCGAGACCGACGGCTGTACCTCCGACTCGCTGCCGCTGGGCACCCCGGTCGAGATCGAGGGGGCCGAGCGGCCGGGGACGCTGGCGTACTCGTCCTGGCTCTCGATGCAGGAGTCCGGCGAGACCGACCCGGATCTCTGCCGGTACAACGACTTCGCGCTGGTCGCGCTGGACCCGGCCGACGTCGCCCGGACCACGCCGACGATGCCCTTCTACGGTGGCCCGACCGGCGTCGACCCGGACGGGACGCAGCCCGGCGAGGTCGTCTACGGCTACGGCAACTCCTCGCTGCGCCAGGGCGTCACCGCGCTGAAGCCGAAGACCGGCACCTCGACCGGCACCTCCGGCGGGGGCCGGACGCACACCGTGGTCACCGTGCCGCCCGGGGTCCCCGGCGACTCCGGGTCGGGCTACCTGTCCGCGGACGGCGCGGCGCTCGGCCTGCTGTCGACGCTGAACGTCGCCCCGGACGCGGGCACGAACGGGATCACCGACCTGCGCTCGGCACTGGACTACGCCAACGGGCCGGGCGGTCACGACGGCGAGCTGCGGCTGGTCGAGGGCGAGCGCCCGTTCACGCCGCAGCCGCTGCCGGTCGATCTCGGACAGGGCGCCTGAGCACGCTCCGGGCGTCGCGGATGTCGGTGCTCTCGCGCATGATGGGGGAGTGCCCGCCCCGTCCGCCCCCGCCGCCGGTTCCGTAGCGCCGGAGCACGGCCTGCCCGGGCACCTGGTCGACTTCGTCGCCGCGCTGCGCCGGCACGGGGTCGCCGTCGGGCCGGGGGAGTCGGTGGACGCGGCGCAGGTCCTCGGCGCGCTGGACCTGCTGCAGCGCGACCATCTGCGGGAGGGCCTGGCCGCGGCGCTGCTGCGCCGGTCCGGGCAGCGCGACACCTTCGACGCCCTGTTCGACCTGTGGTTCCCGCCCGCGCTGGGCGCCGGCGCGTCCGAGGTGGACGTCCCCCGGGTGGACGACGGCGAGGCCGGCGGAGGGCAGGGCCCGGTCGACGTCGACGCGCTGCGCGAGGTGCTCGCCGACCTGCTCCGCGACGGCGACGAGGAGACCCTGCGCGAGCTGGCCCGCGCCGCGGTGGACGCCATCGGCAACTCCGGCGCCGCCGGGCAGGGCGTGCGCGGGCAGACCGCGAAGCCGAACTGGTCCGCCTACCAGGCGCTGAACGCGCTGTCGCCGGACACCCTGCTCGCCCGGATCCTGGACGGGCTGGGCCAGGAGGACGACACCGACTTCGTCTCCGAGGTCCGGCGCCGCGAGATCCGGGACCGGATCGCCCGCTTCCGGGACATGATCCGGGACGAGGTGCGCCGCCGGACCGCCGAGCAGCGCGGCCGGGAGCAGGTCGCGAAGTCCACGACGCCGATGCAGACCGACCAGGTCAGCTTCCTCACCGCGAACGCCGCCCAGCTCGCCGAGCTGCGCCGCACCGTGCACCCGCTGGCCCGGCGGCTGGCGTCCCGGCTGTCCACCCGGCGCCGCCGGGCCAACCGGGGGCAGCTGGACCTGCGGCGCACGCTGCGCCGGTCGATGTCCACCGGCGGGGTCCCGATGGACCCGGCGTACAAGGTGCGCCGGCCCGGCCGGCCGGAGCTGGTGATCCTCTGTGACGTCTCGGGCTCGGTCGCCGGGTTCAGCCACTTCACGTTGTTGCTGGTCCAGGCGCTGCGCGAGCAGTTCTCGAAGGTCCGGGTGTTCGCCTTCGTCGAGCGCGCGGACGAGGTGACGCACCTGTTCGAACCCGGGGCCGAGCTGTCCGGGGTGATGCAGCGGGTGCTGCGCGAGGCCCGGCTGACCGCGTTCGACGGGCACTCCGACTACGGTTCCGCGTTCGGTGACTTCGTCGAGCAGTACGCCGAGGCGCTCACCCCGAAGGCGTCGCTGCTGGTGCTGGGCGACGGGCGGACCAACTACCGGGACCCGAATCTGCGGGCGCTGCGGATGATGACCGGCCGGGTCCGGCACGCGCACTGGCTCAACCCGGAGTCGCAGCGGATGTGGGGCAGCGGGGACTCGGCGGCCAGGACCTACGCCGAGGTGCTGCCGATGCACGAGTGCCGGACCGCCGCGCAGCTGGCCGACGTCGTGGAGGCCCTGCTCCCCGTCTGACAGTGAGGATGTAGGTGAGCCCCGCAGCGGTCGGTCTGACCCACCGACTGACTGACTCCGGGTCTTCAAGGGGATCTGTCGGCCGGTCCGCTGCGGGGCTCGTGCACTCACCAGACGGCGGTT
>NZ_JBKGXT010000015.1:0-160808 GCF_046546495.1 Pseudonocardia nantongensis | reverse complement strand
CGGCTCATGTCCGCCCGGCTGGCTGGCGAGCAGCTCCCCGAGCCTCGAAGCGACGTCGAGAAGGAAGCTGCCCGCCGGCTAGCAGAAGACCTCGAGAACTGACTCACGAGGTTTCACAACACGCTCTCAGGCGTCGCGGCGCCGCATCCGGACGACCAGCACGGCGGCGCCGGCGAGCAGGTAGCCAGCGGCCAGCGCGGTGCTCGATCCCAGGCCGCCGTACGGGACCGGGTCGCGCAGCACGTCCGCACCCGAGCCCCAGCCCATGGTGAGCAGCCACGGCTGCAGCGGTTCCAGCGCCGGGATCGTACCCAGCACCCCGAACGCGATCAGCCCGCCGAGCACCGACGCCAGAACGACCAGCGGGTGCTCGGTGCACGCCGACACCGCGAGCGCCACCGCCGCGACGGCGGCCAACTGCCCGAACGTCCAGACCGCGACCAGGGCCAGCCGAGCGGCGACCTCGCCGGCGTCGAGCGTGCTGCCGGACAGCGTGACCAGCACGCCCGCCCCACCCGCCCCGGCCGGGTCCGGCGGGCCGATCAGCAGCCAGCCGGCCAGCAACGCCGCGACGATCACCACGGCGGTCGCGGCGGCGGCCACCACCAGCACCCCGAACCCCTTCATCGCCGCCAGCCGCAGCCGTCCGACCGGGGCGAGCAGCAGGCCGCGCAGGGTGCCGTGCGCGGCCTCCCCGGCGATCGCGTCCGCGGCGGCCACCGCGACCGCCATCGGCAGCAGCAGCGTCAGGGTGACCGACAGCGCGGTGACCGGGAGGACCAGGCCGTTCCCGGCGACGGCGCCGACCAGCCCGCCGCTCGGGCCGCGGTCGGACAGCACGATCCCGACCGCCATCAGCACCGGGACCAGGGCGAGCAACCCGAGCAGCACCAGCATCCGCGGCCGGCGCAGCACCCAGCGCAGCTCGGCGCCCAGCAGCCGGGTCCAGGACACCGGGTGCGGCGGTTCCGTGCCCGTCGTCGTCACCGGGGTGGTCATCCGGACTCCTCCTCGGTGAGCCGGGTGAACAGCTCCTCCAGGTCCGGGCGGCGCCGGCGCAGCCCGTGCACCGGGACGCCCGCGCGGACGAGGGCCTCGAACAGCACCGGGCCCTCGGGGCCGTCCTCGACGAGCACGCCGTCGCCGTGCGCGTGGGCGCTCGCCCCGGCGCCGCGCAGCGCGGTCAGTGCCCCCTCGACGTCGGTGCTGGCGATCTCCCAGCCGTCCGCGACGGCGTCCAGCAGCCGGCGCAGCTCACCGGAGGCCAGCAGCGACCCGGACTTCAGCACGGCGACGTGCGTGCACACCGCCTCCACCTCGGAGAGCAGGTGCGACGACAGCAGCACCGTCGCGCCGGCGGCCCGCAGCTCGGCGACGATGGCCCGGATCTCCCGGGTGCCGGCCGGGTCGAGGCCGTTGGTGGGCTCGTCCAGCACCACCAGCCGGCGCGGCACGAGCAGCGCCGCGGCCAGCCCGAGCCGCTGCTTCATCCCGAGCGAGTAGCCGCGGAACCGGCGCCCGGCCGCGGGCGCCAGCCCGACCCGCTCCAGTGCCTCCTCCACCGCCGGCCGCACCTGCGACGACGGCAGCCGGGGCTCGGTGGCGGCGGCCCGGCGCAGGTTCTCCCGCCCGGTCAGGAACGGGTGGAACCCCGGGCCCTCGACGAGCGCGCCCACGTCCGGGAGGGACGCGGCCAGCCCGTCCGGGACCGGGCGACCGAGCAGCTCGACGGCGCCGGCGGTCGGCCGGGTGAGCCCGAGCAGCATCCGGATCAGGGTGGTCTTGCCGGAGCCGTTCGGGCCGAGCATCCCGAAGACCGACCCGCCCGGGACGTCGAGGTCGACGCCGTCGACGGCCGTCACGGTCCGGTAGCGCTTGCGCAGCCCGCGCACCCGGGCGGCCGGGCCGGCGGGTTCGTCGGCGGTCCCGGCTCCGGCCAGCGGGCGGATGTCGGTACCGGTCACCGCGCGAGGGCCGCGCCGAGGACGTCGGGTCCGACGGCGCCTGCGGCGAACCGGCCGTCGTCGGTGAGGATCGCGGTGCCGGCCGGCGAGCTCAGCTGCCGCCCGGTGCCCCAGGGCCCGGAGACCGGGGTGCCCAGCTCGGACAGGTCCGGTGCCTGCTCGCCCGGCTGCTCCTGCGCCCGCTCGGGCACGGTGCCGGTCAGCACCGCGTCCCAGCCGTCCCCGACGACCGGGGCGTCCGGCCGCTCGCCGTCCTGCCCGCGGCCGGGCCGGTCACCGGACTCGCGGGCGGGTGCGTCCTGCACGGTCGCGCCCGGAGGCGGGGTGAAGGTGAACAGCGACGGGTCCTGCGGGCCGAACGTGACGTCGTCGAACCCGATCCGCAGCACCGGTTCCGGCTCGCCGGCGAGCACGGCCAGCTCCAGCGGCGTGCGGGTCTGCGCGTCGACGGCCACCCGGACCTGGCGGAGCAGCGTGCGCTCACCCGGCTGCGGGGCCAGGACCAGCGTGTACGCCGGGCGCCCGTCGACCTCGGTGGTCCCGTCGACGGTGACGGTGCTGGTCGACCGCAGCTTCTGCACGGCCTCGGCCGCGGCCTGCTGCGGGTCGGTCACGTCGCGACGATGCTCCGCGTCCGGCCCGCGGGCGGGCAGCTTCGTGACCGTGCGGTCGGCCGAGTCGTAGGCCCAGCGGGTGGCACCGTCGTCGACGTAGGTGCGCTCGCCGTCCGGGCGGGGGAGTGCGAGGCGGCCGCGGCCCTCGCCATCGGACCAGACCCGGGCGGTGGAGGTGCCGTCGGTCAGCCCGGGCTGCCCGCCGCCGCCCGGGAGCGCGGGCAACCCCAGCCGGTTCTCGACGGCGAGGGTGCCGGCCAGCGCCGCGGGCTCCGCCTCGGCGACCGAGGCGATCAGCTCCTCGGGGGAGACCGGTGGCAGCTCCTGTGCCGCCGACGCGCCACGGGCGGTGACCAGACCGAACGTCAGGGTGACGGCCAGCGCGGCCGCGAGCGCCGCGGCGATCCCGCCGGTGCGCAACCGGTGCGAACTCATGCGACCAGAGTGCCCGACCCCGGCCCGGCCGTGCAGATTTCCGGCGTGGCGGGCCCCGCGCGGCGTCGGGTCGCACCGCGCGGCACGGGCTGCTGCGGCCGCCGCGCGTTGGACCGGTCCGGTGCGCAGTGCGGGGCGGCGCCGTCAGGCGCGGTCGGCGCCGGCCAGGGGGCGCTCGGTGGCGGGGCCGCCGGCGGGTGCCGGTTCCGGCGCCGCGGGCCGGGTGGCGGTGGCCGCCCACATCCAGGACGCCGCCGCGACGACGAGCCCGGCGCCCAGCACGTGCAGCGAGACCAGCAGCTCCGGCACGCCGAGGGCGTACTGGGCTCCGCCCAGCGCGCCCTGCGCGAGCACCACGACGACCAGCACCCGGAAACGGCGCAGCAACGCCGGCGGGGCGGCGACGGCGTGCAGCAGGAACCCGATCCCGGCGAGCGTGCCGAGGTAGGCGAACAGCGCGTCCGCGTGCACCTGGACGAGCAGCGGGATGTCGACGTCCAGCCGCGGGGTCTCCGGGTCCCCGCCGTGCGGTCCGGCCCCGGTGACCAGGGTCCCGGCGACCAGCAGCACCGCGAGCACCGCGGTGGAGAGCACCATCAGCCCGCGCCCGGGGGCGGGGATCGTGCGGGTGCGCGGGCCGTCGTCCTCGGTGGCGGCACCGACGAGCAGCACCGCGAACCAGACCAGCACCATCGACGCCAGGAAGTGCAGCATCACCGTCCACCAGGCCAGGCCGGCGAGCACGGTGATCCCGCCGATCACGGCCTGCGCGACGACCCCGAGCGGCATCGCGACCGCCAGCGCGGTGAGCCGCCGCCGGTAAGGCCGGGTGAACAGCGCCCCGAGCAGTGCGGCCCCGGCCGTCAGGACGACCAGGACGCCGAGCAGCCGGTTGCCGAACTCGATCCACATGTGCAGCGGGGCGATCTCGGCGTGCGTGACCGGCACCATGCTGCCCGGCTCGCACTGCGGCCAGGTGGAGCAGCCCAGCCCGGAGCCGGTCACCCGCACCACCGAGCCGGTCACGCCGATCCCGATCTGGGCGACCAGGTTGGCGATCGCCAGCCCACGCATCAGCGCCGGTGGAGTGGAGGGTACGCGGGCGAGGATCGGCACACTACGAAGTGTAGAAGTCGCGCCGTGAGTGGTTGTCGTGGCCCTGAGCACGACAACCACTCACGGGTGCGTCAGCGCCACCGCACCGTCCGCGCCGCCACGAGTCCCGCGACCACGGCCCAGCCGGCCAGCACCAGCAGTGACCCGACGGCCGGGAACGTCCCGTCCCCCAGGGCCGCTCGCAGCGCCTCGGCCAGGGCTCCGGAGGGCAGCCACGGCGCGACGACGGCGAGCGGCCCGGGAAGATCGGCCACCGGCACGACGATCCCGCCGGCCAGCAGCAGCACGAACCACACCAGGTTGGCGACGGCGAGCACGATCTCGGCCCGCAGCGTCCCGCCGAGCAGGACCCCCAGCGCCCCGAACGCGGCGGCGCCGAGCAGCACGGCGATCAGCACGCCGTCCAGACGGGCCCCGGACGGGGCCCAGCCCAGGAACGCGGCCAGCACTCCCAGCAGCAGCATCTGGATCACGACGACGGCGGCCACCGCGGTCAGCCGCCCGCAGACAAGCGACCAGCGCGGCAGCGCGGTCGCGGCGAGCCGGCGCAGCGCGCCGTAGCGCCGGTCGAAGCCGAGCGCGATCGCCTGGCTGGTGAACGCCGAGCTCATCACGGCCAGCGCCAGCATCGGCGCGAGGATCCAGCTGACCCGCGGCTCGGGGGTGCTGACCGCCGGGACCAGGGTGAGCCCGACCAGCAGCGCGGCCGGGATGAGCAGCGTGAGCAGCACCTGCTCGGCGTTGCGCAGCGCCAGCCGGGTCTCCAGGCCGGACTGGGCCCGCAGCATCCTCAGCGTCCGCCCGCGGCCCGGGTCGGGGGTGAAGGTGCCCTCGGGGAACACGCTCACGGGTTCGCTCACGGGCGCAGCTCCCGTCCGGTCAGGTCCAGGAACACGTCCTCCAGGCTGCGCCGGACGACCTGGACGTCGTCGGCCATGACGCCCTGGTCGGCGCACCAGGAGGTGATCGCGGCCAGCGCGGCCGGGTCGATCCGGCCCTGCACGCGGTAGCGGCCGGGCCCGGTCTCGCTGGTGGCGTACCCGCCCGGCAGCCGGGCGTCCAGGCCGGCGGTGTCCATCCCGGGAGGGGCCCGGAACCGCAGCTCGGTCTGGTCGCCTGCGGTGAGCTGGGCGGGCGTGCCGTGCGCGACGACCCGCCCGTCGTCGATGATCACGACGTCGTCCGCGAGCTGCTCGGCCTCGTCCATCAGGTGGGTGGTGAGCAGCACCCCGACGCCGTCCCGGCGCAGTGCCCGGACCAGGTCCCAGACCAGGTGCCGGGCCTGCGGGTCGAGCCCGGCGGTGGGCTCGTCGAGGAACACCAGCTCCGGACGGCCGACGACGGCGCAGGCCAGTGCGAGCCGCTGTTGCTCGCCGCCGGAGAGCCGCTTGTAGGGCGTGCGCGCCCGCGGCCGCAGGCCGAGCACGTCGAGCAGGTGGTCCGGGTCCAGCGGGCGGGCCGCGCAGTCCGCGACCAGGTGCAGCATCTCGCGGGTGCGGACAGCCGGGTAGGCGCCGCCGCCTTGGGGCATGACCCCGATCCGGGGCCGGACGGCGTCGGCGCCGGCGGGGTGCCCGAGCACCGCGACCGAACCGCCGTCGGGCCGGCGCAGCCCGGTGCAGACCTCCACGGTGCTGGACTTGCCCGCCCCGTTGGGGCCCAGCAGCGCGACCACCTCGCCGCGCTCCAGTCCCAGGTCGACGCCGTCCACCGCGGTCCTCGACCCGTACCGGACGACGAGGCCGCGCACGTCCAGCGCGGTGACCGACGAGGTGCTCATGGCGGGCGCGGTCACGAGGCCGGTTCCGGCACGGACCCGGACCCGTCCCGGCCGGCGGGCCGGTGCAGCACGCGGCGCACCACGAGCAGCGACAGCGCGAACATCACGAGTCCGGCGATGATCGACAACGGCAGCTGGAAGGCGCGGAAGATGAAGTCGGCGCCGGTCGGCGGCACCAGCAGCGCGATCACCGCGGACAGCGCGATCACCGCCCGCCGGTAGCGGGGCATCGCGCGGGTCGCGACCAGCGGCAGCAGCGCCCAGAACAGGTACCAGGGGTGCACCACCGGTCCGAGCAGCACGACGGCGCCGAGACCGGCCCCGGTGCCGGTCACCGGGTCCAGCTTCCCCCGCAGGCAGGCCAGCAACAGCCAGACGACGACGACCGCGATCACCGCCCAGCCCAGCCCGCGGGCCAGCGTCAGGGTGGCCTCGGAGTGGTCGCCGAGCCCGAACAGCCGCCCGATCTGGCCGCCGAGCATGCCCAGGTCGGTGGTCACCGAGAACCAGCTGCGGATCGCGCTCGGCGCGGACAGGCCCTTGAGCCAGTTGAAGCCGAGGCCGGTGGCGAAGCTGAATGCGCTGAGGACGACCGCGGCGACGACGGTGAGCCAGCTGGTCAGGACCACCCAGTCGACGAGCCGCCCGCCGCGCTTGCGGACCAGGTAGACGCCCACGAACCCGAGCGCGAGCAGCGCCGGCAGCTTCACCGCGGCCGCGGCGACGATCAGCGCCGCGCCCAGGGTGATCTTCCACCAGGGTTGCTCCGCATCGTCGCGGCCGAGCATCACGTAGAGCCCGAGCAGCAGCAGCGGCAACATGATCGACTCGTTGTGGATGCCGCTGACCAGGTGGAACAGCACCAGCGGGTTCGCAACGCCGAGCCAGAGCACGAGCCCGGCGTCGAGGTCGAAGCGCTGCGCGAGCCGGGGCAGCGCCCACACGATCACCGCGACCCCGAGCAGCGCCAGCACCCGGTGCTCGAAGATCCCGAGCACGACGTTCTCGCCGCTGATGGCGGTGATGACGCGGCCGAGGCCGAGGAACAGCGGCCCGTACGGGGCGGGGGTGTCCCGCCAGATCGTCGGGATGCCGCCGACCAGCGGGTCCCCGACCCCCAGCGCCTGCGCCGGGCCGATCGTGTACGGGTCGATGCCGCGGGCGAGCGTCGCGCTCTGCGCCAGGTAGCTGTAGATGTCCTTGGAGAACATCGGCGGCGCCAGCGCGAGCGGCAGGCCCCAGAGCATCGCGGTGCGTCCGAGCTCACGCTTCTCCGGCGCCGGGAACCGGGCGCCGCGGGCGGTGAGCATCCGGGCGATCCACAGCCACGCCGTCACGACCATCAGCAGGCCCGCGTAGGTGACCGCGATGGCCAGGGTCACGTTCCGCGCGGGCAGCCCGAGCACGCGCAGCCCGTTGAGCGGGTTGGGGGCCGGGAACGCGCCCGATCCGAGCGCGCTGATGCCCATCAGGAGCGCGCCGGTCAGGCCGAGTCGCCGGGCGATCCGGGCCTGGTCGCGCAGGCCGCGCCGGGTCGGCCGGGCGGCGTCCGGCCCGGCGCCGTCGTCGCCGGACGGCGCTGCGGGGAGGGAGTCGTCCCGCCCGGGCGGGACGACCTCGGGCGTCACCATGGGTACGCAGGCTAGCCGGGGCGGGTCGGGCCCCCGGGTACCGGCCCGGACCGGCGGGGACGAGGCCGATCGGGGTGAGCCCGGTCACCCGGGACCGGTCGGAAGGGGGGTGGGTTTTGCCGACCGCCGGTATATCCGCAACACTGGTGTTGTGAAAACGAACCCGACGGCGCACACGCGCTCGGACCCGGCCTGCGGGCACGGGACCGACGCCGTACTGCCCGCGTCCGGTTCGCACGAGGGCAGTACCCGGGCCGCGGTGGCGCGGGTGCTGATGGAACAGGGCCCGGTCACCGCCGCCGTCACGGCGGGGGAGCTGGGCCTGACCGAGGCGGCGGTACGCCGGCACCTGGACGCGCTGATCGCCGACGGCGAGGCGGAGGTCCGGGCACCGGCCAGGTCCGTGTCGCGCCCCCGCGGGCGCGGGCGCCCGGCCAAGGAGTATTTGCTCACCGACGCCGGCCGGGTCCGGTTCGGGCACGGATACGACGACCTGGCCACCTCGGCCCTGCGCTTCCTCGCCGAGACGGCGGGGGAGGACGCCGTGAACGCGTTCGCCCGCAAGCGGGTGCACGACCTGCTGGGCGAGGAGATCGGGGCGGTCACCGCACCGGCGAGCCCGCAGGACCGCGCGGAGGCACTGGCCCGGGTGCTCAGTGCCCGTGGCTACGCCGCGCAGACCCGCGGCGGCGGATTCGGCGTGCAGCTGTGCCAGCACCACTGCCCGGTCGCGCACGTCGCCACCGAGTTCCCGGAGCTCTGCGAGGCCGAGACGCGTGCCTTCGCCGAGTTGCTGGGTACTCACGTGCAGCGGCTGGCCACGATCGCGCGCGGCGACGCCGCGTGCACCACACACGTCCCGCTCGAGGATCCCGAACTCCTCGCGCGGGCCCGGCACGGGGACCGGGACGAGGTACCCACCCCCCGCGCCGGAAGTCCGCAACCACCTGCAGGTGTGACGAGCAGGGAAGCGATTCCCGCGTCCGAGGCTGTGAGTCAGCAACGGGCGGCGGCGGTAGCGGATCCGGGGACTCCCGGGTCCCGCACCGTGAATCCGCAACCCACTGCTCGGCTGCGGAAGATGCAAGAAGAGAAGGGTCCCGCCGAAGGCGGGTCAAAAACCCACCACGGTCCCCGAAAGGGAGGCAGTCCGAATGACGACCACTCCTGATGTGCGCACCGAGCTCACCCAGGAGGAGACGATCGCGGCGCTCGGCCGGTACGACTTCGGCTGGGCGGACTCCGACGAGGCCGGCTCCAGCGCGAAGCGCGGGCTGTCCTCCGAGGTCGTCGCCGACATCTCCCGCCTGAAGGACGAGCCCGAGTGGATGCTCGAGTTCCGGCAGAAGGCGCTCGACATCTTCGGCAAGAAGCCGATGCCGCGGTGGGGTTCCGACCTGTCCGGGATCGACTTCGACAACATCAAGTACTTCGTGCGGTCCACCGAGAAGCAGGCCCAGACCTGGGAGGACCTGCCCGAGGACATCAAGAACACTTACGACAAGCTCGGCATCCCGGAGGCGGAGAAGGAGCGTCTGGTCGCCGGCGTCGCGGCCCAGTACGAGTCCGAGGTCGTGTACCACCAGATCCGCGAGGACCTGGAGGAGCAGGGTGTGGTGTTCCTGGACACCGACACCGCCCTCAAGGAGCACCCGGAGCTGTTCAAGGAGTACTTCGGCTCGGTGATCCCGGCCGGGGACAACAAGTTCTCCGCGCTGAACTCGTCGGTCTGGTCGGGTGGCTCGTTCATTTACGTGCCGAAGGGCGTGCACGTCGACATCCCGCTGCAGGCCTACTTCCGGATCAACACCGAGAACATGGGCCAGTTCGAGCGGACGCTGATCATCGTCGACGAGGGCGCCTACGTGCACTACGTCGAGGGTTGCACGGCGCCGATCTACAACACGGATTCGCTGCACTCGGCCGTGGTGGAGATCGTGGTGAAGAAGGGCGGCCGTTGCCGCTACACCACGATCCAGAACTGGTCGGGCAACGTCTACAACCTGGTCACCAAGCGCGCCAAGGCCGAGGAGGGCGCGACCATGGAGTGGGTCGACGGCAACCTCGGCTCCAAGGTGACCATGAAGTACCCGGCCGTGTGGCTGATGGGCGAGCACGCCAAGGGCGAGGTCCTGTCCGTCGCCTTCGCGGGCGAGGGCCAGCACCAGGACGCCGGCGCGAAGATGGTGCACATGGCGCCGAACACGTCGTCGACGATCGTGTCGAAGTCGGTGGCGCGCGGCGGGGGCCGGACCTCGTACCGGGGCCTGATCCAGGTCAACCCGCGGGCGCAGAACTCGCGTTCGACGGTGAAGTGCGACGCGCTGCTGGTCGACACGATCTCGCGGTCGGACACATACCCCTACGTCGACATCCGCAACGACGACGTGTCGATGGGGCACGAGGCCACCGTCTCGAAGGTCTCCGACGACCAGCTCTTCTACCTGATGAGCCGCGGTCTGACCGAGGACGAGGCGATGGCCATGGTGGTGCGCGGGTTCGTCGAGCCGATCGCCCGTGAGCTGCCCATGGAGTACGCGCTGGAGCTGAACCGGCTGATCGAGCTGCAGATGGAGGGTTCCGTCGGATGACGAGTGACGTTGCTGGCCTCGCGCCCGAACTGAAGGGCGCGAAGGAGGGCCAGGGCGAGGTGCCGATCGCCTCGGCGGGCGAGCGGTTCCAGTCGTTCGACGTGGCGGCCTTCGAGGTCCCCGGCGGGCGCGAGGAGAACTGGCGGTTCACGCCGATGCGCCGGCTCAAGGGCCTGCACGACGGCACCGCCGACTTCGAGGGCTCGACGACGGTCTCGGTCACCGGGGCCGCCGGGGTCGCCACCGAGACCGTCGGCCGCGACGACGCCCGGCTCGGCGAGGGCGGGATCCCCGCCGACCGGGTCGCCGCGGCCGCCTGGTCGGCCTTCACCGAGGCCACCGTCGTGACCCTGGACGGGAAGGACACCGGCGGGAAGGTCGACCCGGTCACGGTCACCGTGGAGGGCCCCGGCACCGGGGCCTCCGCGGCCGGCCACCTGCACATCCGCACCACCCCGCACACGCAGGCGACGGTCGTCGTCGAGCACCGGGGGCACGGCGTGCTGGCCGACAACACCGAGATCGTGCTGGCCGACGGCTCGCAGCTGACCCTCGTGGTCACCGAGGAGTGGGCCGACGACGCCGTCCACGTGGGCGCCGAGCACTACAACGTCGGCCGGGACGCCACGCTGCGCGCGACCGCCGTGCAGCTCGGCGGTGACCTGGTGCGGGTCAGCTCCACGATCCACTACTCCGGGCCCGGCGGCGACGCCGAGCTGCTCGGCCTGGGCTTCACCGATGCCGGGCAGCACCTGGAGCAGCGGCTGCTGGTGGACCATGCGGTCGCGAACTGCAAGTCGAACGTGCTCTACAAGAACGCGTTGCAGAGCGACTCGAAGGATCAGGCGCACGTGGTGTGGATCGGCGACGTGCTGATCCGGGCCGCCGCGGAGAACACCGAGACGTTCGAGTTCAACCGGAACCTGGTGCTCACCGAGCACGCCCGCGCGGACTCGGTCCCGAACCTGGAGATCGAGACCGGCGAGATCGCCGGTGCCGGGCATGCCAGCGCCACCGGCCGGTTCGACGACGAGCAGCTGTTCTACCTGCGCAGCCGCGGCATCCCGGAGGACCAGGCGCGTCGCCTCGTCGTCCGCGGGTTCTTCGGCGAGGTCCTGAACAAGATCACGCTGCCCGAACTCAAGGAGCGGCTCGAGGCCGCCGTCGAGGCCGAGCTCGCCATCACCGGCGTCTAGAGCCCGGCTCGGCCCAGCCCACCACCTTCTGCGACATACGGAGCGACCACCACAGATGTCCACTCTGGAGATCAAGGACCTGCACTCGTCGGTCGAGACCGAGGACGGTCCCAAGGAGATCCTGCGCGGCGTGAACCTCACCGTCCGCGCGGGCGAGACGCACGCCATCATGGGTCCGAACGGCTCGGGCAAGTCGACGCTCGCCTACGCCGTCGCCGGCCACCCGAAGTACACGATCACCTCCGGCCAGGTCCTGCTGGACGGCGAGGACGTGCTCGAGATGAGCGTCGACGAGCGGGCGCGGGCCGGGCTGTTCCTGGCCATGCAGTACCCGGTCGAGGTGCCCGGTGTGTCGATGGCGAACTTCCTGCGGTCCGCGGCCACCGCGGTGCGCGGCGAGGCGCCGAAGCTGCGCACCTGGGTCAAGGAGGTCAAGGACGCGATGACCGACCTGGACATCTCCCAGGAGTTCGCCGACCGTTCGGTGAACGAGGGCTTCTCCGGCGGCGAGAAGAAGCGGCACGAGGTGCTGCAGCTGGGGCTGCTCAAGCCGAGGATCGCGGTCCTGGACGAGACCGACTCCGGCCTCGACGTCGACGCCCTGCGCGTCGTGTCCGAGGGCGTGAACCGCTACCGCGAGGGCGGCGAGACCGGCGTCCTGCTGATCACGCACTACAACCGGATCCTGAACCACGTCACGCCGGACTACGTGCACGTGTTCTTCGACGGCCGCATCGCCGACTCCGGGGGGCCGGAGCTGGCCCGGGAGCTGGAGGAGACCGGCTACGCGCGGTTCACCCAGCAGGCAGCTGCGGCGGTCTGAGCATGACGACCGTGCACGGTACCGGGACCGCGGCCGGCCTTGACGCCGACGCCGTGGCCCGGATCCGGGCGGACTTCCCGATCCTCGGGCGCACGGTCCGCGAGGACAAGCCGCTGGTGTACCTCGACTCCGGCGCGACGTCGCAGCGGCCGCGCCAGGTGCTCGACGCCGAGCGCACGTTCTCCGAGCGGCACAACTCGGCGGTCCACCGCGGAGCGCACCAGCTCTCCGAGGAGGCCACGGACGCCTACGAGACGGCCCGCTTCCGGATCGCCGGTTTCGTCGGCGCCGGTCCGGACGAGATCGTGTTCGTCAAGAACGCGACCGAGGGCATCAACCTCGTCGCCTACGGGATGTCGAACGCCGCGGTCCGGGCCGGGCTCGACCCGGCCTCCGAGCGGTTCGCGCTCGGCGAGGGCGACGAGGTCGTGGTCACCGAGCTGGAGCACCACGCGAACCTGGTGCCCTGGCAGGAGCTGTGCCGGCGCACCGGTGCGACGCTGCGCTGGTTCCCGGTGACCGACGAGGGCCGGATCGACCCGGACTCGCTGGAGCTGTCCGACCGCACGAAGGTCGTGGCGTTCAGCCACCAGTCGAACGTCACCGGGGCCGTCGCACCGGTCGAGGCGCTGGTCCGCAAGGCCCGCGCCGTCGGTGCGCTCACCGTGCTGGACGCCTGCCAGTCGGTACCGCACGGCCCCGTCGACGTGCACGCGCTGGGCGTGGACTTCGCGGTGTTCTCCGGGCACAAGATGCTCGGGCCGTCCGGGGTCGGCGTGCTGTGGGGGCGCTCCGAGCTGCTGCAGGCGCTGCCGCCGTTCCTGACCGGCGGTTCCATGATCGAGATGGTGCACATGGAGGGGTCGACCTACGCCCCGCCGCCGCAGAAGTTCGAGGCCGGCGTGCCGATGACGTCGCAGGCAGTGGGCCTGGGTGCGGCCGTGGACTACCTGTCCGCGATCGGTATGGAGACGGTCGCCGCGCACGAGGCCGAGCTGACCCGCGTCGCGCTGGACGGGCTGCGCGAGGTCGACGGCGTGCGGCTGGTCGGACCCGACACCACGGAACAGCGCGGCGGGGCCGTGTCGTTCGTGGTGGACGGGGTGCACGCGCACGACCTCGGCCAGGTGCTCGACGACCGCGGCATCGCGATCCGGGTGGGGCACCACTGCGCCTGGCCGCTGCACCGGCGGTTCGGGATCGTGGCCACGGCGCGGGCGTCGTTCGCGGTGTACAACACGGTGGACGAGGCGGCGCAGCTGGCCGACGGCATCCGTGCCGCCCAGAAGTTCTTCGGGGTGAGCTGATGCAGCTTCAGCAGATGTACCAGGAGATCATCCTGGACCACTACCGCGACCCGCACGGCTCCGGCCTGCGCGAGCCGTACGACGCCGAGACCCACCACGTGAACCCGACCTGCGGGGACGAGGTCACGCTGCGGGTCAAGGTCGAGGGCGACACCGTCAGCGACGTCTCCTACGAGACGCTGGGCTGCTCGATCAGCCAGGCGTCGGTGTCGGTGCTCAACGACCTCGTGATCGGCCGCCCGGTGTCCGAGGCGATGCGGGTGATGGCGTCGTTCCAGGAGATGGCGCAGGGTAGGGGGCAGGTCGAGCCGGACGAGGCCCTGCTCGGCGACGGCGTCGCCTTCGCCGGGGTGGCCAAGTACCCGGCGCGGGTCAAGTGCGCCCTGCTGGGTTGGATGGCGTTCAAGGACGCCGTCTCCCGTACCGACGCGACGATCGAGACCGCTGATACGGAGGGATCTCCGGCATGACCGACACCACCGAGAACAGCACCGACGAGGTCGTGCGCGGCGCGGCCGGGATGCCCGAGCCGCCGGCCGGGCAGGCCGACGAGGGCGCCACGCAGGACCAGCTCGAGGAGGCGATGAAGGACGTCGTCGACCCCGAACTCGGGATTAACGTCGTCGACCTCGGCCTCGTCTACGGCATCGACCGGGACGGGAACACCGCGGTCATCGACATGACCCTCACCTCGGCGGCCTGCCCGCTGACCGACGTGATCGAGGAGCAGACCCGCTCCGCGCTCACCTCCGGTCCGGACGGCGGCCTGGTCGACGACATCCGGATCAACTGGGTCTGGATGCCGCCGTGGGGCCCGGAGAAGATCACCGAGGACGGCCGCGAGCAGCTGCGCGCCCTCGGTTTCCGGGTCTGAACGACCTCGCACGAGCACGCCGGAGCCGGGTCCCTGTGGGGCCCGGCTCCTCGTGTGTACGGGGTCAGGAGAAGTGCCGCTCCCGGAGCCGCCCCTCCAGCCCGGCGATGCCGGCCGTGTCGATCCCGAAGACGTCCTCCAGTGCACCGCGTACGGCCGATGCCGACTCCAGCTCGTGCTGCTCGGTGCGGCCGTCCGCGTAGCGCAGGGTGAGCCGGTTCCCGTCGAGCGTGGCCCGGTGGTCGTCCGCCGAGTAGGCCGCCCCGACCTCGTTGCGGAACCCGGAGCCGGGGTGCCGGGTCAGGTACCAGGATCCCATCGTGAAGTCGACGTCCGGGGCCGGGACCAGGTCGAACGTGTACTGGGGGAGCCAGCCGCCGCTGCCGCGGCGCTCCAGGACCCAGGTGCCGTGATCGCCCCGCCGGTAGCGGTAGCTGCCGTGCGCGGTCGGCTGGACGGTCCCGGCGACCAGCCGCAGCGGTGCGACCGGCACGGTCCCGCCGAACCCGACGTCGGCGGTGACGGTGCCCTCGTCGGTCTCCACCAGGGTCAGCCGGTGCGTCCGCGAGGTCGTCGGGGCGTCGTCGTCGAGGCCGAGCCGGACCCGTCCGACCAGCGGCGTGACCCGGTACCCGAGGTCGCGCAGGACGTCGTGCAGGAGCAGGTTGTGCTCGAAGCACCACCCGCCACGATGCCCGTGCACCAGCTTCGCGGCGACGTCTGCGCCGTCCACCGGAGGCTCGAGGTGCGTGAACGGATCGAGGTTCTCGAACGGGATCGTCGCGACGTGCGCACGGACGATCCGGGCGAGCAGCGACACGTCCGGCGGGCCCGGTACGACACCGATCCGGTCCAGGTAGGTGGCCACAGCCGGCGGGGCGGTCGTCATGGCGGTGAGCCTGCTCCCTGAACCGGGCTTCAGGTCAAGGCGCTCCCTGATCACCCGGCCGGCCCGGGCCGGTCAGCGTTCCCGGGCGCCGCGCAGCGCCCAGGCCCGCAGGTGCGCGTAACCGCGGGTGTGCAGGGTCGCGATCCGGCGCAGCGCGAACCGCGGGTCGTCCCGCAGCGACTCGTGGACCTCCCGGTCGACGAGCACGGTGTCCGGCCGGGCCGCGGAGGTGAGCCGGGCGGCGACGTTGACGACCTCGCCGTAGACGTCGCCGTAGCGGCTCAGCACCATGCCCTGCGCCAGCCCGATGCGCAGCTGCGGCAGCGCCGGTTCGACCCGCACCCGGTCCCGCAGTCCCAGCGCGATGGCGGCGGCGTCGGCCGGGTGCTCGGTCACGAACAGCACCTCGTCGCCGACCGTCTTGATGATCCGGCCGCGGCCGTTGGCGATCACCTCGTTGGTGACCGCGCCGAACCGCTCGATCATCTGGCCGAGCTCGTCCATCGACCGGCGCCGGGTGGTGCGGGTGAACCCGACCATGTCGGCGAACCCGACGGCCAGCGGCCAGGTGTCGGCCGCGATGCGCTGCGGGTCCGAGCGTTGCGCGCCGGCCGTCCAGCGGGCGGCGGTCGCGGCCATGTGCCGGCGCCAGACGTAGGACTGCAGCTGCTCCAGCTCGGGCAGCACGTCGGCGGCCAGCCGGGCGGCCGCGCTCGGGGTGAGCTCCTCGACGTGGTCGGCGGCGAGCTGGGCGAGCATGCCGACCTGCCACTCGGCGAGCCGGGACAGCGACTGCGCGACGGCCCTGGCGACCGCCTCCCGGACCCCGGCGTCGGGCAGCCAGGCGTCACTCAGCTGCGCGACGGTGCGGGCGGCGTCCAGGTCGGCCCGGGTGAAGACCCGCTCGTCGGGGGCCGAGTCCGGGAAGCCCAGGGCCCGCCAGAGCCGGTTCGCCTCCTCGGCGTCCAGGCCGGAGGCCGCGACCAGCTCGTCGCGGGTGTACTCGCGAGGTGCCCCGAGGATGATCTCGTCGAGCACACCGCCCTCGATGTCGGTCCAGTCGATCGAGGCGGGGTCCGGCAGCGCCGGGTGATCGGGAGGCTGGTCGCCGTCCGAAGAAGGTCCGGTCACCGGCTCAGGTGGTGTGCACCACGAGCACGTCCACCCCGGCGCGCCGGGTCGCGTCGGACGGGACCGAGCCGAGCAGCCGCCCGGAGAGCGTGTTGAGCCCGCGGTTGCCGACCACCAGCAGGTCCGCGTGGTGGTCCTTGACCGCCTTGCGCAGGACGTCGACCGGGGCGCCGTCCTCGGCGTGCGTGCTGACCTTCTGCGCACCGATCTTCGCGGCCCGGTCGGCGGCCTCGCGCAGCGCCTCCTCGGCCGGGGTCCAGCCGGTGACGAGGTGCGCCTCGTCCTTGAGCACGTCCTCGGCGGCGGCGGTGTCCTCGCGGCTGGCGGGGGTGTAGGCCGAGACGATGACGAGCTGGGCGTCGCTGTCCGCGGCGACGCCTGCGGCGCGCTGCACCGCGGCGAACGAGGTCGCCGAGCCGTCGGTCCCGACGACGATGGTCTGGTAAGCGGGCATGGGGCAGCCTCCGTGGGGCGGGGCCGTCGCCCGCACCCGGTCGCCGGGCGAGCGGGGGACGGACCCTCGACGCTGGGTACCAGGACGTTACCTCCTGGTACCCGGTCAACTGGTCACAACCCCGAGCCGTCACCGCCCGATCGGGTGAAATCGTGCCGCCGAGCGGAGCATCTTCCGTCGAACGGGGGCCGGTGCAGCGGCGAACACCCTGGCCATCCCGGCCAGGTTGCCGGGCAGGTCGTCACGCCCGGTGAGGAACGCGCGGCGCCGTCCGGCCGTCGCGCCGGAGGCGAAGAAGGCGTCGAAGAAGCCGGGGACCAGCGGCGGCGGCATCTCCAGCACGGTCCGCAGGCCGTGCCGGCGCAGCCGGTGCACCCAGCGCGCCGCCGGCGACCAGAGCAGCCGGCCCGCTGCGGCTGCCGCCCGGTCCGGATCGGCCGGCAGCCGCGTGGCGAGCACCGCGGCCAGCCGGGGCGCGAGCTGCAGCGCCGGGGCGACACTGAAACCGGTCGCCGGGTGCACCAGCGGGGTGGCGGCTCCGAACGGCACCGGATGCGCGGGTCCGCGCGGGGTGTCGACCGGGAAGCGGACCCGCTCGACCCGGGCGTCGTCCGGGACCGCCACGCCGAGGGCGTCCAGCCGGGCGTGCAGACGCTCGCGCAGTTCGGGCAGCGGCAGCCCGGGGCGCCGCGCCAGCGAGGTCTCCTCCAGCAGCACCGTGCCGTCGCCGTACGGGACGGCGTAGAGGAACGTCGGCCAGTCCGTCCAGCCCGGCGCCGGCGTGCCGGCGGGGGAGCGCCAGTCCATGAACACGGCCTCGTCCGGCCCGGTGACCGGCGCGGCCACCGCGTCGCCGACGACGACGCCGTAGGCGGTCTGCTCGGCCCGGGGGCCCGCGGCGGGCCGCAGCCGGGACGGGGCGCCGGTCGCGTCGACCACGAGCGCCGCGGTCACCGACCGGTCGTCGAGCGGGACGCGGTACCGGCCCCCGTCCCGCCGGACCTCCCGGGCGTGCCCGGTCAGCACCGCCACCCCGGCCAGCCCGGCGTCCAGGTGCGCGCGCAGTCCCGTGGTGTCGAGCACCGCGTAGTCGCCGAGCAGGCGGGTGCCGTCCGGGCCGGGCAGTACGACCCGGGCCTGCGGCCGGGCCGCGACCGCGGAGGCCGGCAGGTCCGGCGGCAGCTCCTCCGGCCACGCGCAGTAGGTGGCCGTCCACGGACGCTCCGGCGCCGGATCGGCCAGCGCGGTCCGCAGGCCCGCCGCCGCGCAGCTGCGGGCCAGCGCGCGCCCGGCCGGTCCGCCGCCGAGCACCAGGACGTCGGTTCCCGGGTCCGTCACCGCCGTCGCACCCGCCTCTCCGGTCCCGCGCACCCGGCCCGCGCCGGTGTGCGTCCACCGAACCAAAGTCCCGGCGGCCGGGCGCGCGGAGGGGTCGATGCGGGTGAGGTCGGTCATGTCACCGGGCCCGCATCGGGAATCCGATCGCCCCGGCCGGTAGCCTGGCGACGTGGTCCTGATCGAGTAACCGATGCGCCCGGGCACTCGTGTGCCGGCCGTCCGACTCTCAGCACCCCACACTCCGTCTGGAGCCCCTTCACGTGATCACCACGACCGACCTCGAACTGCGTGCCGGCTCGCGGATCCTGCTCTCCGGTGCCGACCTGCGCGTGCAGCCCGGTGACCGGATCGGCCTGGTCGGGCGCAACGGTGCCGGCAAGACCACCTCGATGCGCGTGCTGGCCGGTGAGGGCGAGCCGTACTCCGGTGAGGTCCGTGCCAACTCCCCGATCGGTTACCTGCCGCAGGACCCGCGCGAGGGTGACCTCTCGGTCCCGGCCAAGGACCGGGTGCTGTCCGCCCGGGGGCTGGACGTGCTGCTCGCGAAGATGGAGAAGGCGCAGACCGCGATGGCCGAGCTGGCCGACGGTGCGGAGAACGAGAAGGCGGTCCGCGAGTACGGCCGGCTGGAGGAGCGCTTCTCCGCGCTCGGCGGGTACGCCGCGGAGTCCGAGGCGGCCCGGATCTGCACCCACCTCGGGCTGCCGGACCGGGTGCTGGACCAGCCGATGCACACCCTGTCCGGCGGCCAGCGGCGCCGGGTCGAGCTGGCGCGGATCCTGTTCGCCGCGTCCGACGGCGGCTCGCAGAGCGCGACCACGCTGCTGCTCGACGAGCCCACCAACCACCTCGACGCCGACTCGATCGCCTGGCTCCGCGGGTTCCTGCAGAACCACGAGGGCGGCCTGGTCGTGATCAGCCACGACACCGACCTGCTGGCCGACGTGGTCAACAAGGTGTGGTTCCTGGACGCCACCCGCGGCGAGGCCGACCAGTACAACATGGACTGGCGCCGCTACCAGGAGGCGCGCGCCACCGACGAGAAGCGCCGCCGCCGGGAGCGGGCCAACGCCGAGAAGAAGGCGTCCGTGCTGCACACCCAGGCCGCGAAGATGGGCGCCAAGGCGACCAAGGCGGTCGCCGCGAAGAACATGGCACGCCGGGCCGACGAGCTGCTGTCGAACCTGGACGAGGAGCGCCAGGACGACCGGGTCGCGCGGATCCGGTTCCCGGATCCGGCCGCCTGCGGGAAGACGCCGATGACCGCCGAGGGGCTGTCCAAGGCGTACGGGTCGCTGGAGGTGTTCACCGGGGTGGACCTGGCCGTGGACCGCGGGTCCAAGGTCGTCGTCCTGGGGCTGAACGGCGCCGGGAAGACCACCCTGCTGCGGCTGCTGGCCGGCACCGAGGAGGCCGACGCCGGAAAGGTCGTCCCCGGCCACGGGCTGCGGACCGGCTACTTCGCCCAGGAGCACGACACGCTCGACATGAACGCCAGCGTCTGGGACAACATCCGGCACGCCTCGCCGGACGCCCCGGAGCAGCAGCTGCGCACGTTGCTGGGCTCGTTCATGTTCTCCGGTGAGGCGCTCCACCAGCCGGCCGGGACGCTCTCCGGCGGTGAGCGCACCCGGCTCGCGCTGGCCGGACTGGTGTCGTCGGCGGCGAACGTGCTGCTGCTCGACGAGCCCACGAACAACCTGGACCCGGCCAGCCGCGAGCAGGTGCTGGACGCGCTGCGCCGGTTCTCCGGCGCCGTCGTGCTCGTGACGCACGACCCCGGCGCGGTGGAGGCGCTGGAGCCGGACCGGGTGATCGTCCTGCCGGACGGCACCGAGGACCACTGGTCGGCGGACTACCTGGAGCTCGTGCAGCTCGCCTGAGCGCGACCGCTCCGGTCGCCGCACCGACGGATGAACACTCGTCCGGACCAGCAAGCGCGTTGCACGGGCCGGGCCGGTGATCGTCTGCAATTCCCGATTGCACGTGCCGAATCCTTCGGGTGACCGGACCGGGCGACCTTCCTCATGATCGTTCCGCCGGTCACCGAACCATGTGCGCCGTTCGGGGGAACCGTTCACCGATCGCGTTTTCGGCGTTCTGGTCAGAATTCGTGTTCTGGATCATCATGGCCTGATCGTCGCGCCGTTCGCGGCGGTCCGCGGGGGCATCCGCGGTGGGGATGAGGAGGGCCGATGGCCGAGTTGAAGAAGGGCGCCCGGATCACCGGGACGCAGCGGGGGAAACTCGCGGCGGATCTCAAGAAGAAGTACGAGAAGGGCGCCAGCATCCGCTCGCTCGCCGAGCAGACCGGGCGTTCGTACGGATTCGTGCATCGGGTGCTCTCCGAGACCGGTGTGACCCTGCGCGGTCGCGGCGGGGCGACCCGCACCAAGAAGAAGTAGCCGCTCCGCACCGTCGCGCCCGGGTCGGCCGCCCACCGGCGGTAGCACCGGGAGCGGGCGGAGCGGTCACCACCGGCGACGCCGCAGGCGGGGTCCAGCAGCAGGCCCTCCGGCGGCGTCGTCGCATGCCGGTCCCCGCCCGTACCGGACCGCGCCGCGGGCCGGTAACCGCCGTAACGTGATCCCACGCCGTCCACCACCGGCGAAGGGAACACCGTTGGATCGCCCGCTGGCGCTGATGCGCGGGGTCGTCCGTGGAGCGGACTCGGAGTCCATCCGCCGCGGCTCCGTCGCGAAGGGCACCTGGCGACGCATCTGGGGCTTCGTCCGCCCCTACCGTCGCTGGCTGCTCGGCTTCCTGGCGCTCACCACCGTCACCGCCGTGATCGGCGTCGTCACCCCGCTGCTGGCCGGGCGGGTGGTCAACACCATCGTCGCGGCCGGGGATCTCCCGGACGCCGCACGCGTGATCATGGTGCTGGCCGGCGGCATCGCCGGGATGGCCGTGCTGGAGGCCGTCGTCGGGCTGACCGGGCGCTGGTTCTCGTCCCGGCTCGGCGAGGGGCTGATCGAGGACCTGCGGGTCGCGGTGTTCTCGCACGTGCAGGCCATGCCGCTGGCGTTCTTCGCCCGCACCCGGACCGGAGCGCTGGTCAGCCGGCTCAACAACGACGTGATCGGTGCCCAGACCGCGATCACCGGGGCGCTGTCCACGGTGCTGTCGAACAGCATCCAGCTGGTGCTCGCGATCGCGGTGATGATCGGCCTGGCCTGGCAGGTGACGCTGCTGGCGATGCTGCTGCTGCCGGTGTTCGTGCTCCCGGCCCGGCGGATGGGTACCTGGCTCGCCGAGCTGCGCCGGGAGGCCGCCGAGCTCAACGCGACCATGGGCAACCAGATGACCGAGCGGTTCTCCGCGCCGGGCGCGACGCTGGTCAAGCTGTTCGGCGACCCGGTGCAGGAGGCCGGGGTGTTCCGCGGCCAGGTGGCCCGGGTGCGCGACATCGGCGTCCGGTCGGCGATGGTCTCCCGGCTGTTCGTCACCGCGCTGCAGCTGGTGTCCGCGCTGGCCCAGGCCCTGATCTACGGCCTCGGCGGCTACCTGGCGGTGACCGGGTCGATCCCGGCCGGCACCGTCGTCGCGCTCGGGCTGCTGCTGACCCGGCTCTACACCCCGATGACCGCGCTGGCCAATGCCCGGGTCGACGTGATGACCGCGGTGGTCGCCTTCGAGCGGGTCTTCGAGGTGCTCGACCTGCAGCCCTCGATCACCGAGCGGCCGGACCCGCGGACCCTGCCCGACGGTCCGCTGGACGTCCGGCTGCACGACGTCCGGTTCACCTACCCCCGTGCCGAGGACGTCTCGCTGGCCTCGCTGGAGGAGGTCGCGGTCCTCGACCAGCGGGTCAACACCGAGGTGCTGCACGGCGTGGACCTGCACGTCCGCGGGGGTGGGCTGCTCGCCCTGGTCGGGTCCTCCGGCGCGGGCAAGTCCACGCTGGCCTCGCTGGTCCCGCGGCTGCACGACGTCGACTCCGGCGCGGTCGAGCTGGCCGGGACCGACGTGCGGGACCTGAGCTTCGCCGCGCTGCGCGGCACGGTCGGCATGGTCACCCAGGACGGGCACCTGTTCCACGACACCATCGCGCAGAACCTGCGCTACGCCGCCCCGGCCGCGAGCGACGAGGAGATGCGCGACGCGCTGCGCCGGGCCCGGCTCGGCGAGCTGCTCGACACGCTGCCGGAGGGGCTGGAGACGGTCGTCGGGGAGCGCGGCTACCGGCTCTCCGGCGGCGAGCGCCAGCGCCTGACGATCGCCCGGCTGCTGCTCGCCCGGCCCCGGGTGGTGATCCTCGACGAGGCCACCGCGCACCTGGACACGGAGTCCGAGGCGGCGGTGCAGGCCGCGCTGTCCGAGGCGCTCGTCGGCCGGACCGCGATCGTGATCGCGCACCGGCTGTCCACCGTCCGGGCCGCGGACCGGATCGCGGTCCTCGAGCACGGCCGGGTCGTCGAGACCGGCACGCACGACGAGCTTCTCGCCGCCGCTGGCCGCTACGCGACCCTGTACCGGACCCAGTTCGAGACCGACGCCGTGCGCTCCTGACCCCGGCTACCCGGCGGCGACGCCCTCGAGCGGGGAGGGCAGCCCGGCCTCCGGGCCGGCGACCGCCCAGAACAGCAGCGCCACCCCGACCGCGCCGGGATCCTGCGCGCCCTTGGCCCGGTCTCCGAGGTAGGACGCCCGACCGTGCCGCGCGAGCAGGTCCGCGGTCTGCTCGGCGCCCTCCCGGGCGGCGGTCGCCGCCGCGGCGTAGCCGTCCCGGCCCAGGGCCGTGACCGCCGGCGCGAGGGCGTCGACCAGGGTGCGGTCGCCCGGCTCGGCCTCGCCGACCCGCTGGATCGCGGTCAGCCCGGCACGGGCACCGGCCGCGAACGCGGCGACGTCGTCGGACGAGGTGCTCAGCGCCCGGGCGATCTCGGTGAACAGCAGCCCGAGCAGCGGCCCGCTGGTCCCGCCGACCTCGTCCAGGAAGACCTCGCCGAGCGCGGCGAACCCGCGGTGCGGGCCGTGCCCGGCGCGCTGCACCGCGGCCCGGACGCCGGCCCGCAGGTTGTCGCCGAAGTCGCCGTCGCCGGAATGCTGGTCGAGCGCGGTGAGCGCGCCGTGCCCGTCCTCGACGGCGGTCGCGAACCGGTCCAGCACGGCGTCCTGATCCAGATGGGTCATCGGTCCTCCCCGGTGCCGCGCGGGAACGCGGCGGTCTCGGCCGGTGCGGCCCAGTAGTCCTTCCAGTGCGGCCGCATCCGGGTCAGCGTCAGCGAGAACCCGGCCATGTCCAGCGCCGGGACGAACGTCCCGACCAGCAGCCCGGCCCGGGTCAGCCCGCGCTCGGCCAGTCCGGCCGAGGCCAGCTCGGCGAGCACGTAGAGCTCCAGCAGCGCGGTCCCGCCCATCCCGTTGACGACCAGCACCACGTCGTCGCCTGCCGGGGCGCCCGGCGCGTCGGCGAGGGCGGCGACGAGCTCGTCGAGCATCCGGCCGACCAGCTCCTCGGTCGGCGGGCGCGGCACCGACCGCCGGGCCCGCTCGCCGTGGATGCCGACGCCGTAGTCCAGCTCGCCGTCCAGCGCGAACGCCGGATCTCCGGTGCGGGCCGAGGTCTGCGCGCGGGACGCCACGGCCAGGCTCCGGGATGCGGCGGCGACCTCGGTGCCCAGCGTCGCGAGCTCGTCCAGGCCGGCGCCGGTGTCCGCGGCCGCCCCGAGGATCTTCTCGACGACGACCGTGGCGCCGGTCCCGCGGCGGCCGGTGGCGGTGTCCAGGCCGTCGGTGGCGAGGTCGTCGTCGACCAGCACCCGGCGGGCGTCGACGCCCTCCATCCGCAGCCGTTCCGCGGCGATCCCGAAGTTGATCCGGTCGCCGGTGTAGTTCTTCACCACGTGCACCACGCCGCCGGGACCGGCGGCGGCCCGGGACGCGGCCAGCACGGCCGTGTTGTGCGGCGAGGTGAACACCGGGCCGGGGGCGACGGCGTCGAGCATCCCGCGGCCGAGGAACCCGGCGTGCAGCGGTTCGTGCCCGGAGCCGCCGCCGGACACCAGGCCGACCCGGCGGTCCGGGTGCCGGTGCCGGGCGACGAGGTGGATCGGGTCCTCGTGCAGGGCGACGAGGTCGTCGTGCGCGCGGGCGAACCCGCGCACGGCGGTCGGGACCGGGTCGTCGCCGGCCGGGTGGAAGGGGAACGGCATGCCCCCGATCCTCCTCCGGTCCGGGACCGGCGGATCAGGGGGTGCGGCCGGCCGCCCGGACCCCGTTCTCGACGACGTCGAGCACCTCGTCGAGATCGTCGGCGGGCAGGCCCATCGCGAGGTGTGAGACCAGGCCCTCCAGCACCAGCTCCAGGTAGCGGGCCAGCACCGGGACCCCCACGTCGTCCCGCAGCGCACCGGCGGCGGCCTGGCGCTCCAGCCGGGCCCGGGTGGCCGCGGTGAGCCCACCGGAATGCTCCTGCCAGCGGGCCCGGAACTCCGGGTCGGTGCGCAGCCGCCGGGAGACCTCCAGCCGGGTCCCGAGCCAGCTGCGGTCGCTCACGTGCTCGCCGGCGTCGGTGCCGCGGGCGGCGTCGAGCAGGTCCCGCATCACCTGCACCAGCCCCTGCTCGGCGACGACGTCGGCCATCCGGGTCGCGTCCTGCTCGGCCAGCGCGAGGAACAGCGCCTCCTTGTCCCGGAAGTAGTGGAAGATCGCGCCCCGGGACAGGCCGGTGTACTGCTCCAGCCGGCGCACCGTGGCGCCCTCGTAGCCGTGGTCGCCGAAACAGCTGCGTGCACCGTCCATGATCTGCCGCCGGCGGGCGGCGAGCTGGTCGGTGCTGACGCGGGGCATGGGAGCCAGTATCCCGTACGGCTGTCCGGTAAGGCCCCCCGGCTCGCCCGTCCCGGTGTCGCTGCACGGCGGAAACGTGGCTCTGGCCACCCGGAAGACGTCATGCGGGCGTCATCCGGCCGGGGTAGCGTCGCCGTGGTGATCCTGGAGGAGAGCGCCGCATCCGGCGACGGGGTGCTGCGCAGTCAGGCCGAGGCGGAGGCCTACGTCGCGTCGGTGTGCTTCAAGCACGGGCCGCCACAGCTGGCGGGTGTCGAGCTCGAATGGATGCTCTACCACCCGGATCGGCCGGGCGACCCGGTCGACCTCGACACCCTGCGGGCCGCGCTCGGCCCGCACACGCCCGCCTCCCTGGGCAGCACCGCGCACCGCCCGCTTCCCGCCGGGTGCACCGTCACCGTCGAGCCCGGTGGGCAGATCGAGATCTCCAGCCCCCCGCTCGACGGGCTGACCCGCCTCGTCGCCGACGTCTCGGCCGACGCCTCCTACCTGCACGAGCTGCTCGCCCGGCACGACCTCCGGCCGCACCCGCGTGCCGCCGACCCGGTCCGGCCCGCGCAGCGCCTGCTCGACCTGCCCCGCTACTCGGCGATGGAGTGCACGTTCGACCGCGTCGGCCCGCACGGTCGCAGCGGGATGTGCTCGACGTCGGCGGTGCAGGTCTGCCTGGACGCCGGGCCCGCCGACCGGGTCGCCGACCGCTGGGCGGTGCTGCACGAGCTCGGCCCGGTGCTGGTCGCCGCGTTCGCGAACTCCCCGGTCCAGCACGGCCGGGCCACCGGCTGGAAGTCGTCCCGCCAGGCGTGCTGGCTGAGCCTGGATCCGGCCCGCACGGCGCCACCGCCGGCCCCCGCACTGGGCGGGTCGCCCGCCGCGGCGTGGGCCCGCCGGGTCGTCGAGACCCCGCTGCTGTGCGTGCGCGGCACCGGGTCCTGGGCGGTGTCGGCCGGCGTGACGTTCGCCGACTGGGTCACCGGCCGCGCCCGGGACGGCGTGCTCGAACGCCCGCCCACCACCGATGACCTGGACTACCACGTCTCCACGCTGTTCCCGCCGGTCCGGCCGCACGGGCACCTGGAGGTGCGCTACCTGGACGGCCAGCCCGGCGACGACTGGGCGCTGCCCGCCGCGGTGCTGCTGGCACTGACCTCGTCCCCGGCGGTCGTCGACCGGGTGCGCGAGGTGTGCGCGCCGGTCGCCCGGTCCTGGGTGCCTGCGGCCCGCGACGCGCTGGCCGACCCGGCACTGGCCCGGGCCGCGGCGGTGCTGTTCCCGCTGGCCTGCGAGGTGCTCGCGGCCGGCGACGGGGCGCTCCTCGACGCGCCGGGCCCGGTGCTCGACCGGCTCCGCGAGGTCACCGAGCAGCGGGTGCTGCGCGGCCGCTGCCCGGCCGACGACCCGATGCCGCTGGAGGAGGGCCCGGCCGCGGACGGCCCGGGCCCCGGGGCGGCGTTCCCGCCCGGCCTGTACCAGTCCGACGGGGCACACGACCACACCGCCCGGATCGAGGAGGGTGTCCGATGAGCATCGATTCCGCACGACCCACGACACGACCCACGACCGGTCCCGCCGCGCCGGGGGAGACCCCCGAGGCGATGCGCGAGCGGGTCGCCGCGCTGCTGGCCCGCTCCCGGGACCGCAGCACCACGCTCACCGACCTGGACGACGCCGAGCTCTCCACCCAGCACTCGCCGCTGATGTCCCCGCTGGTGTGGGACCTCGCGCACATCGGCTCCCAGGAGGAGCTCTGGCTGGTCCGCGACGTCGGCGGCCGCGAGCCACTGCGGCCGGAGATCGACGGCCTCTACGACGCGTTCCAGCACTCCCGGTCGAGCCGGGTCGGTCTGCCGCTGCTGGGGCCCGCCGAGGCCCGGCAGTACGTGGGCGAGGTGCGGGAGAAGGCGCTCGACGCGCTGCACCGCAGCCCGCTGCGCGGCCGTCCGCTCGAGCACGAGGGTTTCGCGTTCGGGATGATCGTGCAGCACGAGCAGCAGCACGACGAGACCATGCTCGCCACCCACCAGCTGCGGTCCGGCGGCCCGGTGCTGGACGCGCCGGCGCCGGGCCGTCCCGCGGCGCCGGTCGACCCGGCCGCGCAGGTGCTGGTGCCGGCCGGGCCGTTCGAGGTGGGGACCTCGGCCGAGCCGTGGGCCCTGGACAACGAGCGACCCGCGCACACGGTCGACCTGCCCGCGTTCCGGATCGACGCCTACCCGGTCACGAACGGCCGCTACCGGGAGTTCGTCGAGGCCGGCGGGTACGACGACCCGCGGTTCTGGACCGAGGCCGGCTGGGCGCACCGGGTCGCCGAGGGACTGACCGCTCCGCGGTTCTGGTCCCGCGACGCCGGTGGCGCCTGGTGGCGGCGCCGGTTCGGCGTCCTCGAGCGGGTGCCGATGGACGAGCCGGTCGTGCACGTGAGCTTCCACGAGGCCCGGGCGTTCGCGACCTGGGCCGGGCGGCGGCTGCCGACCGAGGCCGAGTGGGAGAAGGCGGCCCGGTTCGACCCGGCGACCGGCCGCTCCCGGCGCTTCCCCTGGGGCGACGACGAGCCGACCGCCGCGCACGCCAACCTCGGCCAGCGGCACCTGCAGCCCGCCCCGGTGGGCGCCTACCCGGCCGGTGCGTCCGTGCTGGGCGTGCACCAGCTGCTCGGCGACGTCTGGGAGTGGTGCGACTCGGGCTGGCATCCGTACCCGGGGTTCCGGATGTTCCCGTACCCCGAGTACTCGGAAGTCTTCTTCGGCGGGGACTACACGGTGCTGCGCGGTGGCTCGTTCGGCACCGACCCGGCCGCGATCCGGGCCACCTTCCGCAACTGGGACCACCCGGTCCGGCGGCAGATCTTCGCCGGTTTCCGGCTGGCCGCGGACGCCCACCCGGGCCACGACCACTGAGGTGTGCCGCCACCTGGCCTACCTCGGTCCGTCCCGGACGCTGGCGGAGGTGCTCCTCGCCCCGGAGCACGGTCTGCTGGCCCAGTCCTACGCCCCCGCCGACATGCGCGGCGGCGGCACGATCAACGCCGACGGCTCCGGCGCCGGCTGGTACTCGGAGCCCGGCGCCGACCCGGTCCGGGTGCGGTCCGAGCGGGCGCTGTGGGCCGACACCGCGTTCGTCGCGCTGGCCGGGGCGACCCGGGCCACCGGCATGCTGGCCGCGGTCCGCTCCGCGACCACCGGGATGCCGGTGGTGAGCACGGCGAACGCCCCGTTCGTCGAGGGCCGGTGGCTGTTCAGCCACAACGGGGTGGTCCGTGGCTGGCCGGGGACCCTCGCCGCCGCGGCCGCGGCGCTGCCCGCCGTCGACCTGATGACCCTGGACGCGCCCACCGACGCGGCCGTGCTGTGGGCGCTGGTCCGGGACCGGCTGCGGGCCGGCGAGGACCCGGGCGCCGTCCTGGGCGGGACCTGCGTGCGGGTCGAGCAGGACGCCCCCGGCTCCCGGCTCAACCTGCTGCTCACCGACGGGACGACGATCTGGGCCACCGCGTGGCGGCACGCCCTGGCGGTGCGCACCTCCGGCGGCCCCGGTCGCCCGGGCGCCCCCGAGGTCACCGTGGCCTCCGAACCCACGCACGCGTTCCCGGACTGGACGCAGGTGCCCGACCGGCACCTGGTGGTGGCCCGCCCGGGCCGGCACGAGCTGTACCCGCTGGGGGAGACCTCCCCGGCGGCCGTAGCGCAGTGATCGCGAAGGAGCACCGTGTGAGCACCCCCGGCGGCCTGATCCGCCTCGACGTCCACCTGACCGATGCCGATGCCGACGCCGCACTGCGCACCGATGTCGCGCGGGGCCTCGTGGCCCGGCCCAAGGAGCTCCCGCCGAAGTGGTTCTACGACGCCCGCGGCTCGGAGCTCTTCGAGCGGATCACCGAACTGCCCGAGTACTACCCGTTCCGCACCGAGCGGGCGCTGCTCGCCGACTCGGTGGCCGACATCGCCCGCTCGTCCGGCGCGGACACCGTCGTCGAGCTGGGGTCGGGCTCGTCGACGAAGACCCGGTTGCTGCTCGACGCGTTCTCCGGTGCCGGCACCCTGACCCGCTACGTGCCGCAGGACGTCAGCGAGTCGGCGTTGCGCGGCGCGATCGACGTGCTGCACCGCGACTATCCGGAGCTGGTGGTGCACGGCGTCGTCGGGGACTTCACCACGGACCTGGACCGGCTCCCCGGCGCCGACCCCGGCGGCAAGCGGATGATCGCCTTCCTGGGCGGGACGGTCGGCAACCTGCTGCCCGGGCCCCGGCACGAGTTCCTCACCCACGTCCGTTCGGTGCTGGCGCCGGGGGAGCAGCTGCTGCTGGGCACCGGGCTGGTCACCGACCCGGCCGTGATGGTGCCCGCCTACGACGACGCCGCGGGCGTCACCGCCGAGTTCAACCGCAACGTGCTCCTCGTGCTCAACCGCGAGCTCGGCGCGAACTTCGACATCAACGCCTTCTCGCACGTCGCGGTGTGGGAAGCCGAGCACGAGTGGATCGAGATGCGGTTGCGCGCGGTACGGGACCTGCACGTCAGCGTGCGGGCGCTGGACCTGGACGTGTCGTTCCTGGCCGGCGAGGAGATGGTCACCGAGATCTCGGCGAAGTTCCGGCCCGAGGTGATCGACGAGATGGTCACCGCGGCCGGGTTCGTGCCGTCCCGGCGCTGGACCGACCCGGACGACCGGTTCGCGCTGAGCCTGGTCACGGCCGTCTGACCCGGCCCGGTTGGCGATCAGCGTAATTACGGAATATCGTAAGGGCGTGATCGCCACCGGGTCCTCCACCGTCCCCGCCGCCGGGCGCGGCACGCTCGCCGCGGCGCTGGCTGGGGCGGTGCTGCTCGGCGTGCTCGGCTGGCTGCTCGCGCCCGCGCCGTCGTCGCCCGGGCCGGAGCAGAGCGGCGACCCGGCGCTGGCCGAGCGGCTGCGCGCGGCCGCCGGGCCGGGGCAGTACGGCGTGGTGGCGGCCGTCGTCGAGGGCGGGGCGGTGACCTACGCCGGCATCGGCGACGACGGCCGCGGCACCCCGGTGTCGGCCACGACCCCGTTCGAGATCGGCTCGGTCACCAAGACCATGACCGGGGCGGTGCTGGCCGGGCTGGAGCGGCAGGGCGTCGTCGACGCCGACGACCGGGTCCGCGAGGTGGTCCCGGGCCGGGAGTGGGGCCCGGTCGGCGACGTGACGCTGGGCGAGCTGGTCTCGCACCGCTCCGGGCTGCCCCGGCTGGCCTCCGGGTTCGACCGGTTCGCCATGGGTCTCGGCTACACGTGGTTCGGCACGGACCCGTACGACAGCTCGCCGGAGGATGTGTTCGCCTCCGCGGACGCGGCGGGCCTCGGGCCGCGCGGCGAGCCGGAGTACTCGAACCTGGCGAACGCGCTGCTCGGGCAGGTGCTCGCCGCCCGTACCGGGACGCCGTACCCGCAGCTGGTCGAGCAGATCGTCACCGGCCCGCTCGGGATGACCGCGACGGCGATCCCGGACGCCTCACCGCCGGGAGCGGCGGTCGGGCACGACGAGGCCGGCCGCGCGGTCGCACCGTGGATCAGCCCCGGCGACGTCCCGGGTGGGGTCGGGGTGTGGTCCACGGCCGAGGATCTCGTCCGCTACGCCGGTGCCCTGGACGCGCCGGGTTCACCGGTCGCCGACGCCGCCGTCCCGCGCTACCCGTCGGACTTCGGCCGGATCGGCTATGGCTGGTACACCCTCGAGACCGGCGGGCACACCCTGCTCTGGAAGAACGGTGGCTCCGGTGGGGTGTCGTCGTCGGTGCTGGCCGAGCCCGCGACCGGGTCGACCGTGGTCGTTCTCGGCAACTCCGAGGCCGGGGTGGACCGGATCGGCGCCGAGCTGCTCGGCGTGCCGCCGCCGTCGACGGCGCGGACCGACGACGCCGGAGGTGTCGAGCTGCCCGGCTTGGTGCCGGTCCTGGTGGCGATCGTGTTCCCGCTGTCGGCCGGGACGACCGTGCTCGGTGCGGCTCGCGGCGGGTGGCGGCGCGCACCGGCGTCCGTGCGGCGCACCGACGTCGGGACCGCGCTCGGCACCGGCCTGTTCTTCCTCGTCGTCGCCTGGGCGACCGGCGCGATCGGGTGGGCGTACGTCCCGTTCTGGGTAGCCGGGTGCGTGCTCGCCGGGGCCGGTGCGGGTCTGGCCGTCGCGCGGTGGCGGGACTGGGGACCCGACCACGATGCCGGCGCCGGCGGCCGGCGGGCGAGCGCCGCCTTCGGGCTGGTGCTCGGCCTGGGGGCGCTCGCGGCCGTCGTCACGGCCCGGGTGCTGATCTGACGACGGCCGGGCCGGGCGCGCGCTACGGTCCCGGCCATGCCGATGAACGCGCTGCACCGCCGCATCTGCCGTTCCGACTCGTGGGCCGACCGGATGCACGGGACGACGCTGCCGTGGGCCACCCGGGATGTCGATCTCGGCGGCGAGGTGCTCGAGATCGGGCCCGGCTACGGCGTCACCACCCGCTGGCTGGCCCCGCGGACCGGTGCGCTGACCGCGCTGGAGGCGGACCCGGCGATGGCCGCCGACCTGCGCGAGGGGCTCGGCGGCCCGCTCGGGGTGGACATCCGGCACGGCGACGGCGCCGCGCTGCCGTTCCCGGACGCCGGCTTCGACGCCGTCGTCTGCTTCACGATGCTGCACCACGTGCCCACCCCGGCCGAGCAGGACCGGTTGTTCGCCGAGGCCGCGCGGGTGCTGCGCCCCGGCGGCACGTTCGCCGGCATCGACACCCGGCTGTCCCTGAGGTTCCGGGTGATCCACATCGGGGACACGATGACCGCCGTCGACCCCGACCGGCTGCCCGCCCGGCTGGCCGCGGCCGGGCTCGCCGACCCCGGAACGGAGCTCGGCGCCCGCTCGTTCCGCTTCCGTGCCGTGCGGCCCTCCTGAGGCGTTACCGTGCCGGACATGACCACCGACTGGCGCGACGACGGCGTCCGCGTGATCCCCGGCGACGCCCTCGACACGAACACCCCGCAGACGCCGGGCATGAACCGCGCTGCGGCCGTCACGCACGGCCGGGCGGGTGCGGAGAAGCTCTGGGCCGGCACGGTCACCATCCATCCGGGCGCCCGCACCGGGGCGCACCACCACGGCGAGCTGGAAAGCGTGATCTACGTCCTCCGCGGCCGGGCTCGGATGCGCTGGGGCGAGAACCTGGAGTTCACCGCGGAGGCCGGGCCCGGTGGGTTCATCTTCGTCCCGCCCTACGTCCCGCACCAGGAGATCAACGCGCTGGACGACGAGCCGCTGGAGTGCGTGCTGACCCGCTCCGGGCAGGAGCCGATCGTGGTGAACCTGGACATCGACGGCGTCGCCGACCCCGAGCACGTGCCCTGGGTCGACCCCGGCCATCCGGCCTGACCCCGCACCCTCGCGGGCCGAACGCGTGCGCGTTTCTCCTGAACGGCGCGGGGTCGGTCGTCGGTCAGGGAGTGGGGGCGGGCCGGAGGGTGAGCCGGCCGTGCGTCGCGACGAGGACCAGCACTGCCGGCGCGACGGCCGTCGCCTCGCGCAGCGCGTCGACGAACTGGAAACCGGGCGGCTCGAACGAGAACAGCGTCCGGTACGGGTGAGCGCTCCAGGCGTTCTCCGCCCGTGCGCGAGCGCCACCAGCAGCACGTTCCGGGAAGAACAGGGCGGTCACCAGGTACGCGAGCCCGACGGCGTCCGGCGCGACGATCTGCACCGGCCAGCCGGCGGTGGCCAGCAGAAGGCAGAACGCGAGCACGGGACGTCGCCGAACGACTCCCGTGATCCGCTGTCGTACCCCCGGCACCGGACCACCCCCGGCGTCGATGCTGCCACGACATCGAACCTGGCCGAACCGCCGGCGCAGCGCGGTCAGGCGCGCACGGCGGGCAGAACGCGTGCGCGGCGCGGGATCCGCTGCGCGGGCCGCCCGCTGCGCGCGGGGTCCGGCGCTGCGTGGCGGCCGCTGTGCGGGTTAGGGCGCGACGGCCGGTCGGTCCCGCTACGGGCCTGCGGGAGCGCTCAGAGGTACGGGCGGGTGAGCATCTCCAGGAAGTGCCCGGCCGGATCCCGGAAGTACACGCCGCGTCCGCCGTGCCCATGGTTGATCTCGCCGGGACGCTGCTGCTGCGGGTCCGCCCAGTGCGCGACGCCGTCGGCGACCAGCCGGGTGTAGGCCCGGTCGAACAGCTCGTCGTCGACCAGGAAGGCGTAGTGCTGGTTCTGGATCTCCGGGAACGCGTCCTCGGGCAGGTCGGCGAACTGGATCAGCACGCCGCCGTCGAGCAGCACGTTGGTGAACGGCCCCCAGGACGGTGCCTCGGCCGCCTCGAACACGTGCCGGAAGAACGCCGCCGACTCCGAGCGGGCCCGTGCGGCGACGATGGTGTGGTTGAACGTGCAGGTCATGGTGGTCCTCCTGTGGTCGAGAACCGGGGGAGTGCGCACCCCGACCGAGCGCGAGGAGCGAGAGGAGACTGCGCCCGCGGGCCCGTGCGGGACGCCGACGCGAGGCGTCGGCGGTGCGAGGACTCCTTCCGGCTGGGCCCATCGGGGGCGCACCGGTGAAGCTAGCAGGTCACGTGCCGGGTGCGAAGCCCTCGCCGGGGGCCCGCTGCGCGGCGACCAGCAGTGCGGCGCAGCGCTGCACGACGTGCTCGCGCGGGGCGTCCAGGTCGCCGACGAGCCAGGCCTCGAGCACCCGGCCGAGACCGCCGACGGCGAAGGTGGCGACCAGGTCGTCCGGGCCCCGCTGGCGTTCCACGAACAGCCGCACGAACAGCCGTGCGGTCTCGCCGTGCCGGGCCGCGTGCTCCGGCCCGAACAGCACCCGGCCCTTGCGCGGGTCGTCGGCGAGCACCGCGACGATCGCGCCCACCCCGGCCCGCACCCGCTCGACGTGCGGCGTGCCCGGGTGGTCGACGGCGGCGGCCGCGGCGGCCCCGACCTCGGCGACGACCTGGTCGTAGACGGCGGCGGCCAGCGCATCCCGGTCGGCGAAGCTCTCGTAGAAGTAGCGGGTGGCGACCCTGGCCACCCGGCACGCCCCGCGCACCGTCAGCTCCCCGCCCGGGCTGCCGAGCAGCTCCAGCGCGGCGGCCAGCAGCTGCGCCCGCCGGTCGGCCCGGCGCTGCGCGCCGTTCACGCCGCCATAGGTGCGCAGTGCCTCCGCCACGGCCACGATCGTGCCTGCTTGCGACGCCCGTGCCAAACTGACTACGGTCGTTGTCAGAAGCTGGGGAGGGAGTCGGGATGCTGCTCGGTGCGCCCGCGGCGACACCTCGCACGGCCCGTGATCTGGTGCTCGCACCGGTCCTGCTGGGCGCCACCGCGAACGTGATCATGGAACTGTCCCTGCCGCCGGTCGGGCACGGCGTGCGGGAGAGCCGGGTGACCAGCGGCAACCTGTTCGAGCACCCGCTGCACCGGTTCCGCACCACGAACACCTACCTCGGGGTGGCCCTGCTGGGCACCGAGGACGACCGGCGGGACTACCGGCGTGCCGTCGGGGGCTCGCACGCGCAGGTCCGCTCGACCGAGCAGAGCCCGGTCGCCTACCGGGCCACCGACCGGAACCTGCAGCTGTGGGTCGCCGCCTGCCTCTACCGGGCGTTCGAGGACACCTGGGGCCTGCTGACCGGACGGCCCGGGATGCGGCTGCCGAACCCGGTCTATCGCGAGTGCGCCGCGCTCGGGACCACGCTGCAGGTCCGGCCCGAGCAGTGGCCCGCGGACCGGGCTGCCTTCGAGGACTACTGGACCGAGGGGCTGCGTGCGGTGGCGATCGAACCGGCGATGCGGGCCTACTTCGAGCGGCTGATCAACCGGGAGTACCTCGGCCGGGCCGGCCGGATCGGCCTCGCCCGCAGCCGCTGGTTCACCACCGGATTCCTGCACGAACCGTTCCGGAGCATGCTCGAACTGCCCTGGTCGGACGCCGATCAGCGGGAGTTCGAGCAGCGGACGCGCAGGATGGGCGAGGTCCTGTTCCGGCTGCCGCCCGCGCTGCGCCGGATGCCGTACAACACCTGCCTCGCCGACATGCGGCTCCGTCGCCGGTTCGGCCGCCCGCTCGTCTGACGCACGCCACATGACACCCACGACAAGATCGGCGAGGATGTCGCCGGGTTCCGCCGCGCCGGTTCCGCCGGGATCGTCCGGCCGTCGGAGCCCGGCGCACGGCCGCCGCGCACGCGCCGCCGGCACGCCGGCCGGGACGGCCCGGGCCCGCCGCGCAGATCCGTGACACGTTCGGAGAGGAATGCCCGATGGACTTCGCCCTGCCCGAGACCGCGCTCGCCGTCCAGGAAGGGGTGCGGGCGATCGGCGCCCGCTACGACCACGACTACTGGTCGCGGATGGAGGAGGAGCACCGGTTCCCGTGGGAGGTGTGGAAGGACCTGGCCGCGGGCGGCTGGCTGGGGCTGACCGTCCCCGAGGAGTACGGCGGAGGCGGGCAGGGGATGCTCGAGCTGGCGATGGCCTGCGAGACGCTCGCCGCGTCCGGTGGCACCGGCGGGACGTTCCTCTACATCCTCACCCCCGGCTTCGGCGCGACCACCCTGACCCGGCACGGCAGCGTGGAGCAGAAGGCCCGGCTGCTGCCCGGGCTGGCCACCGGTGACCTGCAGTTCTGCATGGCGCTCACCGAGCCGGACGCGGGCAGCGACGCGCTGAGCATCCGCACCCACGCCGTCCGCGACGGCTCCGACTTCGTGCTGAACGGCCAGAAGGTCTGGATCTCCGGGCTGGAGAACGCCGACTGGATGATCGCGATCACCCGGACCGTGCCTGCGGCCGACGCCCGGCCGCGCACCTCGGGGTTCACGCTGTTCCTGGTCGACGTCAAGGAGGCGGTCGACGCCGGGACGCTGCGCTACACCCCGATCCCCAAGATGGGGTCCAACATCGTCACCTCCAGCCAGGTCTTCCTCGACGACGTCCGGGTGCCCGCCGAGAACGTGCTCGGCGAGGTGGACGCGGGCTTCGCGGTGCTGTGGGACGTGCTCAACCCGGAACGGATCCTGGCCGCGGCCGGCGGCGTCGGCGGTGCGGACGCCGCGCTGGACGTCGCGGTGCGGTACGCCTCGGAGCGCGAGGTGTTCGGCCGCCCGATCGGCGCCAACCAGGGCATCCAGTTCCCGCTGGCGCAGATCAAGGCGAAGACCGAGCTGGGCCGGTTGATGACCTACAAGGCAGCCTGGCTGTTCGACCGGGGCCTGCCGTGCCAGGCCGAGACCAGCATCGCCAAGCTCACCGGCGCGCAGGTCGGCTGGGAGGCCGCAGAGCAGGCGTTCCAGACCTTCGGCGGGATGGCCTACTCGAAGGAGTACCCGGTGGAGCGGCTGTTCCGGGACGCCCGGATCGCCCGCAACATCCCGGTGGCCGAGGAGCTCGTGCTCGCGCACATCGGCACCCAGGTCCTCGGACTCCCGCGGAGCTACTGAGCCGGTGACCGGGCTAGCCGGTGAGCAGCTTCTTCTGCACCTTGCCCATCGGGTTGCGCGGCAGCGCGTCGACGAACCGGACCTCGCGCGGGCGCTTGTGCCACGACAGCTGGGACGCCACGTGCTCGATCAGCGCGTCGCCGGTGCCGGCCTCGCCGACCACGAACGCCACGATCCGCTGGCCGAGGTCCGGGTCCGGCAGTCCGACGACGGCGCACTCGGCGACCGCCGGGTGGTCCAGCAGTACGGCCTCGACCTCGCCGCTGCCGATCCGGTAGCCGCCCGACTTGATCAGGTCGGTGCTCTCCCGGCCGACGATCCGGTGGAACCCGCCGGCGTCGCGGACGGCGAGGTCGCCGGTGCGGAACCAGCCGTCCCCGGCCGACGACTCGGCGGTCGCCTCCGGCCGGTTCAGGTAGCCGGAGAACAGCATCGGGCCGCGCACCTCCAGCCGGCCGATGGTGTCACCGTCGTCCGGGACCGCGCCCACCTCGTCCTCGGCGGGCATCAGCCGGGTCTGCGCGCCCGGCACCGGCAGCCCGACCCACCCGGCGCGGCGCTCGCCGTCCGCCCGGGCGGACAGCGTGATCATGGTTTCGGTCATGCCGTAGCGCTCCACCGGCGCCTGCCCGGTGAGCGCGGCGACCTGCTCGAACAGCGACGCGGGCAGCGGGGCGCTGCCCGAGACCAGCAGCCGGGCGCCGCCGAGTGCCCTGGCCGAGTCCGGCTCGGAGACGATCCGGTTCCAGACGGTGGGCACGCCGAAGTACATGCTGGCGCCGGCCGCGGCGTAGCGGGCCGGCTGCGGCTTCACGGTGTGCACCACCCGGGACCCGACGCGCAGCGACCCGAGCACGCCCAGGATCAGCCCGTGCACGTGGAACAGCGGCAGCCCGTGCGCGACGGTGTCGGCGGGCGTCCAGCCCCAGACCTCGGCCAGCGCGTCCAGGCCGGTGGCGATCGACCGCCCGCTGAGCTGCGCACCCTTCGGCGCGCCGGTCGTGCCGGAGGTGTAGAGCAGCATCGCGGTCGCCTCGGGGTCGACCTCACCGGGGGCGAGTGCCGTCGGGCCGGGCGTGACGCGCGGGAGCTCGACGCCGTCCGGGACCTCGCCGGACCACGCCGTCGCGCCGGAGTCGCGCAGCACGTGCCCGCGCTCGGCCGGCCCGGCGTCCGGCGGGACCGGGACGACCGGCACCCCGGCGAGCAGGCAACCGGTGACCGCGACGACGGTGTCCGCCGACGCCGTCGCATGCACCGCGACCGGTCCGTCGTCGGGGATCCCGGCGGCGAACCGGCCGGCCTGCTCGAGCAGTGCGGACCGGGACAGCGACACGTCCCCGACGGTGACGGCGCGGTCCAGGTCGTCGGCCGCGGACAGCGAGCTGAGCAGCAACGTGATTCCTCTCGGGTGGTGCGGGTCAGAAAGCCGTCGCGGGCAGCACGAGCGCGCCGACCAGCACGATCGGGCCGATCACGACCAGCGACATGCCCCAGCGGGTGAGCAGGGCGGTCATCCGCGGTCGCTGCGCCGGGTCGCCGGTGGTGGCGACCAGCGTCGCACCGACGGTGGAGAACGGCGACACGTCCACGATCGACGAGCAGACCCCGAGGGCGCAGATCAGCGCCCAGCCGGGGACACCGCCCTGCTGGATCAGCGGGATGGCCAGCGGAACCAGCGCGGCGAGGATGCCGGTGGTGGACGCGAACGCCGACACCAGCCCGCAGACCACGCAGATCACCACGGCGGCCAGCAGCGGCACGGTGAGGCTCGCGGCGAGGTCGCCGAGCAGGTCGACCGCGCCCATCTCCTGCAGCACGCCGACGTAGGTGATGATGCCGCCGACCAGCAGGACGGTCGACCAGTCGATCTCGGACAGCGCCCCGCGCCCGGAGTCCGGGTCGAGCAGGGTGAGCGCGGCGCCGAACGCGAACGCGAGCACGCCGACGTCCGGCTCGTTGCCGAGCAGTGCCAGCACGATCACGGCCGCGACCAGGCCGAGCATCGCCAGCACGGTGACCCGGTTGATCCAGGTGAAGGGCCGCTGCTCGGCCGGCTCCCGCTCGACCTGCTCTCCGAGGTCTCCGGGGCCCGCGGTCCCGCCGGACGGCGCAGGCGCGGTGTCGGTGCCCGCCGGGCTCCCGGACGCGGCCGCCACCGTCACCGTCCCCCGGGCCGCCCGCCGGGCGCGGGCCCGGCTGCCGAACAGCAGGTGGGCCAGCGCCAGCAGCACCAGGTTGGCCACGATCGCCACGGCGAAGAGCGTCAGCGGGCTCAGCCCGATCCCGGCCGAGGCCGCGGTGCCCCAGGTGACGATGCCGAACAGGCTGGTCGGGGCGAACCCGCCCGCCGAGAGCCCGGTGCCGACGGCGAGCGCCATCAGCATCGGGTCGATCCCGCGCCGGTGCGCCACCGACATCGCGATCGGGGCCATGACCAGGCCGCCCAGTGGCGAGCCCATCGCCGAGATCCCGCCGGTGAGCAGGAAGAACACCGCGGGCAGCAGCCCGGCGTTGTCGCCGACCCGGCTGATGGCGCCGTCGACGAGCCGGCCGATCGTGCCGTTCGTCTTGGCGATCCCGAAGAAGTAGGTGACCCCGACCAGCAGCACCAGGATGTCGATCGGGAAGCCGGCGATGACGTCGTCGAGCGAGAGGCCGGCCACCACCAGGCCCATCCCGCACGCCGCGGCGAACATGACGATGCCGATGTGCGTCCGGCGCAGTTCGGCCACGAGGAAGACCCCCGCGAACACCACCAGCGCGATGATCTGGACGGCCATGTCCACCTTTCGTCGGTCCGGCGTCGTCGTCGGCTTCCTGAGCGGTCCACCTGATGGCACAGTGGTTCATCTGATGGACCATTCCGGCGGAACGCTAGGTCACCCGTCGGGGGAGGGCAAGGGCTGTCATGACGACGAACAGCGTGCTGTCGGCGATCCGGGTGCTGGAGGTCGTCGGGGAGCGGCAACCGGTCGGCCTGTCCGGGCTGGCCCGCGCGGTGGGGCTGCCGAAGAGCACCGTGCAGCGCTGCCTGCTGACCCTGGCCGAGGCCGGCTGGACCCGGGTCGACGAGACGTCGCGGTGGCGGCTGACCTACCGCGCGTTCGCCGTCGGGAACCGGGCGCGGGAGGGCACTCCGCTGCGCGAGATCGCGCTCCCGGTGCTGCACGAGCTGCAGCTCGCGACGGGGGAGACGGTGCACCTGGCGGCGCCGGACGGGCGCGACCTGGTGCTCATCGAGCGCCTGGACACCGCGCACCGGTTGCGCGCGTTCCTGCCGCTCGGGCACCGGATCCCGATGCACGCCTCGGCCACCGGCCAGGCGTACCTGGCCGCCGGCACGGACGCCGACGTCGAGGAGTACCTGGCCGGGCCGCTGGAGCCCTCGACCCGGTGGACGGTGACCGACCCCGGGGCGCTCCGGTCCCGGATCAGCGAGGTCCGGTCCCGCGGCTGGTCGGTCAACCCGGAGGGGCTCAGTGAGGGCATCGCCGCGGTCGGCGCCGCCGTCCTCGGTGCGGACGGGGGACCGGCCGGGGCGCTGTCGGTATCCGGCCCGACCGTCCGGATGACCGACGAGGTGTTCGACGCCCACGGCGTGGCCGCCGCCGACGCCGCCGCTCGCATCTCCCGCGACCTCGGCGCCCCCGCTGTTGCGCGCGTTGCGGAGCCCCGGGGGTGAGGGGGAGGGGAGATGGGTGGAGCCCGCCCCCTGGGGTGGGGGCGGGCTCCGTGTGGTGGTGGTGGTGGTGGTGGTGCGACTGCGTCAGCTAGTCAGCATGCCCCGCAGGACGTACTGCAGGATGCCGCCGTTGCGGTAGTAGTCGGCCTCACCGGGGGTGTCGATGCGCACCTTCGCGTCGAACTCGACGGCCTCGCCGGAGGACTTCGTCGCGGTCACGTGCACCGACGCCGGGGTCTTCCCGTCGTTCAGCTCGGTGATCCCGGCGATGTCGAAGGTCTCGGTGCCGTCGAGGGCCAGCGAGCTCGCCGACTCGCCGGCCGGGAACTGCAGCGGGACGACGCCCATGCCGATCAGGTTCGAGCGGTGGATCCGCTCGAACGACTCGACGATGACGGCCTGGACGCCCAGCAGCGCGGTGCCCTTGGCCGCCCAGTCCCGCGACGACCCGGAGCCGTACTCCTTGCCGCCCAGCACGACCAGCGGGGTGTTCTGCGCGGCGTAGTTCTGCGCGGCGTCGTAGATGAACGCCTGCGGGCCGCCGTCGGCGGTGAAGTCACGGGTGTAGCCGCCGCTCACCCCGCCGTCGACGACCGCGTCCAGCAGCAGGTTGCGCAGCCGGATGTTGGCGAACGTGCCGCGGATCATCACCTCGTGGTTGCCGCGCCGCGAGCCGAAGGAGTTGTAGTCCTTCTTGTCGATGCCGTTCTCGTCCAGGTACTGCGCGGCCGGGGTGCCCGGCTTGATCGCGCCGGCCGGCGAGATGTGGTCGGTGGTCACCGAGTCGCCGAGCAGTGCCAGCACCCGGGCGCCGGAGATGTCGGTGACCGGCGCCGGCTCGCTCGACATGCCCTCGAAGTACGGGGGCTTGCGGACGTAGGTGGACTGCTGGTCCCACTCGAAGACCTGACCCTCCGGAGTGGGCAGCTCGCGCCAGCGGTCGTCGCCGCGGAAGACGTCGGAGTAGCTCTTGGTGAACATCTGCGAGGTGATCGAGGAGTCGACCACCGAGTTGATGTCCTCGGTCGAGGGCCAGATGTCGCGCAGGAAGACGTCGTTGCCGTCACCGTCGTTGCCGAGCGGCTGGTTCTCGAAGTCGAAGTCCATCGTCCCGGCCAGCGCGTAGGCGATGACCAGCGGTGGGGACGCCAGGTAGTTCATCTTGACGTCCGGGTTGATCCGGCCCTCGAAGTTCCGGTTGCCCGACAGCACCGAGGCCACGGCCAGGTCGCTGTCGTTGACCACCTCGGAGATCTCCTCCGGTAGCGGGCCGGAGTTGCCGATGCAGGTGGTGCAGCCGTAGCCGACCAGGTTGTAGCCGAGCTTGTTCAGGTACGGCCAGAGGCCGGCCTTCTCGTAGTAGTCGGTGACGACCTGCGAGCCCGGGGCCATCGAGGTCTTGACCCACGGCTTGACCGACAGGCCCTTGTCGACGGCGTTGCGCGCGAGCAGCGCGGCGCCGAGCATGACCGAGGGGTTCGAGGTGTTGGTGCAGGAGGTGATCGAGGCGATCACGACGGCGCCGTGGTCGAGCACGAACTCGCCGCGCGAGTCGGACCTCACGGTGACCGGCTTCGACGGGCGACCCTCGCGGCCGTTCGCGGCGGAGTGCACGACCGGGGCGGTGTCGGCTGCGGACGACGGCGCCGGCGCGTCGCTGGCCGGGAACGACTCGTCGCTCGCCTCGTCGAGGCCGGTCAGCGGTGAGTCGGACACCGCGTCGTCGGTGTAGTCGCGAACCGCCTGGCGGAACGCGGGCTTGGCCTCGGACAGCGCGATGCGGTCCTGCGGGCGCTTCGGGCCGGCGATGGACGGCACGACCGTCGACAGGTCCAGCTCGATGGTCTCGGAGTAGACCGGCTCGTGGTCCGGGTCGTGCCAGAGGCCCTGCTCCTTGGCGTAGGCCTCGACCAGCGCGATCTGCTCCGCGGAGCGCCCGGTCAGCTTGAGGTAGCGGACGGTCTCGGAGTCGATCGGGAAGATCGCCGCGGTGGAGCCGAACTCCGGGCTCATGTTGCCGATGGTGGCGCGGTTGGCCAGCGGCACCTCGGCGACTCCGGCACCGTAGAACTCGACGAACTTCCCGACGACGCCCTGCCTGCGGAGCATCTCGGTGATCGTCAGCACCACGTCGGTGGCGGTCACGCCGGTCGGGATCTCGCCGGTCAGCTTGAAGCCCAGCACCTGCGGGATGAGCATCGAGACCGGCTGGCCGAGCATGGCGGCCTCGGCCTCGATGCCGCCGACGCCCCAGCCCAGCACGCCGAGGCCGTTGACCATCGTGGTGTGCGAGTCGGTGCCGACCAGGGTGTCCGGGTAGGCGGAGAGGACGGAGCCGCCGTCGGCGGTGGGCACGTCCCGGGCCATCACGGTGCGGGCCAGGTGCTCGATGTTGACCTGGTGCACGATGCCGGTGCCGGGCGGGACGACCTTGAACTCGTCGAAGGCGCCCTGGCCCCAGCGCAGGAACTGGTAGCGCTCCTTGTTGCGGCCGTACTCGAACTCGATGTTGCGCTCGAAGGCGTCCTCGGTGCCGAAGAAGTCGATCATCACCGAGTGGTCGATGACGAGCTCGGCGGGCGCCAGCGGGTTCACCTTCGCCGGGTCGCCGCCCATCTCGGTCACGGCCTCGCGCATGGTCGCCAGGTCCACCACGCAGGGGACACCGGTGAAGTCCTGCATGATCACCCGCGCCGGGGTGAACTGGATCTCGGTGTTCGGGTCGGCGGCCGGGTCCCACTTCGCCAGGGCGTTGATGTGGTCGGCGGTGACGCCTCTGCCGTCCTCGGTACGGAGCAGGTTCTCGAGCAGGACCTTGAGGCTGAACGGCAGACGCTCCGAGCCCTCCACCGCGGAGAGCCGGAAGATCTCGTAACCGTTGCCCCCGACGTCGAGCTGTCCTCTGGCGCCGAAGCTGTCGGTGCTGGCCACTTGGTGGTCCTCCCCGTGGTGGTGGGCGTGTCTCGAGTCCGGTGCGGTGGGTGTCGCTGCGCGCGTGCCCACCGGCGTCGTCGGGAGTCTCGCGCACCGTGCGGTCGGCGGCAGCGCGGACCCTCGTGACCTAAATATTACGCGTGTCCTACAACTCGGTCGACCCGGGTGTGCCCCGTGACCCGGCGGTCCGGGCGTCGCCCGGCCGGAGGACACACTGGTCGTGTCCGGTGTGTCGCACGGTGCCCGCGTGACGGGAGTGGCACAGTGCCCGCGATCTTCGTCCGCTCCCGACCGTCGGCGCCGCCGGTCCGGGACGCGGACGCCCAGCTCGCCCGGGAGGCCCCGTTGCAGCGCGAACGGCGCGAACACGGCACGAGGCGCACGGCACGCCGCCGGCCGGCGGCACCGGTGGCCGCCGGTGTGCTCGCGCTGCTGGCCGCCCTCGTGGTCGCCACGCCCGGGATCGGGACGGCCGCTCCGGTGCCGGCGTCGCTGGCCGTCACCCCGGCGCAGCCACCCCCGCCGCCGCCGAACCCGGACGACGACGAGCTGGAGCGCAGCCGCCAGGGCGTCACCGACCGGGCCGCCGAGGTCGGCCGGCTCACCGCGCGGCTGGCGGAGCTGTCCGCGGAGGCCGACCACCTGCAGATCCAGGTGGCCGCCCGGCGGGAGTCCGCGCTGGAGGCCCGGGACACCGCGGACGTCGCCGGCCGCGAGGCCGACACGGCCGCCGCCCGCGCGCAGCAGGCGCGGCAGCGGACCGAGGAGGCCGGTCGGGTCGTCGCGGACGCGCGGTCCCGGCTGGACGCGTTCGTCGGCGACGTGTACTCGCACGGGCTCGACCTCGGGCCCCTCGGGCTGCTGTCCCGCGCCACCGATCCGCAGGACCTGATGGACAAGGCCCGGCTGACCGACGCGCTGAGCCGGGACCAGGAAGCGGCCCTGGACCGGCTCGAGCGCGCCCGCGTCGAGCAGGCCAACACCGACTCGCTGGCCCGCGCGGCCCAGGAGGAGGCCGACCGGCGTCGGGCGGCCGCCGAGCAGGCCAGCGACGACGCCGACCGGGCGCTGGTGGCGGCGTCCGCGGCCGCCGACGAGCAGCAGGGCCGGCTGGATGCGGTACGTGCCGAGCAGGCCGACGTGCAGCGCCGGCTGGACGCGGCGGAGAACTCCGACGCCGGGCTGCGGGCCCAGCGTGAGCGGTTCGACGCCTGGCAGGCCGAGCAGGAACGGATCGCCGAGGCGGCCGCGCAGCGGGCCCGCGACGAGGCCCGGGCCCGCGTCGCCCAGGAGAGCGGCGGGCCGGACGAGGACCAGGACCGCGACCAGGACCAGGACGACGACTCCGGCTCGACGCCGCGGCGCACCGGATCGGCCGCGATCGAGCAGGTGATCGACCGGGCGATGGCCCAGATCGGCGTCACCTACGCCTGGGGCGGCGGCAACGCCCGCGGCCCGTCCAAGGGCATCCGGGACGGCGGCGTCGCCGACGACCACGGCGACTACCGCAAGGTCGGCTTCGACTGCTCGGGCCTGATGCTCTACGCCTTCGCCGGGGTCGGGATCGACCTGCCGCGCTACAGCGGGAACCAGGCCGACGCCGGCGAGCAGGTCCCGGCCGACGAGATGCGGCGCGGGGACATGCTGTCCTGGGAGGAGGACGGGCGGACCTACCACATCGCGATCTACCTGGGCGACGGGAAGATGCTCGAGGCGCCCTACTCGGGGGCGTCGGTGAAGATCTCGTCGGTGCGCTACGACGGCCTGTCCGACACGGTGACCCGGATGCTGTGAGGCCGGCCGCCGTCGCGCGGGAGACCGCTCAGCTCGCGGGTGAACAGAACAGCTGCAGCAGGTTGCCGCAGGTGTCGTCGATGACGGCGATCGTCACCGGCCCGGCCGGCGCCGGCGGCTGGACGACGGTCACGCCGTGCTCGGTGGAGAGCCGCTGCACCTCGGCGTGCACGTCGTCCACCTCGAATGCGGTGCACGGGATCCCGTCCTCGACCAGCGCGGCCTTGAACGGCCTGACCGCCGGGTGCTCGTCCGGCTCGAGCAGCAGTTGGGTGCCGTCCGGGTCGTCCGGGGCGGTGACGGTGAGCCAGCGCGGCCCGCCCATCGGGACGTCGTGCTTGAGGACGAAGCCGAGCACGTCGGTGTAGAAGCGCAGCGCCTTCTCCTGGTCGTCGACGAACACGCTGCAGTAGGAGATCGCGGGCATCAGGGTTCCTCCGGTGGGATCGGCCAGCGCCGTGTGATCGCACGGAGCGGGCGGGTGTCGAGGTCGTGGAACTTGTAGCGGCCCTGGCGCCGGACCCGGACCAGGCCCGCCTCCTCCAGGAGGGCGAGGTGCTGGGAGATCGCCTGCCGGGTCGGGCTCAGGCCGTGCCGGGGCAGCCGGCTGCAGAGCGAGAACAGGGTCTGGCCGTCGGTGTCGGTGAGCTCGTCCAGCAGCGCGCGCCGGGTCGGGTCGGCGATCGCGCGATAGACGTCGCTCACGCCGGCGAGCATAGGCAAGTCATGACTTGCCTGTCTAGAGCGCCGCCGGGGTCGTCAAACGTGGCGAGGCGCAAGCCTGGCTACAGGTGGACACTTCTCGGAACCTCGCAGGCACGGGAGGTCGTCGTGACGATCAGGCTGTTCCCGGGACCGCCCGGGATCTCCGGTGATGCTCCCGGGCTCGCGCTCCACGAGCAGGGGCGTTACCGAGCGGCGGCCGGGCACGCCCGCCGGGTGATTCCGGGCCCGGTGGGCGAACTGGTCCACCGCGAACTCCGGGCCTACGCCGATTTCGGCTACCGCTTCGGCGACGATGCGCTGATCCAGCGCCTGGCGACCGCGGTGCTGGCGATCCGGTCCGACGACCCGCAACCGGCGGCGCACACTGCCGTGAGCGGGGTGCTCTCGCTGCTGGGTGCGGGCCGAAGCGGCTCCTGCAACGCGCGCGAGTAGTCGAGCAAGGCCACAACGGTCGGCGTCCCCCGCTCGCGGTCGACCCGTGAGGCTGTCCGAGCCGTGCGGGGAAACCGGGATGAACCCGTCCGCCCGCGCCGTTACCCTGACGGTCATGGCACGAGGCATCTGGTCGCAGAAGGTCCGCTCCGCCCGCTGACGGCGGCGCCTTTTCCCACCCCGAATCAGCGCTCGCCGTTCCGGTTCCCGCCGGGCGGCCGTCTTCCGCTGCCCGGCTCCACTGCGAGCTGCGGAGCGTCCGTTGAACCTCACCTCGACCCCTAGCGCCCTCCCGACGTCCGCCGGTGCCCACGTGCGCGCCGACGGCGTCACCGTCACCCGCGGGGCCCGGCGCGTCCTGGACGACGTCTCGGTCACCGTCTCCGCCCGATCGCGGGTCGCCGTCGTCGGCGAGAACGGCCGCGGCAAGACCACGCTGCTGCACGTGCTCGCCGGGCTGCTCGTGCCCGACGAGGGCGCCGTGCAACGGGCCGGCACGATCGGGCTGGCCCGCCAGGAGCTGACCGCCCGGGACGGCGAGACCGTCGGCACGCTCACCGCCGAGGCGCTCGCCGGGTCGCTGGCGGCGCTGCACGCCCTGGACGAGGCGACCGCCGCCCTGGCCGAGGGCGACGAGGCCGCGGACGACCGTTACGCCGCCGCGCTGGAGGCCGCCACCCGGCTCGACGCGTGGGACGCCGGGCGCCGGGTCGACATCGCCCTGGACGCCCTCGGCGCCTGCACCGACCGCAATCGTCCCCTCTCGACGCTCTCGGTGGGCCAGCGCTACCGGGCCCGGCTGGCCTGCCTGCTCGGCGCCCGGCACGACGTCCTGCTGCTCGACGAGCCGACCAACCACCTCGACGCCGCCGGCCTGGACTTCCTGACCCGCACGCTGCGCGAGCACCCCGGCGGGTTCGCCGTGGTCAGCCACGACCGTGCGCTGCTGCGCGACGTCGCCGAGCGGTTCCTCTATCTCGACCCCACCCGGGACGGGAAGCCGCGGCGCTACGCCGGCGGTTACGACGCCTGGCAGGACGCCCTGCGCCGGGAGCGCGTGCGGTGGGAGCGGGACTTCGCCGGGCAGCAGGCCGAGCACCGGCGGTTGCAGGACTCGGTGTCGAAGGCCCGCGACCGGCTCTCCACCGGCTGGCGCCCGGACAAGGGGACCGGCAAGCACGAGCGCCAGTCCCGGGCCCCGGGTGTGGTGCAGGCGCTGCACCGGCAGCAGGACGCCCTCGCCGCGCACCGGGTCGACGTCCCCGAGCCGCCGCCGTCGCTGCGCTGGCCCGATCCCGGTGTCCGGCCGGGGGCACCGCAGGTGCGGGCGGACGGTCTCGCCGTGGCGGGACGGCTGGCCGGTCCGGTCGACCTGATCCTGGACGCCGGCGACCGGTTGCTGGTCACCGGTCCGAACGGCGCCGGGAAGTCGACGCTGCTCGCGGTGCTGGCGGGCTCGCTCGAACCTACCGAGGGGCGCGTGCGGACCGCCACGGGGGCACGGGTCGTCCGGGTCGAGCAGGAGACGGCCGCGCAGGATCCGCGGCTCACGGCCCGCGAGGTGCACGCCCGCCACGTCGGACGCCTGGTCGCCCGCCGGGAGCTGCGGGAGGCCGACGTCGTTCCGCTGGGCCCGCTCGGCCTGCTCGACGCCGACGCGCTACGCACCCCGGTCGGGCGGATGTCGCAGGGCCAGCAACGCCGGCTCGACCTCGCGCTGGCGCTGGCCGGGCGGCCGTCGACGATCCTGCTGGACGAGCCGACCAACCACCTCTCGCCGGTCCTGGTCGACGAGCTGACCGGGGCGATCCGCCGGACGGGCGCCGCCGTCGTCGTCGCCACGCACGACCGGCAGCTGCTGCGGGATCTGGCCGGGTGGCCGCGGCGGGAACTCGGTGCAGAATGTCGCGACACCGGTGTCCGATCCGGCCCGGCCCGTTCGTCAGGAGTGTGACCGCGCAGATCACACCGGAAGGGATCGCCGCCATGGCCCGCTACGTGTTCCTGATGTACGACTCCGAGGACTGGCACGACACCGTCGACGAGCAGGGCGTCGCCGACGAGTTCCGGCTGCACGAGGAGTTCATGGCCGCGGTGACGGCGGCCGGGGCGAGCGTGGTCGGCGGGGAGGCGCTGGAACGGTCGTCGACCGCGAGCACGGTCCGGCGCGGCGGGGGCACCGGGCCGCTGGTGACCGACGGACCGTTCGCCGACACCAAGGAGGCCCTCGGCGGCTTCTACGTGATCGACGCGCCCGATCTGGACGTGGCGCTGCGCCTCGCCGCGGCCTGCCCGTCCGGCAACGTCGAGGTGCGACCGGTCATGGAGATGCCCGACGACGCCGCATGACGCCGCTGGAGGAGGTGTTCCGCGGTGTGTGGCCGGTACTCGTCGCGTCCACCGCACGGCTGGTCCGGGACCTCGACCTGGCCGAGGACTGCGCGCAGGAGGCCGTCGAGCGGGCCCTGCGGGGCTGGCCGGCCGGAGTCCCGGACAATCCCCGGCCGACGACGACGCGGGGCCGGAGGCGACCGACCCGCTCCGGCTGGTGTTCACCTGCTGCCACCCCGCGCTGGCCCGCGAGTCGCAGGTGGCGCTGACCCTGCGGCTGGTGTGCGGGGTGGACGTCGCCGCGATCGCCGCCGTGCTGCTGACCGGGGAGGCCGGCGTCGCCCGGCGGATCACCCGGGCCAAACGCAAGATCGCTGCCGCGCAGATCCCGTTCCGGGTCCCGGACGACGACGAGCTGCCGGCCCGGCTCGACACCGTGCTGACCGTCGTGCACCTCGTCTACACCGCCGGGCACGTCGGCGCCGGCTCCGGATCGCGGGACGCCGGGCCGGGTCATCCCGGGCAGCGCGCGGCCGGGCCGGCCGACACCGGTCTGACCGGACGGGCGATCGGGCTGGCCCGGATGCTCGTCGCACTGCTACCCGGTGAGCCCGAGCCGCAGGGACTGCTCGGGCTGATGCTGCTGACCGAGGCCCGCGGCGCCGCCCGCACCGGCGGCGACGGCGAGCTCGTCCTGCTGCCCGATCAGGACCGGTCCGGCTGGGACCGCCGGCTCATCCGGGAGGGGCTGGCACTGGTCACTGCGGCGCTGCCCGCCGGGCCGGACGGGCGGTTCGCGCTGCAGGCGGGCATCGCGGGTCTGCACGCCGTCGCGCCGAGCTGGGCGGAGACCGACTGGGCGCAGGTCGTGACCACCTACGACGCGTTGCTACGGGTCTGGCCCTCACCGGTCGTCGCGCTCAACCGGGCGGTGGCGAGCGCCCGGCTGCCCGGCGCGGACCCGGCCGCGGTGCTGGCCGAGGTCGACGAGCTGGCGCCGGCCCTCGACAGCTACCCGTACCTCCCGGCCGCCCGCGCCGACCTGCTGTCCCGGCTCGGACGCGCGCGGGAGGCCGCCGCGGCCTACGACCAGGCCCTGGACCGCACGACCAACCCGGTGGAACGCCGGTTTCTGGCCCGGCGCCGCGCGATCATGGGGCGTCCGCGGCACACCGTTCCTCGGGAGCCCGGCGAGTTCGTCGCGGGCCACGTCGGCGTGAGGCCTGGGCCACCCGGTCGTAGCCGTGCATCAGGTGCAGGACCTCGACCGCGGTGTGCAGCGGCTGCCCGGTGCCCACGACGTGCGCGAGCAACGCCTCCGACCAGGCGCACTCGGCCGGCCCGGCGGTGCGGTCGGCAGCCACTAGCGGGATCGCCAACGGGTGCTCGTCGAGGACATCGCGCAAGCCGGTCGCCCAGATCTCCCAGCCGAGCCGCAACCCGCAGCCGCGCAGCTCCGGCGGGGCCCCAGGGCGGCGGGCGGGCGCCCAGCGGAGATCGGACGTCACGAGATGATCATGCTCCGTGGGTCATAGAGGGGCTTACGCACGGGGCGTGCGGGTTACGCACCGACCGCTCGTCAGCCGTGCAACGGTCGGTTCGTAGTGTGATCGGCATGGAGGTGTGGGAGGTCGCGGTCATCGCCCTGGCCGGGCTCTGGGCCGGACTGATCAACACCGTGGTCGGCTCCGGGACCCTGGTGACCTTCCCCGTGCTCGTCGCGCTCGGGTTCCCGCCGGTGACGGCGACGACGTCGAACGCCATCGGGCTGATCACCGGCTCGATCACCGGCGCGATCGGCTACCGGAAGGAATGGGCCGGGCAGGGCCGCCGGCTGGTGCGCTACGGCGTCGCGTCGTTCCTCGGTGCCATCGGCGGCGCCGCGTTACTGCTCTCGTTGCCACCGGACGCGTTCGAGACGATCGTCCCGGTCCTCGTCGGGATCTCGGTGCTGCTCGTCGCGGTGCAGCCGCTGCTCTCCCGGCTTCTGCGGAACCGGGAGCGGCGGGACCGGACGTCGTCCCCGGTGCTCTACCTGCTGATCTTCCTGGTCGGTGTCTACGGCGGCTACTTCACCGCCGCGCAGGGGATCATGCTGGTCGGGGTGATGGGGCTGCTCGTGGCGGATCCGTTGCAGCGCCTGAACGCGTTCAAGAACGCCCTGTCCTCGGTGGTCAACCTGGTCGCCGGGGTGATCTACGCGTTCGTCGCACCGGTCGACTGGGGCGTCGTCGGGATCCTCGCGGTGAGCTCCATCGTCGGCGGGCTGCTCGGAGCGAGGGTCGGCCGCCGGCTCCCGCCCACGGTGCTGCGCGCGGTGATCGTGGTGATCGGGCTCGCCGCGATCGTCTTCCTGCTCGTGGAGTGACCCTGTCGGTGGCCCGTGCTCTGCTGGGCGCGGCACACCGAGTGGAGGGAACCCTGCAGGTGGACGGCGGCCGGGCGGCCGAGCTCGTCGTCGCGTTCGCGGCGCTGGCCGGCCGGGAGATCGGCGACGCCGAGGCGCGCGCCGCCGTCGTCCGCGCCCGCGCGCTGACGCCGTCGGATCTCAACGCGATCTGGGTGCGGCACCGGCGGGCCCCGGCCACGGTGCCGCTGCGGGACTACCTCGCGATGACCCTGCGGTTCGTGGAGCGGGACCCGCCGGACGACATGGCCTGGCCCTGCCCGCCCCGACCCCGGTAGGCGGGCGGCCCGCCCTCGTGCCCCGCGGATCGGGTAACGCCGCCACGCCGGTGCTCGGTCGACGGCCTCGCGCGTGTTCTCCGAACTCGTGCGCGTCGGCGGGGAAGGGGAGGCGGAGGCGGCCCGGTATGTGAAGGAGTACGTCATAGTCTGCTCTTGATTTGCTGGATTCCGCCGTGGACGCTGCTTCGCATGGCAGGAACGGCTCAGCCGGACGATCTCGACGCGCGGATCGCCGGTGCTCTGCAGCTCGACGGCCGGGCGTCCTGGAGCCTGATCGCCCGCCAGCTCGGGGTGAGCGAGTCGGCGGTGCTCCGGCGGGTCTCGGCGCTGCACGCGGCGAGGCGGCTGCGGGTGATCGGCGTCGTCGACGTCCTGCGCTGCGGGTTCGGCGTGCCGGTGCTGGTGCGGATGCGCTGCCGGCCAGGCACCGCGAACGCGGTCGCCGACGTCGTCGCCGCACATCCGGAGACCCGGTACGTGGCCGTCCTGACCGGCGGTGCCGACGCCGCCGCGGAGATCGTGGTCCCCGGCTACGCCGACCTGGCCCACGTCGTCGACGGCGGTTTCGGCGGTCCCGACGTCACCGCGGTCGAGTCGGCAGCGGTGATCCGCACGTTCGCGTCCAACCACGACTGGGATCCGGGCGTCCTGGGCGGGGAGGCGGCGGCCGCGCTGCGAGCCGGCGCGCCGCCCCGGCCGTTCGAGGAGGGCCACCCGGACGGTCCGCCGGAGCAGCTGGACGCGACGGATCTCGCCGTCGTCGCCGCGCTCGGAGAGGACGGGCGGATGTCCTACACCGAGATCGCGAACCGCACCGGGGTCAGCGAGTCCACCGCGCGGCGCCGGGTCGACTCGCTGGTCCGGCGCGGCTGCCTGCGGTTCCGCACGCTGGCCGAGCCGGAGCTGTTCGGGTCCGGCGTCGAGTTCATGGTGTGGCTCTCGGTCCGCCCCGGCGATCTCGACGAGGCCGCCCGGACCCTCGCCGCACACCGGGCGACCCGCTACCTGTCCGCCACCACCGGCACGTTCGGCCTCGTCGCCCAGGTCGCGCTGGGCCACCACGCCGACCTCTACCGATACCTCACCGAGGTGATCGGGACCCTGCCCGGCGTCGACCGGGCCGAGACCACCCTGCAACTGCGCACGCTCAAGCGGGCCTGGGCACCGACGCCCGCCGCCCGGATGGAGGACGTATGACCGACAACGCCCCCTGGCAGTGGGACGAGGCGACCTGGCGCGGCCACGTCGAGCACGTCCGCGCCGGCCGCTCGCTGGCCCCCGACGCCTGGCCGCAGGGCAAGCGGGTCGCGGTCGCGATCTCGTTCGACTCCGACCACGAGACCCCCGCCCTGCGTGACGCCGAGGTGCTGCCCGGCAAGCTCGCGCAGGGCGAGTACGGCGCCCGCGTCGGCGTCCCTCGGATCCTGGACCTGCTGCGTCGGCACGGTGTGCCGGCGACCTTCTTCGTGCCCGCGGTCTCCGCGCTGCTGCACGACGGCGAGGTCGCCCGCTACGCGGTCGAGGGGCACGAGGTCGCGCTGCACGGTTGGATCCACGAGCGCAACACCGCGCTGGACCGCGACGACGAGCGCGACCTGATGTTGCGCGCCGCCGACGTCCTCGAGCGGCAGGCCGGTACCCGCCCGGTCGGGCTGCGAACGCCGTCCTGGGACTTCTCCGCCGCCACCCTGGACCTGGTCCGGGAGCTGGGGCTGACCTACGACTCGTCGCTGATGGCCGACGACGAGCCCTACGAGCTGCTGTCCCGGGGCGAGCCGACCGGCGTCGTCGAGCTGCCGGTGGAGTGGATCCGCGACGACGCGCCGTACTTCATGATGGAGCGCTTCGGGTCGCTGCGGCCCTACACCCCGCCGCGCGAGGTCGGCCGGATCTGGTGCGACGAGTTCGACGCCGCCCGGGCCGAGGGCGGGCTGTTCCAGCTCACCCTGCACCCGCACATCATCGGGCACCGGTCCCGGATGGTGGTGCTGGCCGAGCTGCTCGAGTACATCGCCGGCACTGGGGACGCCTGGTTCGCCACGCACGCCGACGTCGTCGCGCACGTCCGGGACGCCGCCGGGGTGACAGCGTGACCGCGGCCGTCGCGACCGGGACCCGGCTCGCCCCGCACCAGCGCAAGGCCCTGGTCGCCGGGGCGATCGGCAACACCGTGGAGTGGGTGGACTGGGCCGTCTACGCCACCTTCGCGCCGATCTTCGCAGCGCAGTTCTTCGCTCCGGGCGACCGGACCGCGGCGCTGCTGTATACGTTGGCCGTGTTCGCGGTCGGATTCGTGATGCGTCCGATCGGCGGTGCGGTGCTCGGCGCCTACGCCGACCGGCACGGGCGCAAGAAGGGGCTCACGCTCACGATCGGGCTGATGTCCGGGGCGTCCGCGGTGATCGCGATCGCGCCCACCTACGCCCAGGTCGGCGTGCTCGCGCCGGTGGTCCTGGTGCTGGCCCGCCTGGTCCAGGGCTTCTCCGCGGGCGGCGAGTTCGGCTCGTCCTCGACGTTCATGGTCGAGTCCGCGGCACCGGAGCGGCGCGCGTTCGCCGGATCCTGGCAGCAGGTCTCGGTCGGCGCCGGCACCCTGCTCGCGGCCGGGATGGGCACCGTGCTCACCACGGTGCTCGACGGCCCGGCCCTGGAGACCTGGGGCTGGCGGGTGGCGTTCGGGGTCGGGGCGCTGCTCGGCCTGGTCGGGTTGTGGCTGCGGGTCTCGGTCGCCGAGACCGAGGCCTTCACCCGGGCCGCGCAGGACCCGGCGCCCCGGCGCAACGCGTTCGTGGTGATGGTGCGCGAGCACCCCGGCGCGGCGCTGCGGGTGGTCGGCATCACGATCGCCGGCACGCTGATCTACTACATGTGGGTCTCCTACATGCCGGCCTACGCGCACCTGACCACCGGTATCCCGCTGCGCGACGCCCTGCTGGCCAACACGATCGCCCTGCTGGTCTTCCTGGCTGTGCTGCCGTTCGGCGGCCTGCTGTCGGACCGGATCGGCCGCAAGCCGACGATGATCGCGTTCGCCGGCGGGTTCGTGGTGTTCGCCTGGCCCGCGTTCCACTTCCTCGGCGACAGCTTCTGGGGTCTGCTGGGCATCGAGCTGATCGGGATGCTGCTGATCGTCGGGTACTCGGCGAACTGCGCCGTGGTGATGGCCGAGCAGTTCCCGGCCGAGGTGCGCAGCACCGGGGTCGGGCTGCCGTACGCGCTGGCCGTGGCCCTGTTCGGCGGCACCGCCCCGTACGTGACGACCTGGATGACCTCGTCCGGGCTCGGCGACCTGGTGTGGCTCTACGTCGCGATCGCCGCGCTGATCGGCGTCGTGGTGTACGCGACGATGCCCGAGACGAGGGGACGGCGGCTGCAGTGACCCACGTGCTGGTGACCGGCGCGGCCGGCGGCATCGGGTACGCCGTCGCGGAGCGGTTCGCCGCCGAGCGCGGTGCCCGGATGGTGCTCGCCGATGTCCGGCCGGACGAGCTTTCCGAGCGGGCCGCCGTGCTGCGTGGGGCGTACCCGGGCGCGGAGGTGACGACCCGCGCCTGCGATCTGATCGCCCCGGACGTCGCCGACGGCCTGATCGACCCGGACGACCCGCCGGACGTCGTCGTGAACGCGGCCGGCGCCTACCCGGCCCGGCCGCTGCTGGAGATGACTCCGCAGGCGTGGGACCGCGTGCAGGCGGTGAACGTCCGGGCCCCGATGGCGCTCACCGTCGCCGCCGGCCGGGCGCTGGTCGCGGCCGGCCGGACCGGGGCGGTCGTGAACGTCTCCTCGGGTGCTGCCACCCGGGCCCGTCCCGGCGCCGCGCACTACGCCACCTCGAAGGCGGCGCTGGAGATGCTGACCCGGTCCTGCGCGGTCGAGCTGGGCCCGCACGGGATCCGGGTGAACGCCGTCGCGCCCGGTTTCGTCACCGTCGACAGCCCGGCCAACCCGGTGACCGAGACCTACGCGTCGGCGGTGTCGACCAACCCGCTCGGGCGGCGCGGCGTCCCCACCGACGTCGCCGGGGCCGTGCACTGGCTATGCGGCGCCGATGCCGGCTGGATCACCGGCGCGATCCTGCGGGTGGACGGCGGCTCGACCGCCGGGACGACCGCGCTGCCGCTGCACTGGGACGGCGAGACCGCCGTCCAGACCGGACTGGAGGGAACCTCGTGAGCAGGCCGTACACCGTGGTCGGGGCGGGCGCGATCGGCGGCACGCTGGCCGCGCACCTGTACCGGGCCGGACACCCGGTCCAGGTCGCCGACGCCGACGCCGGGCACGTCGCCGCGATCCGGGACGGCGGGCTACGGCTGCGTCACCCGGATGGCACGACGACCGTGGCCACGCTGCCCGCCGGGACCCCGGACGACCCGCCGGCCGGCGAACTCGGCCCGGTGCTGCTGGCGGTGAAGGCTCAGACCACCGGCGCCGCGCTGGACTGGATCGCGCCCCGGCTGCCATCCGACGGCTGGGTGGTGTCGCTGCAGAACGGCCTCAACGAGGAGCGGATCGCGGCGCGCATCGGCGCGGACCGGACGGTCGGGGCGTTCGTCAATCTGTTCGCCGACGTCGCCGAGCCCGGCGTGATCACCGATGGTGGCCGGGGTGCGCTGGTGATCGGCGAGACCGACGGGCGGCCCAGCGACCGGGTGCAGCGCCTGGTCGCCGACCTGCAGTGCTGGGGCCCGGCCGCGTCCACCACGAACGTGACCGGTCACCTGTGGTCCAAGCTCGCGTTCGGGGCGATGCTCACCGCGACCGCGTTGGCCGACGCCCCGATGGCGGAGCTGATCGACCGGCACCGCGGGGTGATGCACGCGCTGGCGCGAGAGGTGCTGGCAGTGGCCAGCGCGCATGGCGTCCGGCCGGAGCCGTTCGACGCCTGGGACCCGGCGCCGTTCCTGCCCGGCGCCACCGGCGCCGAGGCCGCCACCGACCGGCTCACCGCCTGGCTGGCCGCGATGCCCAAGGACCGCAGCGGGATCTGGCGGGACATCGCCGTGCGCCGGCGCCCGGTGGAGGTGCATGATCACTACGGACCGGTGCTGGCCTGCGCCGGGCGGAACGGGGTGGCGGTGCCGGTGCTGAACGGGGTGCTGGCCCGGCTCGCCGAGGTCGAGTCCGGTCGGGTGCCGATGTCCGAGGAGCACCTGGCGGTGCTCGGCCGGGAGGGAGTGGCATGACGCGGGAACTGCTGGAGGCCGCCGGGGCCGCGCGGCCGGCGATGCTCGAGGACCTGCGCGGCTACGTCGAGCACGAGACCCCGAGCGACGACCGGGCCTCCCTGGACCGTGGTCTGTCCTGGCTGGACGCCCTGGTGACCGAGCGGCTCGGGCCGCCCGCGTCGTCGTCCACGGTGGACGGCGGGGAGCACGGCGACATTCGCGTCCTGGACTGGCCGGGCAGCGCGAGCAGCGCCGAGCCGGTGCTGCTGCTCGCGCACTACGACACCGTCTGGCCGCTGGGCACGCTGGCCGAGCTGCCGTTCGCCGTCGAGGGGGACCGGATCACCGGGCCGGGCGTGTTCGACATGAAGGCCGGGCTGGTCCAGGCGCTGTGGGCGGTCCGGATCGCCCGCGCCGCCGGCCTGGCGCTGCCCCCGCTGCGCCTGGTGCTCAACGGCGACGAGGAGACCGGCTCCCCGGCGTCCCGTCCGGTGATCGAGAAGGCGGCCGTCGGGGCCCGGGCCGGGCTGGTGTTCGAGGCGGCCGGGCCGGGCGGTGCGGTGAAGACCGCCCGCAAGGGGGTCGGCATCTTCTCGGTGCACGCCGAGGGGGTCGAGGCGCACGCCGGACTGGACCCGACGGCCGGGGTCAGCGCGGTCGACGAGATGGCCCGCGCCGTGCTGGCGCTGCACGCCGCGACCGACCTCGACGCCGGGACCAGTGTCAACGTCGGGGTGGTGCACGGCGGGACGCGCAGGAACGTGACCGCGGGCCGCGCGTCCGCCGACGTCGACGTCCGGGTCGCGCACGCCACGGAGACCGCCCGGATCGAGCAGCTCCTCGGCGGGCTCACCGCGCACCACCCGCGGGCCCGGCTGCGCGTGACGGGGGAGTGGAACCGGCCGGTGATGGAGCGGACCCCGGCCACCGCCGCGCTCTACGAGCTGGCCCACGACGCGGCCGCCGCCATGGGCCTCGACCTGGCCGAGACCGCCGTCGGCGGGGCCAGCGACGGGAACTTCGTCTCCGCGCTCGGGCTCGGGGTGCTCGACGGGCTGGGTGCGGTCGGCGACGGCGCGCACGCCCGGCACGAGCACGCCACCGTGTCCGGCCTGGTCGAGCGCACCGCGCTGGCCGCGGCGGTGCTGCACGCGCTGGCCTGACCGTGAGGGTGGACCCGACCCGGCTGATCACGCCCCGACCGCGATCAGCGCGAGGTCCAGCGCGTCGTCGTCGCCGACGTTGCCGGGCACCACGACCTGCACCACGGAGCGCCCGTCGGCGGTGTCCAGGTCCCATACCGACACCCCGGACAGCACCTGGCCGCGGACCCGGGCCGAGACCGCGCCGAGCCCGTCCCGGGCGACCTGGGCGCCGGTGATCCCGCCCTTGGTGACGACGACGTCGAGCCGGTCCCGCAGCCCGGCGACGGCCCCGACCAGTACCCGCATCACCGACTCGCCGTGTGCCAGCGTGCCGTGCGCGGCGCGGCGCTCCCGCTCGCTGGCCAGCGCCGCGAACCCGCCGCCGTCGAGCGCGGCGGCGCAGGCCGCGCGCACCCGCCCCGTCTCGGCGTCCGGGTCGGCCAGCGCGGCGTCGGTCCCGACGACGGCCGGCGCCGCACGGTCCCGGGCGGCGGCCACCAGCTGCCGGGTCGCCGCCCCGGTGTGCGAGCCGCAGACCAGCAGCGTCCGGCCCGGCCCTGCCACCGGCGCGGCCAGCAGCCCGCTGCTGGTCACCCCGGACACCGCCGCGGCCAGCGGCGCGCCGCCGCGGGCGACCAGGGTCCGGTGCGGCCAGGCCGCGCGCAGCGCCTCGGCGATCCGGACGACGTCGGCGTCGTCGTGCACGTCGGGCAGCACCACCTCGCCGTCGGCCGCGGCGGTCAGCACCCCGGCCAGGCCGCCGGACCGGACGACCTCCACCGGCACTCCGGCCGGTGTCCGACCCGACTTCTCCCGGACGTAGTCAGGCAGGTGCCCGGTGCGGTAGCCGAACACCGGGTCGGCGGCGAACTCGGTCTCGTGCGCGGGCACGATCTCGGTGCCGACCCGCACCAGGTGGGTGCCGTCCACAGTGGTCCGTCCGCCACCGGGGAAGGCGGGCACGAACAGCACCGGGGCGTCCGGGTCGATCGCGGCGCACTCGGCGAACACGTGCCCGCGCAGAGTCGAGTCGCCCCGCAGCACCAGCCGGACGTCGGCGCCCAGCCGTTCCGCGGCCGAGGTGGCCTCGTCCCGGACCCGGGAGACCAGCGCGACCGCCTCGGCCTCGTCCAGGGCCCGGGTGTTGGTCAGCAGGTACACCGCGTCCGCCCGGGTCAGGGCTTCGGTGAGCGCGTCGGCGTCCCAGGACAGCAGCACCTCGACGCCGGTCGCGGACTGGGTGCCGGTCGGGTCGTCGTCGCAGACGACGACCTTCACCGGCCCGCTCACGGCGCACTCCCGGACCGGGCGGGCGTGTCGCCGAGCAGCTCGTCGGCGCGGGCGCTGAAGAACCGGGTCGCCCACATCATGGCGGCGGCCAGGAACGCCAGTACACCCAGCGACACGACGCCCCAGGCGCCGGACTCGGTGGGGACGACCTCGTTGATCGCGGTCCGCATCACCGGCGCGACGAAGCCCCCCAGGTTCCCGAGCGAGTTGATCAGCCCGATCCCGGTCGCGGCGGCCGCGCCGGCCAGGAACGCGGTCGGGAACGCCCAGCTGATCGGCCCGGCGCAGAGGAACGCCGACACCGCGACCGTGATCGCCACGATCCCCAGCAGCGCGAACCCGTTCGCGCCGGCCCAGGCCGAGACGAGGATCGCGATGCCGGTCAGCAGGAACGCGACGGTGCCCCAGTTGCGCCGGCGCCGGACGGTGTCGGCGTGCTTGCCGACGTAGTAGCAGAAGAACAGGCCGATCGCCCACGGCACCGCGGTGACCAGGCCGACCTCCCAGCCCACGTCGCGCCCGATCAGCCCGGAGACCTGCTGCGGCAGGTAGAACGTGGTGCCGTAGACCGCGACCTGCAGGCAGAAGTAGATCGCGGTGAAGTACCAGACCTTCCCGTTGACCAGGGCCGCCCGGACCCCGCGCGGGCCGTCGGCGTCCTTCACCGCGTTCTCCTGTTCCATGACCTGGCGCATCGCGGTCTTCTCGGCGTCGGTGAGGAACCGGGCCTTCTGCGGGGAGTCGGTGAGCAGGAAGTACGCCGCGATCCCGGCGACGACGGCCAGCACGCCCTCGGCGAAGAACATCACCTGCCAGCCCAGGCACGGCGTGAACCGGTCGCCGAAGCTGATCAGGCTGCCGGACAGCGGGGCGCCCAGCATCTGGCTGAACGGCTGGGCCAGGTAGAAGATCGCGAACAGCTGCACGCGCTTGCGGTTCGGGAACCACTGCGCCAGGAACATGATCACGCCGGGGAACAGCCCGGCCTCGGTGACACCGAGCAGGAACCGCAGGATCACGAACATCGTGTCGTTCGTGGTGAACGCGAACGCCGACGCGACGATGCCCCAGCTGATCGCGATGCGGGCCAGCCAGAACCGGGCGCCGAAGCGGTCGAGCAGCAGGTTGCTGGGGATCTCGAAGATCGCGTAGCCGATGAAGAAGATGCCCGCGCCCAGCGCGAAAGCGCCCGCGCTGACCCCGCGGTCGATCTGCAGGCCCTCCTCGGCGAACCCGACGTTCGTCCGGTCCAGGAAGGCGACGAAGTACAGGACGACCAGCATCGGCATCAGCCGGGTGGTCGCCTTCTTGATCCCGGACGCCAGCTGGGGGCTGTCGAGCAGCTCCTGCGGTGCGCCCGTGTGCGGCGTCGTTGCCACTTACGACTCCTAGAAGATCATGACGAGCCCGGCGACCACGAGCACGATCCCGATCGCCAGGAACGCGATGCGGGACCAGCTCCAGCCGGGCAGCGGGCCGGGCATCAGTGCATGTAGAGGCCGCCGTCGACGTTCAGGGTCTGGCCCGTCACGAAGCCGGCGTCCTCGCTGATCAGGTAGGCGGCGGCGGCCGCGACGTCGCGCGGGGTGCCGATCCGGGTGAGCACGCCGTCGGCGGCCATCGCCGCCTTGCGCTCGTCGGACAGCGTGCCGCCCATGATGTCGGTGTCGATCGGGCCCGGGGAGATCGCGTTCGCGGTGACCCCGTGCGGGCCCAGCTCGCGGGCCACCGACCGGACCAGGCCGACGATGCCGGCCTTGGCCGCGGAGTACGGCGTCTTCGAGTAGGTGCCGCCGCCGCGCTGCGCGGACACCGACGAGACCCCGACGATCCGGCCCACCCCGTGCGCGACCATGGACCGGGCGGCCCGCTGGGCGACCCAGTGCGTGCCCTCCAGGTTCACCGACACGACGCGGTGCCACTCGTCGGCGTCGACGTCCAGGTAGGGGACCGGGGAGGCGACACCGGCGAACGCGACCAGCGCGACCAGCTGGGGCAGCTGCTGCTCGAGCGTGTCGACGGCGGCCACCGCGGCCGTGCGGTCCGCCACGTCGGCGCCGACGCCGGCGGCCCGGACGCCGTGGCGCTCGGCGACCTCGGCGGCGGTCTCGGCAGCCGCGGCGCCGTCGACGTCGAGGAGGCCGACGCTCCAGCCGGCCTCGGCCAGGTGGAACGCCGTCGCGCGGCCGATCCCGCGCGGGGACCCGGCCCCGGTCAGGATCGCGGTGCGCTCGGCCGGGAACGGGGTGCTCACGGGGTCTCCTCCTGCTGGATCGGGGGCGGGCCCAGCTCGTCGAGCAGCTGCTGCATCCGCACGTAGGCCCGGTTGCGGTAGGCGACGAGCTCGGGCACCCGCTCGGCGGGCACGTCCAGGAACCCGCCGCCGGACTTGGTGCCCAGCCGGCCGGCGTCGACGTGCTCGGCGAGCGCGCGCGGGGTGGCGAAGCGCTCCGGCCAGCGGTCCTGCAGCGACTCGAAGCAGAACCGGTACACGTCCAGCCCGGCCATGTCGGCGATCGCGAACGGGCCGAAGAACGGCAGCCGGAACCCGAACGTGGTCCGGACGATCGTGTCGACGTCCTCCGCGCTCGCGACGCCCTCGTCGACCAGCTGGGAGGCCTCGGAGAACAACGCGTACTGCAGCCGGTTGAGGACGAAGCCGTCGGCATCGGAGATCCGGGCGGGGTGCTTGCCGGTGGCCCGGACGATCTCCTCGACGCCGGGCAGGATCGCCGGGTCGGTGCCGGCGTGCGCGATCACCTCGACGCCGGGGATGAACGGCGCCGGGTTGGAGAAGTGCACGCCCAGGAACCGCTCCGGGCGCTCGACGGCCTCGGCGATCCGTCCGATCAGGATGGTCGAGGTGTTGGAGCCGATCACCGCGTCCGGCGCGGCGGCCGCGGAGACCCGGCGCAGCACGTCGTGCTTGATGTCGAGCTTCTCCGGAACCGCCTCCTCGACGAAGTCCGCGCCGTCCACGGCGGCCTCGTAGGACGCGGCGGCGGTGACCCGTCCGGCGATCGTGTCCGGGGCGTGCGCGGGGAACAGGTCGTCGGCGGCGAACTGCGTCGCCTCGGTGATCAGCCGCTCGCGGTTGGCCGCGGTGACCTCCGGGTCGACGTCGGCGATCCGGACGTGCGCGCCGGCCAGCGCGAGGACCTGGGCGATCCCGCCGCCCATGTAGCCGCTGCCGATCACCGCGAACGTGCGGCCGGCGAGTGACCCCGTCGATGTCATGCTGTGGTCTCCTTCGACGTCACGGGCGGGGCAGCAGGGTGCGCAGGTAGTCGCGGTTGGTGGCGCAGACGCCGAGCGAGTCGCCGCCGTACTGCTCCATCAGGAACGGGCCGCGGAAGCCGAGCTCGACGGCGTCCCGGACGACCTGGCGGTAGTTGATGAGCCCGAGCTCCAGCGACGTCGGGGTCGAGCTGAACCAGGAGCCGTCGCCCGCCTCGTCGCGGGCGTAGTTCTTCACGTGCCAGTAGTTGGCATACGGCAGCGTCTTGGCGTGCATCTCGCGCCAGTCCTCGATCGGCCGGTGCAGCCGGACCAGGTTGCCGATGTCCGGGTTGAGCCCGACGTTGTCCAGGCCGATCTCCTGGATCAGCTGCACCGCCGAGTCCGCGGTGCCGAGGTAGGTGTCCTCGTACATCTCCAGCGCCATCGGCAGCCCGGAGCCGGCGGCGTGCCGGCCCAGCTCGTGCAGCCGGGCGACGGCGAACGCGCGGGTATCGGCGTCGTCGGGGTCGCGCCAGCCGGGGGCGGTCCAGAACCACAGCGCGCTGCGCTGCGCCTCGGAGAACGGGTGGTGCAGGCCGGTGGAGAACACCCGCATGCCCATCTCGGCGGCCGCGTCGATGGTGCGGTGCGCGTAGTCGAGGTTGCGGTCCTCGTGGCCCGGCTGCAGCACGCTCTGGCGCTGCACGTGCACCGAGATGATCTCGACGCCGTGCTGTTTCGCGACCGCCAGCAGCTCGGCCCGCCGGCTCGGCTCCAGATCGGCCGGGCGGATGTGCGAGTCGGCCAGCTCCAGCTCGGTGAAGCCGAGCGCGGCCACCTCGGCGAACACCGCGTCCCAGCGTTCGGCCGGCGCGTCGTGCAGGGCGACGCCGTCCCGGTCGACCGGCGGGAACCCGTGCATGCACACGGCGATCGGCCAGGTCTCGGCGGTCAGGTCGGGGGTGGGCGGCATGGCTCTCCCTGAGGTACGCGACGGTGCGAGGCTCTTTCAGAGATCCTATAGGATTAGTGGGCGTGGTCAACCGTCCCGGACGTGGAGCTTGTTCTCGTCGCCGAGGCATGACCGGGTGGCCTGCTACCCGCCGGTCTCCTCGCGCAGCGAGCGCTCCCGGACGTTCTGCAGGTGCCGGTGCATCGCCGCGACCGGCGCCTCGACCTCCCCGGTCGCGAACGCCTCCACCACGGCCGCGTGCTCGGCGACGGCCTCCTCGACGTCCGGGACGCCGCGCAGCGCGGTCTGGCGCATCCGGTGCACCTGGGCGCCGAGGGTCTCCGACATCTGCTCCAGGTACCGGTTGCGGCAGTGGTGCAGCACCACGGCGTGGAACGCGGTGTCGGCGGCGAAGTACTCGGTGGTCAACGCCAGATCGGCCCGGCCGGCCCCGAGCGCGGTGACGATCCGCTCGCCGGCCCGGGCGTGCCGACCCTGCGCCTCGCGCAGGTCGTCGAGCAGGTCGGCGCCGGCCGGGGCGGCCATCCGGGTCGCGGTCGTCTCCAGCATCAGCCGCGCGTCGAACAGCTCGGCCAGCTGCTCGGCGCCCAGCGGCGGCGCCACCCGGTAGCCCTTGAGCGCCTCCCGGGTGACCAGGCCGGTGCGTTCCAGCTGCACCATCGCCTCGCGCACCGGGGTGGGGGAGACGGCCAGGTCGCGGGCGATGGTGTCGATGCCCAGCCGGGTGCCGGGTTCCAGCCCGCCGGAGAGCAGGAGCTCCAGGATCCGCTCGTAGACCTCGTCGCGCAGGCCGCGGCGGGCGATGCCGCCGCGCAGGCCGGGGGTCGGGTTCATCGGGCACCCACCACCGCGGCGGCCTCGTCCAGGACGGTCGGCAGCGCCGCGGGATCGTGGGCGAACCGGCCGAGGAACATCCCGTCGATGCTGTCGGCGATCTCCGGGAGCAGGCCGGGACCCGCGCTGCCGCCGTAGATCACCGCCGCGTCCGGCAGGTCGGCGACGTGCGCGTGCAGCGCCGCGCCGACCGCGCGGACGTGCGCGGCCGGCGCGGGCTCGGGGGCGCCGATCGCCCACACCGGTTCGTAGGCCACCACCAGCGGACCCTCCCGGCCCTCGGCGCGGGCCGGGGCGAGCGCGCTGTCCACCTGCGCCCGGACGGCGTCGGCCGCCCGGGCGGGCGACGCGCGCTCGGGCTCGCCGACGCACAGCACCGGGGTGAGCCCGTTGCGCAGTGCGGCGAGGGTCTTGGCGGCGACCACGTCGTCGGTCTCGCCGAAGTGCGCTCGCCGCTCCGCGTGCCCGACCACGGCCATCGTGGCACCGACCTCGGCCAGCACGGCACCGGAGACCTCGCCCGTCCACGGGCCGTCGTCGTGCACGGCGAGGTCCTGGGCGCCGACCGCGATCCCGGCCGGGGCCGCGATGTCCACCGCGGCCGGGATCGTCGGGAACTGCGGCATCGCGAACAGCCGCACCCGCCCGGAGACGACGGCCGGGTGCCTGCGCGCTGTCGCGGCCGCCGCGCGCAGCCAGTCGCAGGTACGGGCGTGCGAGAACCAGGTCTTGAAGCTGATGCCGATCAGCACGACGGTGCCCCCGGTTCCCCCGGACCCGGCCCCCACAGCCGGTCCCCGGCCGTCCGGACGACCAGGGCGAGCGAGACCGCGCCGGGATCGGGCGTGCCGATGCTGCGGTCGCCGTGCGCGCGGGCCCGGCCCAGCCGGGCGGCGAGCTCCCGGGTGCCCTCCGCCGCGTCGTCGGCCGCGTCGGCGGCGGCCGCCCAGGCGGTGGACAGGTCGTCGCCGGCGGAGACCCGCCCGTCCAGCGTCGCGGCGAACGGCACGAGCGCGTCCACCATCGTCTTGTCCCCGACGGCGGCCCCGCCGGCCCGCTCGACGGCCCGCTGCGCGGCGCGGACGGCATCGGCGACGGCTCGCGCGTCCGGTGCGGTCTCGTCGCCGAGGGCCCGGCCGAGCTCGTCGAGCAGGGCGGCCCAGATCGCGCCGGAGGTGCCGCCCGCCCGGTCGCCCCAGGCGTCGGCGGCCCGGACCAGCACCGTCCCGGCGCCCGCGCCGCGCCCGGCGGCGTCGGCCGCGGCGCCCCGGGCGGCACGCGCCCCGCGGTCCATCCCGATGCCGTGGTCCCCGTCGCCGGCGACCCGGTCCAGCCGGCCGAGCTCGTCGGCGTGCGCGTACAGCTCGGTGGCCACCGCGGCGACGGCGGCCGCGACCCGGGCGCCGCAGGCCCGTGACTCCGGGCCCGCGTCGGCGATCGGGTCGCCGGCCGCGGGCTGCGGAGCGGCGGCGACCTGCGGTCCGGTGCCGGGGGAGACCCGGCCGCGCCGGAACGCCGGGGTGTCGCAGGGTGCGGTCCAGAGCCGTTCGAGCTCGCCGTCGTCGGTGTCGAGCCAGAGCAGGGTCAGCGAGGCACCGGCCATGTCGAAGCTGGTGCAGAACTCGCCCACCTCCGGATCGACGACCTCGATCCCGGCCTCGGCGAGCAGCCGGTGCACGGTGCCGTAGACGACGAACAGCTCCTCGTACTTCACCGAGCCGAGCCCGTTGAGGATCGGGACCACCCGGGCGCCGGAGGCCGACAGGCCGTCCGGCACCTCCGCCAGCAGCGACGTGACCAGGAGCTCGGCCAGCCCGGCGGCGCTCGGCACCGCGGTCTCGTCGATCCCCGGCTCGCCGTGGATGCCCAGCCCGACCGCCATCTGCCCGTCGGGCACGGTGAACAGCGGGCCGTCGGCGCCGGGCAGCGTGCAGCCGTCGAAGGCGACGCCGAGCGAGCGCGTCCGGTCGCCCGCCAGCCGGGCGACCCGCTCGACGCCGGCCAGGTCGTATCCGGCCGCGCACGCCGCCCCGGCCACCTTGAACACCGCCAGGTCGCCGGCGATCCCGCGGCGTCGGGCCCGCTCGTGCGGGCCGGCGCTCCACACGTCGTCGGTGACGACGACGGTGCGGCAGTCCACCCCCTCCGCGCGCAGCCGGTCCTGCGCGGCGTCGAAGTTGAGGACGTCACCGGCGTAGTTGCCGTAGGACAGCAGCACCCCCCGCCCCCGGTCGGCGGCCGCGGCGACCGCGTGCACCTGCCGGGCCGAGGGGGAGGCGAAGATGTCGCCCATCGCCGCGCCGTGCGCCAGGCCCGGCCCGACCAGCCCGGCGAAGGCGGGGTAGTGCCCGGAACCGCCGCCGATCACGAGCGACACCGTCGGCTCGGCGTCGGTGGTGCTGCGCACGACACCGCCCGGCACGGCCCGCACCCAGCGGCCCGACGCGGCGGCGAAGCCGGCCACCATCTCGGTGCCGAAGTCGTCGGGCTCGTTGAGCAGGCGGGTCATCGTGGGGTCCCCTCGTCGGCGGGCATCGACCGGCGATCCTATAGGAAGTCGGGATGCTGGTCATCGCTCCGCCGGGCGACCCGCCTTTCACGTCCTTCACACGGCCCGCACGGTGTGATGGCACCGTGAGCACGTCTGCCGCGAGCACGCCCGAGCCGCCTGCTTCCGAGTCGCCTGCCGCCCAGTCGCATGCCTCCGAGCCGACCCCGGCCCGCGACGCCGAACGGCTCGAGCGGGCCGTGCTCGAGGTCAAGCGCGTCATCGTCGGCCAGGACCGGCTCGTCGAGCGGATGCTGGTCGGCCTGCTGGCGAAGGGGCACCTGCTGCTGGAGGGCGTGCCCGGCGTCGCGAAGACCCTCGCCGTCGAGACGTTCGCGACGGTCGTCGGGGGGTCGTTCTCCCGGCTGCAGTTCACCCCGGACCTGGTGCCGGCCGACATCCTCGGCACCCGGATCTACCGCCAGGGCCGCGAGGAGTTCGACATCGAGCTCGGCCCGGTCGTCGCGAACTTCGTACTCGCCGACGAGATCAACCGCGCCCCGGCCAAGGTGCAGTCGGCGATGCTCGAGGTGATGGCCGAGCGCAAGCTCTCGCTCGGCGGCCGCGACCACCCGATGCCGGACCCGTTCCTGGTGCTCGCCACCCAGAACCCGATCGAGAACGAGGGCGTCTACCCGCTGCCCGAGGCCCAGCGGGACCGGTTCCTGTTCAAGCTGCTCATCGAGTACCCGGGCGTCGAGGAGGAGCGGGAGATCATCTACCGGATGGGGTCCGTCCCGCCGGAGCCCACCCAGGTGCTGTCCCCTGACGAGCTGGTCCGGCTGCAGCGCACCGCCGCCGAGGTGTTCGTGCACCACGCCCTGGTCGACTACGTCGTCCGGCTCGTGGTCGCCACCCGGCTGCCGGCCGAGCACGGGCTCGGCGACGTCGCGTCCTGGATCGCCTACGGCGCCTCGCCGCGCGCCTCGCTGGGCATCGTCGCGGCGGCCCGGGCGCTGGCCCTGGTCCGCGGCCGCGACTACGTGCTCCCGCAGGACGTGCTCGAGGTCGCCCCCGACGTGCTGCGGCACCGCCTGGTGCTGTCCTACGACGCCGTCGCCGACCAGGTCCCGGTCGACCACATCGTGTCCCGGGTGCTGCAGACCGTGCCGTTGCCCCAGGTCAGCGCCCGGCCGGGGAGCGGCGCGCCGGCGACGGCGGGTGCGCCAGGGCAGTACCCGGGCACGTCCGGTCCGGCAGGTGGCCCGGCGTGACGGCGCCCGGCCCGGCGGACGGGGCCGGGGCCGGGAGCGCGACCGGTGGGGGCTCCGACGCGTCCCGGCTGGAGGCGGGCCTGCGCAGCCTGGAGCTCACCGTCCGGCGCCGGCTGGACGGGCTGCTGCAGGGCAACCACGTCGGCCTGCTCCCCGGGCCCGGCAGCGAACCGGGGGAGGCCCGGCCGTACCAGCCCGGTGACGACGTCCGCCGGATGGACTGGTCGGTCACCGCCCGCACCACCGCTCCGCACGTCCGGGAGACGGTGGCGGACCGGGAGCTCGAGACCTGGGTGGCGGTGGACGTGTCCCGCAGCCTGGACTTCGGTACCGCCGACACCGACAAGCGGCACCTCGCGCTGGCCGGGCTGACCGCCGTCACCCAGCTGACGGTCGGCGGTGGGAACCGGATCGGCGCCGTCGCCACCAACGGGGCCGAGACGCTGCGGCTGCCCGCCCGCGGCGGCCTGGTGCACGCCCGCGGGCTGGTCCGGCGGGTGGCGACGATGCCGTCCGCTCCCGAGGGGGTGCGCGGGGACCTCGCCGCCGCGCTGGACCAGCTGCGTCGCCCGCCGCGCCGGCGCGGGCTGGTCGCGGTGGTCTCGGACTTCCTGGGCGAGCCGGAGTGGGAGCGGTCGCTGCGCGCGCTGTCCGGACGGCACGACCTGCTGGCGATCGAGGTCGTCGACCCGCGCGAGCTGGAGCTGCCCGACATCGGCACGGTCGTGCTCGCCGACCCGGAGACCGGCCGCCAGCGCGAGGTGGAGACGACGCCGCTGCTGCGCCGCGAGTTCGCCGCCGCCGCTTCCGCGCACCGGGACCGGGTGGCGGCCGCACTGCGCCGCTGCGGGGCGGCGCAGCTGACCTTGCGCACCGACAGCGACTGGGTGGCCGACATCGTGCGGTTCGTGGTCGCACGCAAGCACGCCTGGTCCGGCGGGGGCGCGGGACGGGGGAGGCCGGCATGAAGTTCGCGAGTCCATGGTGGCTGCTCGGCCTGCTCGTGGTCGCCGCGCTGGCCGGCGGGTACGTGTGGCTGCTGCGCCGGCGCCGGCGCGACGTCGTCCGGTTCACCAACCTGGAGCTGCTCGAGACCGTCGTCCCGAAGCGGCCCGGCCGGCGTCGGCACCTGCCGGCGGTCGCGCTGATCGCCGCGCTGGCGGTGCTGACCGTGGCGCTGGCCGGTCCGCAGGCGATGGCCAAGGTCCCGCGGAACCGGGCCACGGTGATGCTGGTGATCGACGTGTCGCTGTCGATGAAGGCCACCGACGTCGCCCCGAGCCGGCTGGCCGCCGCGCAGGCGGCCGCGAAGCAGTTCGCCGACCAGCTGACCCCGGGCGTCAACCTGGGGCTGGTCTCGTTCGCCGGGACGGCCGCGGTGCTGGTCTCGCCGAGCACCGACCGGAACTCGGTCAAGGCGGCCACGGAGGGGCTGCAGCTGGCCGAGTCCACCGCGACCGGTGAGGCGATCTTCACGGCGATGCAGTCGATCGACTCGTTCTCCCGCACGCTCTCCGGCGGGCCGGACGAGACCGGCCGCCCGCCGCCCGCCCGGATCGTGCTGCTCTCCGACGGCACCCAGACAGTGCCCGGCCCGGACGGAGAGAACGAGCCCCGCGGGTCGTTCACCGCCGCGAGCGAGGCGCAGGCGCGCGGCATCCCGGTCTCGACGATCTCGTTCGGTACCGACTACGGCTCGATCGAGCTGGACGGTGGCCGCACCCCGGTCGCGGTGGACGACGCGTCGATGGAGCGGATCGCCCAGCTGTCCGGCGGCCGGTTCTTCACCGCCGCCACCGAGTCCGAGCTGCGTGGCGTCTACTCCGACCTGTCCGAGGAGCTCGGCTACGAGGAACGCGAGGTCGACGCCAGCCGGCCCTGGATGGTCGGCGGGTTCCTGCTGCTGATCGGCGGGCTCGGCGCCGGGATCCTGCTCGGCCGCCGCCTCCCGTGAACGCCGGTGCGTTAGGTTCTCCCGCGTGGGACGCAGCGTGCTCGTGACCGGAGGCAACCGCGGCATCGGACTGGCGATCGCGACGGCGTTCGCCGCCCAGGGTGATCGGGTGGCGGTGACCTACCGCTCCGGGAAGGACGGCGTGGGCGACGACCTGCTGCCGGTGCACTGCGACGTGACCGACGCCGCCTCGGTGGACGCGGCGTTCACCGAGGTCGAGGCCGCGCACGGCCCGGTCGAGGTGATCGTCTCGAACGCCGGGATGAACGACGACGGCCTGCTCATGCGGATGAACGAGGACTCGTTCACCGGCGTCGTCGACGCCAACCTGACCGCGGCCTACCGGGTCGCCAAGCGCGCGTCGCGCGGGATGCTCAAGGCCAAGGCCGGTCGGATGATCTTCATCTCGTCGGTGGTCGGGCTCTCCGGTTCGGCCGGGCAGGTCAACTACGCGGCCTCGAAGTCGGGCCTGGTCGGGTTGGCCCGCTCGGTGGCCCGCGAGCTCGGCAGCCGGGGCATCACGGCGAACGTCGTCGCCCCCGGCTTCGTCGACACCGACATGACGCGCGCGCTCGGTGAGAAGCGCCGCGAGGAGATCCTCGGCACCATCCCGCTGGCCCGCTACGCGGACCCGGACGAGGTCGCCTCGGTCGTCACGTTCCTGGCCTCGCCGGGGGCCGGCTACGTCACCGGGGCGGTCGTCCCGGTGGACGGCGGCCTCGGCATGGGGCACTAGAAGCTTCTGCACGCACCCGCGAAAGGACACCATGGGACTGCTCGACGGCAAGCGACTGCTGATCACCGGCGTGATCACCGATGCCTCGCTCGCCTTCCACGCCGCGAAGATCGCCCAGGAGCAGGGCGCCGAGGTGGTGCTCACCGGGTACGGCCGGATGCGCCTGGTCGAGCGGATCGCGCAGCGGCTGCCCAGGCCCGCCCCGGTCGTCGAGCTGGACGTGCAGGACCAGTCGCAGCTGGACTCGCTCGCCGACCGCGTCCGGCCGCACCTGGGCGACGACCCGCGGCTGGACGGGGTGCTGCACTCGATCGCATTCGCCCCGGGCGGTGCCCTCGGCGAGGGCGCGTTCCTCTCCGCACAGTGGGCGGACGTGTCGACCGCCATCGAGGTCAGCGCCTTCTCGCTGAAGTCGCTGGCGATGGCGTGCAAGCCGCTGATGGGCCCGGGAGCCTCGGTCGTCGGGATGGACTTCGACAACCGGCAGGCCTGGCCGGCCTACGACTGGATGGGCGTGGCGAAGTCGGCGCTGGAGTCGGTCACCCGCTACCTGGCCCGCGACCTGGGCAAGGACGGGATCCGGGTCAACCTGGTCGCGGCCGGTCCGGTGAAGACGATGGCGGCGAAGTCGATCCCCGGGTTCGGCGCGTTCGAGGACGTGTGGGACCAGCGTGCCCCGCTGGGCTGGGACATGGGCGACCCGGTGCCGGTGGCGAAGACCGTCTGCGCGGTGCTGTCGGACTGGCTGCCGGCCACGACCGGCTCGATGGTGATGGCCGACGGCGGTGTCCACGCCGTGGGTGTGTAATCGGGGGGTGCCCGAACAACCGGTGTCCCGACAACCACTGCCCGAACCGTTCGACGCCATCCTGGTGCTGTCCTTCGGCGGCCCCGAGGCGCCCGAGGAGGTCCGTCCCTTCCTGGAGAACGTGACCCGCGGCCGCGGGGTGCCGCCGGAGCGCCTCGATGCCGTCGAGGAGCACTACCAGCACTTCGGCGGCGTCTCGCCGATCAACGACCGGAACCGGGAGCTGGTCGCCGCGATCGCGGCCCGCACCGAGCTGCCGGTGTGGTTCGGCAACCGGAACTGGCACCCGTTCGCCGAGGACGCCGTTCGGGAGATGGCCGAGGCCGGGGTGCGCCGCGCGCTGGTGTTCGCGACCAGCGCCTACGGCGGCTACTCGGCCTGCCGGCAGTACCACGAGGACATCGACCGGGCCCGGGCCGCGGTCGGGGAGTCGGCGCCGGAACTGGTGAAGCTGCGCCACTTCCACGACCACCCGGACTTCGTGCGCGCCAACGCCGACGCGGTCCGCGCGGCGCTGGGCGCGCTGCCCGAGGACCAGCGCGAACACGCCCGGCTGGTGTTCACCGCGCACTCGATCCCGAACTCGGCCGACGCCGCCGCCGGCCTGCCAGAGGAGGGCGGGCACCGTTACTCCCGCCAGGTCGGCGAGGCGGCCACCCTGGTCGCGGCGGAGCTGGGTGTGGACGACTTCGACGTCGTCTGGCAGTCGCGTTCCGGGCCGCCGCAGGTGCCGTGGCTGGAGCCGGACGTGCTCGACCACCTCGACGACGTGGCTGCCAAGGGCGAGCCCGCGGTCGTGGTGGCGCCGGTCGGGTTCGTCTCCGACCACGTCGAGGTGATCTGGGACCTGGACAACGAGGCCGCTGAGCGGGCCGCTGAGCACGGCATGGGCTTCGCCCGTGCGACGACCGCCGGCCCGGACCCGCGGTTCGCCGACATGGTGATCGAGCTCGTCCGGGAGCACACCGACGACGCCCCGGCACGCCGGCTGGGCACCGTGCCCGCAGCCGGGTGCAGCCGCAACGGTGCCCCCTGCGCCGTCGACTGCTGCCTCCCGCAGCGCCGCCCCGCCCGCTCGACCTGAGGGGCCCCGGGGGTGGCCCCTCGGGGTCAGGTTCGGGTGATCCGGGCCAGGTGGGCGGGGACCTCGACGCGGGTGCCGGCGGGCTCCCCGTAGGACTCGGCGAGGTCGGCGGTGACGATGCCGCGGTAGGTCGCGACCCCGATCCCGGCGACCGCCCAGTCCGGCCCGGCGAACGCGTCGGTGATCGCCGACTCCTCGATCACCGGGCCGAACTCGCGGCCGCCGGTGACGGCCAGGGCCAGCACGTGCACCGTGCCGCCGGGCACGACCAGCCCGGCCAGGGCATGCGCGTAGCGGGCCTGGTCGCGGGCGTCGAACAGGTGGAACAGGGCGCTGTCGAGCACGGTGTCGAACACGCCGAGATCGTCGTCCGGGCGTAGCGCATCGGCGACGGCGAACCGGGCCGCGACGCCGAGCGAGTCGGCCCGCGCCCGGGCACGCTCGATCGCGGTGGGGGAGGCGTCGGTACCCAGCACGTCCAGCCCGAGCCGGGTGAGGTGCACGGTGTGCTCGCCGGTCCCGCAGCCCGGCTCGAGGATCCGGCCGGTGAGCTCCCCGCGGTCGGCCAGGGCGACGACGGCGGGCTGTGGCTCGCCGATCACCCAGGGCGGGTCGCCCTCGATGTAGGCGCGGTCGAAGAAGTCGGGCTGCGGTGTGGTCTCCATGCCGACAGCCTGCAACCTCGATCGCGGTTCAGCTCAAGCCGGCGGCGAGCCTACGATTCGGTAACCGTTTCGGGTGAACCTTGCCTCCTGTCCGATTGTCCGCTGAGGTTCCGGTTCATGTCAGCCGTCACATCCGCGGCCGCGGTCTCGACCCCGCCGCCGCTCACCGACGTTCTCGCGCAGGAGTCCTCGCAACCCGGGGTGCTCGGTGCCATCGAGAACGCGATCAACAGCGCCTTCACCCCGATCTCCGACGCGGTCTCGACCTTCGTGTTCGACGTGGGCTTCCCGGTCGCCGGCACCACGTTCCCCTGGATCGTCGCGTGGCTGGTCCTCGCGGCGGTCGTGTTCACCGGCTACTTCGGGTTCGTCCAGGCGCGCAGCTTCGGGCTGGCGCTGAAGATCGTCCGCGGCAAGTACACGCGCAAGGACGAGCAGGGCGAGATCACCCATTTCCAGGCCCTGTCGTCCGCGCTGTCCGGGACGGTCGGGCTCGGCAACATCGCCGGTGTCGGCGTCGCGATGACGATCGGCGGCCCGGGCGCGACGTTCTGGATGGTTCTGGTCGGCCTGTTCAGCATGTGCACCAAGTTCGTCGAGTGCACCCTCGGCGTCCGGTACCGCGAGATCCACGAGGACGGCACCGTCTCCGGCGGGCCGATGCACTACCTGCGCAAGGGCGTCGCCGAGCAGATCCCGAACCGCTTCGGCGCGATCCTGGGCAAGACCCTCGCCGTGCTCGCCGCGATCTTCCTGCTGTGCTTCGGCATCGGCGGCGGCAACATGTTCCAGGCCAACCAGACGTTCGCCCTGCTGCAGGACGTCACCGGCGGCGAGGAGGGTCTGCTCGGCGGCGCCGGCGCGGCCACGATCTTCGGCGTCATCCTCGCGGCCGTGGTCGGCGCCGTGATCTTCGGCGGGATCAAGGTGATCGGCAAGGTCACCAGCCGGCTCGTGCCCGCGATGGGCATCATCTACGTGCTCGGCTGCCTGACCGTCATCGTGGTCAACATCGACCAGGTTCCCGCGGCGATCGGAGCGATCTTCGCGGGTGCCTTCGCCGCCGAGGGCGTCGTCGGCGGGATCGTCGGGGCCATGATCGTCGGGTTCACCCGGGCCGCGTTCTCCAACGAGGCCGGTCTCGGTTCCGCCCCGATCGCGCACTCCGCGGTGCGCACCGACAACCCGGTCACCGAGGGCTACGTCGCGCTGCTCGAGCCGTTCGTCGACACCGTCGTCGTCTGCACCATGACCGCGCTGACAATCATCATCGCCGGCTCGGCGTTCTGGAACGAGGCCCAGGCGACCTACCTGGCGACGGAGGAGGAGCCCGACGGTGTCGTGGTCACCTCGAGCGCGTTCGAGACCGTCGTGCCCTGGTTCCCGTACGTGCTGGTGGTGGCGGTCGCGCTGTTCGCGATCTCCACGATGATCACCTGGGGGTACTACGGGCAGAAGGCCTGGACGTACCTGTTCGGCAAGAGCCTGATGGCCGAACGGATCTACCAGGCCGTGTTCTGCTTCTTCATCGTCGTCGGCTCGGTGCTGACGCTGAGCAGCGTGCTGAACTTCGCCGACGCGGTGCTGTTCCTGCTGGCGCTGTTCAACATCCTCGGCCTCTACATCCTGGCACCGGTGGTCAAGCAGGAGATGCGGGCGTTCCGGCGCAAGATGGACAGCGGCGAGGTGAAGGAAGTGGACCGGGAGGAGCCGGAAGGCAAGGTCGGGAGCGGCCACTGACCGGCACGTCGAGCAGGATGACGGCGGTCACCGGCGGCGGGGACCGCCGTCGTCCTGATGGTCGCGGTCCTCGCCCCCGTCGGCGGAGCCGGTGACCAGCCCGGTCACCAGGTCCGCCGCGCTGGCGTCGCGGTTGCGCAACGAGCGGTCGTAGTGCCGGGTGGTGGCGATCGAGGCGTGCCCGACATCGACCTGCACGTGCTGGATCGGGGCGCCGGCCTCCAGCGCCAGGGTGACGTAGGCGTGCCGCAACGCGTGCGGGTGCACCCGGTCGGCGACCTCGGCCAGCTCCGGCCCGGCCTGCGTGGCGATCCGGCGCAGCAGCACGTACAGGTCGTGCCGCGAGCAGCGCCCGCCGGCCCGGGTGACGAGCATCGGGGAGGGGCGTGCGCCGGCTCGGCGGGCGGGAGCGGTGTCGCCGTACTCCCGGTCGCGCAGCAGCAGGTAGCCGGTGAGGGCGTCGACGCAGGCGTCGCCGGGAAAGACCTCGCGCACCGTGCCGCCCTTGCCGCGCACCCGCAGCACCCGCTCGCCGCCGGTGACCACCAGGTCGTCCCGGTCCAGGCCGGTGACCTCGGAGATCCGCAGCCCGAGCGTGAGCAGCGCGACCATGGCGACGGCGCGGCGGGCGTAGAGCTCGCGGTGCCGGGTCGGGTTGGGCAGCCGGGAGGCGGCCGCCCACAGCGCGCGCACCTGGGCGGCGGTGAGCCGGATCGTCGGCGACGGGTCACGTGCGGTGCCGGCCAGGCCGAGCCGTCCGCGGTGCACCGAGGCCGGGTTGCCGGCGACGACGCCGGTCTCGACCAGGTGCGCGTAGAACGCCGAGACCGTCGACAGCATCCGGGCCCGGGTGCGCTTGCCGGCCCCACCGGCGTCGAGTGCGTGCAGCCAGGCGGTGACGTGCGTGCCGGTGACCACTCGCGGGTCGAGCTCGCGGGCCGCGCACCAGCGGAGGAACGCGAGGTGGTGCAGCCGGCCGCGGCGGGCCGGCGGCGGCCGGTTCCCGGAGATCGTCGGGTCCGGGCCGCCGGCCGCCGAGCCGGGGGCGCCGGTGACGGCGTCGGCCCACTCCGGCGGCAGGCCCAGGGCATAGGCGTAGGTGCGCCGGGTCTGCGCCCGGCCGTACCCGGCGAGCCAGCGCGCGACCAGCGCCCGCAACGCGTCCGGGTCGGCGACGCCCGGCCAGTCCACACCGGACTCGTCGGGCACGGGGAGCGCGGGGGTCGCCGGGCGGGGGAGCGCGGCCAGCACGGTGCGGGCCGCTCCCGCACGGTCGGCGCGGTCGGAGGTCATCGGCACCGATCGTGCCTCAGCCCGCCGTGCCGACCGGTGACGGCGCGCCGGTCCCGGTCGTCGTGCCACTACGCTCGTCGTGGTGATCGTGCTGCGGAGCGCTTCCCGCCGGTTGTCGGAGGTGACGGGGTGGACCTGCTGATCGCGCGCAATCCCGATCCGGACAGCTCGCTGCCGTACCTGCTGCGGGTCCCGCTCGACGAGGGCGTCCTGGTCTTCCGCACCAAGGGGACCTGGCCGCGGACCGGCGCGTTGTACTGCCATCCCGTCCCGGAGGACGAGTGGCCGACCGGTCCGGAGATCGTCGAGCGGGTCGCGCTGCGGTCCTGCCGGCGGCGGGGCGCGGCCATCGACGTGATCGCCGACCGTGGCCGCGAGCAGCGTTCACAGATCGTGTTCACCCGGGCCCGCGGGCGCGAGACGGTGTTCTGGCAGTCCCCGCGGACCCGCAAGCAGGCCCGCCCGAACGTCCGGACCCCGACCGCCCGGGCCGCCGGCGTCACCGAGCTGGAGATCGTCGTCGACGCCCACGAGCGCTACCCCTACACGTTCTCCGGGCAGCAGGTGACCACCCGGCGGCAGGGCCTGCGCTGCGGGGACTACGCGATCACCGACCCGCAGGACGGGCGGGTCGTCGCCGCGGTCGAGCGCAAGTCGCTGGCGGACCTGGTGAACAGCCTGCAGGCCGGGCGGCTGCGGTACGCCGTCGCCGAGCTCGCGGCGCTGCCCCGGGCCGCGGTGGTCGTCGAGGACCGCTTCTCGCAGCTGTTCGCGCTCGAGCACGCCCGCCCCGCGGCCGTGGCCGACGACCTGGCGGCGCTGCAGATCGCCTACCCGGCGGTGCCGCTGGTGTTCTGCGAGACCCGCAAGCTCGCCCAGGAGTGGACCTACCGCTACCTGGCCGCCGCCCACCAGTGGGCGGGTACCGACAGCGCGGCCCGGGACCGGGCCGGCCTGTCCGCGCCGGACGACATGAGGGCACCCGGCGCGGCCGTCCCGACCGGTTCCGGCGCGGCCGATACCGGCGGCGAGCCGGCCGCGACCGGCGAGACGCCGGAGGCCTCGTCCGCGCAGATCCGGGAATGGGCCCGCGCCCGGGGCCTGGAGGTGTCGGATCGCGGACGGTTGCGGGCCGACGTCCTGCGGGCATGGAGACGAGCGCACTCCGGTTGACGCGGCCGCGCCCGGCGCTACGTCCGACGGGTCACGGCTCCAGCACGATCTTCCCGACGTGCTCGCCGCGCAGGAACTCCGCCTGCGCCGCGTCCAGCTCGGCGAGCGGGTACCGGGCGGCGATCCGGGGCCGGACGGCGCCGGAGCGCGCGTCGGCCAGCAGCCGGTCGAAGTGCGCCGGGGTGTGCATCGACGACCCGATCAGCGACACGTTGTGCAGGTAGAGCCGGCGCAGGTCGAGCGCCACGACCGGCCCGGCCACCGCACCGGCGATCACCCAGCGGCCGCCGTCGCGGATCGACGGCAACAGTGCGGGGAGCAGGTCGCCGCCGGCGACGTCGGCGACGGCGTCGATGCCGTACGGCGCGGCCGCGGCCACGGCCGTCGTCACGGCACGGGGCCCGTCCCCGCGGTCGACGACGTGCTCCGCGCCGGCGTCCCGGACCGCGCCCGCCTTCGCCGCGGACGTCACCGTGACGACGTGCGCGCCGCGCGCAGCGGCGAGCTGCACCAGAGCGAGACCGACCCCGCCGGACGCCCCGGTGACCAGCACGGTCTCCCCGGGCCCGATCGCCGCGCGCTCCAGCATCCCCATGGCGGTGCCGTACGCGACCGGCAGCGCGGCCAGCTCCCCGTCGGTCAGCGGTGCGCCCCCGACGTCTTGCACCCGGCGGGCGTCGACGAGGACGTGCCCGCTGAACGTGCCGTCGGCCTCGCTGCCGAGCAGACCGACCGGGGTCGCGTCGGTGCCGTCGCCGTCGTAGAGCGCGGGATCGACCAGCACCCGTCGCCCGGCCAGGCCGGAGTCCACTCCGGACCCCACCTGTTCGACGACGCCGGCGGCGTCGCCACCCTGGATCCGCGGGAACGCGATCGGTCCGCGCCAGCCTGCCCGGGCGTCCGGCGCGCCGGGCAGGCCGTAGGCGCCGGTGCGGGTCCAGACGTCGGTGTTGTTGAGCGCGGCCGCGGTCACCCGAACCAGCACCTCACCGGGACCGGGTTCCGGGATCGGGACCTCGCGTCGCTGCAGCATCTCCGGCCCGCCGTGCCCGGTGAGCGTCCACGCCTGTGTCGTCCCTGCCATGTCGTCCTCCTCGGAAGAACTTCACTGATCTGTGAAGTTTCGTGGTCGTGCATACTACACAGACCTGTGAACTTCGGTGAAGGAGGGCCTGTGCCCCGGACGCTGACACCCGGCGCCCGTCGGATCCTCGACGTGGCCGCCGACCTGTTCTACGAGCGCGGGATCCACGCGGTCGGGGTCGATCTGATCGCGGCCGAGTCCGGCGTCACCAAGCGCACGCTCTATGACCGCTTCGGGTCGAAGGACGCGCTGGTCGCGGCCTACCTGGAGGAACGCGACGAACGCTGGCGGGGCTCCGTGCGGGCCCGGCTGGCCGAGCTCGACGACGCGGCGCGGCGGGTGCTGGCGCCGTTCGACGTGCTGGTGCCGTGGGTCGCCGGGAACGCCCGGGGCTGCGCGTTCGTGAACGCGTTCGCCGAGCTCCCAGACGCCGGGCACCCGGCCCGCGAGGTGATCGCGGCCGAGAAGCGGTGGCTGCGGGAGCTGTTCCGGGACGAGCTGGCCGCCGCCGGTGCGGCCGACCCGGACGGCGTCGCGCTGGTCCTGCTGCTGCTGCACGACGGCGCGCTGGCCACGACCGGCGCCGCCGGGATGCCCGAGGCCACCGCGGCCGCGCACCGGGCCGCCGAGGAGGCCCGCGACCGGGCACTCGCCGGCTGACGGCGCGTCCCGGTGTTCAGGCCAGGCAGGTGAGCGGGCGTCCGCCGTTGTACTCGACCATCTCCGACAGCGCGGTCATGACGTCGACCGGCGCGCCCCGCTCGGCCCCGTCGAGCTCGGCGTAGGCCCGGTGCAGGTTGCCGACGATCCGCTCGGCGTCCGGCCAGTCGGCGAACGGGCCGAGATCGGTGTCCCGGGCGGCGTCCAGCGGCCGGACGCCGGCATCCCGGGCCCGCTCGGCCAGGTCGAGGACGAACCGCAGGTAGTCCAGGGTGTCGCGGACCGGGCCGTCGCCGTGGAAGACCGGGCCGTGCCCGGGGACGGTGGTCTCGGCGCCGAGCGGGAGCAGCACCCGTTCCAGGACGTCGATCGCCCCGGTCACCGACCCCATCAACAGGAACGGCGTGCCGCCGTTGAACACCAGGTCGCCGCAGAACAGCACCGACCGGTCCGGGACGTGGACCAGCACGTCGTTCGTGGTGTGCGCGGGCGTCCCGACGTGGACGACGTCGGCCCGCAGGTCGCCGAGGTGCAGCGCGATCCGCCCGGTGAAGGTCAGGAACGGCGGCTCCAGCGGCAGCGAGCCCCAGTCCGGGTGGTCCCAGAACGGCAGCTCGCGCGGCGGTCCGAACGCGATCATCTCCTCGCGGGCGCGTTCGTGGGCGACGATCGCCGCGCCGCCGAACAACGCGTTGCCCCAGGTGTGATCGCCGTGATGGTGGGTGTTGACGACGGTCCGGACCGGGCGTTCGGTGACGTCCGCGATCGCCGTGGCGAAGGCGCGGGTGCGGCGTTCGGTGGAGCACGAGTCGATCGCGACGACGCCCTGCGGGCCGACGGCGAATCCGGTGTTGTTGATCCACCAGGTCCCGTCCGGCTGGACGTAGGCGAAGATGCCGTCCGAGACCTCCTCGGTCCGGGGCCGGCCGGGGACGGTGATGTCGTGCGGGTGCGCGCTCATGCCCGCCGATTCTGGCGCACCGCGGGCTCGGTGGTGGGGTGGTGATGACCGCCCGGAACCGATCCGCACGGGTTCGCCCCGTCCACACGGGATCGGACCTCGTGTGAACGACGGAACCCCGTGCGGATCGGGGCGTGCGTCCCAACGCGCACCTGCTCGCGCTCGAGCCGGACGGTTCTCAGCGTCCCCGGTAGGTGGCTCGGCCCGGACCGTCGGCCAGGAACGAACCGACGGCTGCCCGCAGGTCCTCGGTGGCGAACAGGGCCCCGGACAGCCGCGGCGTGATCGCGTCGGCCGCACGCACGCCCTCCCGGACGGCGGTGCCGACGATCTGCTTGGTCGTCGCGTGCGCCGTCGTCGGGCCCGCGGCCAGTGTCCTGGCGAACGTCCGGGCGGCGTCGGCGAACCCGTCGTCGGGGAGCACCCGGTTGACCACGCCCCACTCGCGGAGCGCCTCGGCCGGGAACCGCTCGCCGGTGAGGACGAGTTCCTTGGCCCGGGCCGGTCCGGCGCGCTCGGCGAGCCGCTGCGGACCGCCCATCGAAGGGGTGAGGCCGACGACGATCTCGACCAGCCCGAACGAGGCGCTCTCCGTGGCGAGCAGCAGATCGCAGGCCAGGGACAGCTCGAACGCGGCGGTGAGGGTGAGGCCGTGCGCGGCGGAGACCGTCGGGACCGGGAGGTCCTCGATGCCCTGGGCCAGGCGCATCAACCGGCTCCACAGTGCGGTGCCCTGCCCGACCGGGTCCGGTCCCTCGGCGATCTCGTGGAACGCGTGGACGTCCACCCCACCCGAGACGACCCGGCCGTGTGCCTCGAACAGGACCGCCCGGGCCCGGTCCGGGTTGCCGGGTGCGGTGATCCGGGTGAGTTCGGCGACCGCGTGCTCGAAGCCGGCGAAGACCGACTCGTCGAAGAGGTTGAGCGGGGGGTGATCGAGCACGACGACGGCCAGGTCGCCGTCCCGCTCGACGCGGACCGGGGTGGTGGGGTCGTCACTCATCGGCCGGACGCTACCGGTGATCCACACCTCGTGGCCCGCGGCGCGGCATCGCCGCGGGCGAGTTACCGAGGTGACCGTGCGCGCCGTTGCAGGTTGCGGCCCCTGCTCGCGCGACGGCTCCACGCATCCGGGGGAGCGAGCCCCGTGCCGCTCGTCGGCCGCCTCAGCGGCTCGCCGGATGTGGCGAGTGTGGCGGGACGACGAGGCCATCGCGAACGACGGCGGGCAGCCCGATCGAGGTCGGGCCACGGCCGCACCGCGGGCAGACGGGCCGACTACCGCGCCGCGCAGCGGGCTCGCCGGTGCCGATGCAGCGGCTCAGGGGCTGGGGGACGGGTGCGGGCACGGTGCCCCCTCACTCGGCCGAGCCGGCCGGTCTGTCCGCGACACCGCCCCCTCGACGACGCCGTCGGGCTGCTGGTCGAAGGGTACTACCGAAGGGACGAGGCATGATCCGGTTCAGGTCAGCGCGATCAGCCCGATCGCGGTCGCGGTGGTGAGCAGTCCGGCCACCTGGGCGCGGGTGGGTCGCTCCCCGAGCACGGCGATGGCGAGGAGCACGGGGACGGCCGGGTAGAGGGCGGCCAGCACGGTGGCCACCGCGAGAAGCTGCGCGCGGGTGGCGGCGAGGTAGAGCACGATCGCCACCGAGCCCAGCGCACCGACCAGGGCCGCGGGCGCGACCAGTCGTCGCGGGATCCGCAGGTCGGCACCCGCGGCGCGGGCCATCGGCCAGATGGTCACCGCGGCGGCGAGGCGGGCGAGCAGGATCGGCCAGAGCCCGGCCGCCGGGTCGATCCGGGAGATGGCCAGGAACTGCACGGCGAAGCCGACCCCGGCCAGGAGCCCGTAGCGGGTCCCGGAGGCGGTCCGTCCGGCGCCCGGGGCGCCCGGGGTGCTGCCGCCGGTCGCCGGGTGGCGCGAGACCAGCCACAACGCGGGGGCGGCGAGGGCGATGCCGAGCCAGGCCGCCAGGCCGGGCCGGTCGCCCAGCAGTGCCACTCCGAACAGGACCGGCAGCGCGACCGCGGCGACGTCGCTGAGCGGGACGACCACGCTTATCTGCCCGGTAGCGAGGCCGCGGTAGAGGTAGGCGACCCCGATCCCCGTCCCGACACCGGACAGTGCGCCCCAGCCCAGCGCCACCGCGCTGACATGCGGTGCCGCTGCGAGGGGCAGCTGCCCGTCGAAGGGAGTCCCGGCAAGCGCGACGACGGCGACCAGCACGGTCCCGCCGATCTGGCCGGTCGCGGCGACGCCGTAGCTGTCGGCGCGGCGGGCGAGCAGGCCGGACAGGAAGTGCACCAGCCCGAACGCCAGTGCGGCGGCGAGTGCGAGAAGCTCAGGCATCGAGGCGCGCGTCACCCCTCCGCTCGGCTGGGCGGCCGCGAGCCGCCCAGCCGACCGGGCACCGGGTCTCGGCCTCGGTGCAGCCGTGCCGGTCACAGAGCCGGCACACCAGGTCCCCGTCGCCGATCTGGTCGTGGACAACAGGCAGCAGCCGGTCCAGCAGTCCACCCAGGACCTGTCGCTCGTCGTGCGTCAGGGGTTCGAGCAGGGGAGTGAGCCGGTCCGCGCGCTCGGCGAGCACCTGTCCGGCGGCCCGGCTGCCGTCCGGCGTGAGGTGCACGGTGGTCCGGCGTCCGGACTCGCGGTGGCGCCGAACGAGCCCGCGTGCTTCGAGCGAGTCGACCATGCGCGCGGCCGCCGGCTGGCTGAGCCCGACGTGCCGGCCCAGTTCGCTCACACCCTGCCCGCCGGCCTGCAGCAGGACCGCAAGCGCCGCGGCGCCACTCGTGCTGGTTCCCGACGTGGCCGCCGCGCGGCCGGTCATCATGTCGGCGACCGACAACGCCAGCGCTCCGAGCGTGTTGAGGACATGACGTTCATGCATGAGTCATGCATGCCCGCTGGCAGCTGCAGCCAAACCCACCCGGGTGGCGGCGACGCGGTGCGATGTCGCGGCCGGGGCCCGGTCACCGGCCGGCGCGGGGCACCCGGACTGCGGGCGCCGCCGTGCACCCGGCTGCGGCCGACCCCGAGTCATATCCGGGGCGACCCCGAGGTGGCGGCGCCGGAGGCGGGGCATCGTGGGGCCATGAGAATCGCATTGTTGGTGTTGGCTGGAATCGGCGCGATCGTGGTGCTCACCGGCGTGGTGCTGCCGGTCCTGGGCTGGCTGATCGGGTCACTGGCCTGGCTGGCCGCGGGCGCGCTGCTGATCGGCGGTGGCATCTGGGCCTACCGGCGGTTGTCCGGCTCCCGGTCGCCGTCGCTCGGATCCGGGACGAACGGCGGTCAGCTGCCCTGACACCGATGCCATGAGGCCGGACGTCACCACGTGCACGAGGGGGTGCGTGGTGGCGGGGCACCGCTACGGCGCCGCGGCCGGAACATCCGTCCTGCGGCCCGGGCGTAACCCGGAACGATGCGCCGGTCCGTTCCGCGGAACGCGGGTTGGTGCGTTCCGTGGCCCCAGTCGCGGGCCGGGCTCGGCGACCCGTTGCTGACCCTGGTGATCACGGATCGGGAAACAAGGCGGCCACATCTGGCCGCTCCGCTTCCGGCTCCATGATCTTCCGGCCGGGGGTATGGCCCCGCGGTGCCCATGGTGCGCGTGGGCCACCGTCTGGTCTTCGACTCTGGCGCAGAACGGTGACCGCAGGCAGCCCGGCACGACGTCACGTCGCCGGGGTCGCTCCGACCCGTGACCCCGGCGGGCCCGGCTCGTTGATCAGGTCACCGCGGTGACGGAGCCGGGGAGAGAGGGAGACACGATGCGCGGTCGTCGTAGGCGGGTTCTCGCGGTGGCCGCAGCGGCCCTCGCCGCCACCGTCCTGTACCCGGCGTTGGCCTTCGCCGCGCCGGGCGGCCTCTTCGGTCCCTCCGGCACGACCGTCGTGACGCCGGAAGCGGCGAACCGGTTCGCCGGGACCTTCGACACCGGCCAGGGCGGCCGGGAGTTCACCGAGCGGCTCGGTGCTCCGGCCGACGGCGGAACGGGTGCCCTGGAACTGCGCACCCCCGGTGACGACGACAAGGTCCAGTTCATCACCGACGAGCTCGCCGGCTCGCTGGAGCGGTTCCGGGAAAGCAGTTACCAGTCCCTGCGCGACCCGGCATCCGAGGCGGGCGCGTTCCCGTCGTTCCAGATCGCGATCGATGCCAACGGCGGCGAGCTGGAACCGCGCGACCTGTACCTGCTGACCTTCGTCCCGCCGGCGGGACCGGCCGGCGTCTGGACCCGCTTCGACCTCGGCTCCGCCGGATGGTGCACGACCCACCAGATCGGACGGGTCGACGCCTACCGCGAGTGCCGCGACGGGGGTGCGCGCCGCTCCCTCGACGAGATCATGGACGCCTTCCCGGACGTCTCCGTCTACGCGGCTGGGGTCAACCAGGGCGCTGGCAACGCCGGTCTGGTCGGCGCGGTCGACCTGATCCGGGTCGGGAACCTGACCTACGACTTCGAGCCGTCCGCTGCGCCCTGACCGGTGGCCGCCGCGCCGGCGGCTGGACGGCGTCACGAGCGGACGGCGACCACGGTGCACTGGGCATGGACGACGCAGTTCCGGCCGACCGGACCGATGACCCGGCTCGCGACCTCGCCATGTCCCCGGTGCCCCACCAGCAGGAGGGCCGCGCCCCGGGAGAGCCCTTCCAACACCGATGACGCCGGTCCGGAGGGTATCTCCACCTCGACCGGCGGCATCGGGTCCTCGCGGCCCGTGTGATCGGGTTGTCCCGCTCCTGTCCCCGCAGGCGGGTGAACCAGCTCAACTGGGAGTCCTGCCCCGGTCGGCTCCATGGCCCGCTCTGGTGACCGATCCCGCCCAGCGCCTGGAGGACCTCGGCCGGGCAACCGGGGCGCGAGCAGGTCCGTCGCCACGAGTGACACGAGGGCCACGATGCCACCGAGCACGGCGCCGACCGCGACGTCGTGCGGGAAGTGCGCGCCGGCCAGGACCGGGGAGACCGCCGCGCACGACCCGGCGACCAGCGCGATCATGAGCAGGCCAGGTCGGCGCTGCCGACATGCGGCCAGCGTGACACCGACGGTCAGCGCACCGGCGACCGCGGCGTGGTTGCTGGGCAACGACCAGTCGCCCGGCGCCGCACAGTCCGCCCACCCGGGGAAGGACGGCAGCAGCGGCAGGGCCGGTCGGCCTGCCGCACCTGCTTGGCGGCCTCGGCGGCTCCGCAGACGAGCACCGCCCCGGCCGGCACGGTGACGAGCCTCGTCCGCAGACGTCCCCCGGCGTCGCGCGCGAGGAGAGGCAGCCGCAGCCACGCGGCGAGCATCGCGAGGAGTAGAAGCTCCCCGGCGAGCTGCATCACCGGCCCACACCGGCAGTGGACCGAGCCAGGTAAGCGGGTCGACGAGCAGCTGCGCGCTCGCGTCGGGCACATCCGGAAGCGACACCATGACGGTGAGCGTCCTCAGCGGCGGGGTCGGCCGGATCCGACGATCGGCAGGAACCACCCCGACGATCGGGAACTCGAGTGGCGAGGGCGCAGACCGTGCTATGTCGACTCGGGATCCTGGCCGCGGGCTGAACGTGCTCCGTCCACCGGGAGCACGGCCCCGCTGATAAAGCCGGCCGCGTCGGAGAGGAGGTAGGCGACGGTGTTGGCGACCTCGGCGGGCTGCCCGATCCGGCCGAGTGGGTGGATCTCGGCGATCTCTGCGCGGGTGCGCCGGGCGATGTCGGCGTCCTGCTCGGCGAGGAGCGTCTCGTGGCGGTCGGTTGTGATCGATCCCAGCGCGACGGCGTTCACCCGGATCCCGTCCGGTCCGTGGTCGACCGCTGCGGCGCGGGTCAGCCCCTCGATGGCTGCTTTGGCTGTGGAGTAGGGGAGGGCGCCGCGGACGGCGCGCTGCGCCTGGTGGCTCGAGATGTTCACGATGGCGCCCGCGGTCCGCTCGGCCCGGAATCGACGGACCGCGACGCCCGAGCCCACGAGGACGGGTGCGAGGTTGGCGTTGATCAGCGCGGCGGTCTCGTCGGGTGGGTGGGTGTGCAGGGCCGCGTCACGAAAGATCGCGGCGTTGTTGACCCAGCCGACGAGCCGCCCCATCTCCTCGGCGGTGTCAGCTGCCCGTTCGACCGTGGCCTGGTCGTCGGCCCAACCGGTGACCACTGCGACCCGGGAACCGGCCCCGTGGCCGGTCACCCATGTCGTCGCGGCCGCGTCCTGTTCGAGGACCACGACGGCGTCGCCGTCGGAGAGGAGCTTCTCGGCGATGGCGCGTCCGATCCCGCGGCCTGCGCCGGTGACCACGTGCGCCCGGATCATGCGCTCCATCATGCCGAGTGGCAGTCACCGACACGATGCGGTGGTCCCGTGGCCGGTGGTGGGCACCACCTGGACGTGATCTCGGCACGCGTGTCACTTCAGTGACGCAGGAGCCCGGGCCATGAAGCGTGGGGCAGTCCTGCGGCTCTCGGGTCACCTCCGCTGAGACCGCACCTGGCACCGGGGGCGCGCTGGGTCCGACTCTCGTCACACCAACCAACGAAACGAAGATTCTGTTGGGCGGTGGATAGGTTTAAGAAACCATGAACTGGTTCAGTAGTTAGATATTACTGAACTGGTAGCCTGTTCGTCGTGATGGATACCGCTGTGCGCTGCGGATACAGCCGCTGCCGTGCCGAACTACCGCCTCCCGGACCGCAGGGTGGGCGTCCCCGGTCGTTCTGCCGGGACACCCGCTGGGAGGGCGGTCGGAGCTGCGCGCAGATGGCGCGGGCCGAGCGCGACGCACTCGGGACGCTCGGACTGGACGGTGGAGCCGGCGGGTTCGCACTGGACGCCGACCGGCTCCGCGAGCAGGTCGAGTCCGTCGCCGGCCCGGTCGCCGAGCTGGCCACGGCCCTCGACGCCGTGCAGCGCCGCCTCGACGAGGTGCAGTCCGAGGCCCTGGCCGCGACCGAACAGGCCCGTACCCGCGCGGCGGAGTCCGACCGCGCCCGGCAGGAGGCCGAGGCGGCGCGGGACGCCGCCGTCCGCCGGACCCGGGACGCCGAGTCCACCGCGGCCGACGCGCGCCGCGAGCGTGCCGAGGCCGTCACCCGGGCCGAGGAGGCCGCGGTCTCTGCGCTGGAGGCGACCGAGGCGCTCGGTGCGGCGCGTCAGCAGGCCGCGGACGCCGTCACCGCCCGGGACCGGGCTCTCGACGATGCCCGCGTTGCCCGGGACGAGGCCGCGGCCGCGCACCGGGACCGCGAGCAGGCGCAGCGCGTGGCCGCGCGGGCGGAGCAGGACCGGGACAGCGCCGACGAGCGCGCTGTGGCCCGGGAACGCGAACGCGACGAGGCTCGTACCGAGGCCGCCGGGCTCCGCGACGCCGTCGCCGCCGCTCGCGCCGACGCGGGCACCCAGCGGGACGCGGTCGCGGCCGCCCGGACCGAGTGCGACGAGGTGCGCGCGGCACGGGACGCCCTCGCGGGGGAGCGCGACTCGCTGGGGAAGGAACGGGACACGCTCACGGCCGAGCGCGACTCCCTGCGAACCGAACAGGACACTGCGCGCTCGGAGTGCGAGGTGCTCGCGGCGGAGCGGGACGAGCTGGCCGGCGAACGGGACCGGCTGACGGCCGCGGCCGACGAGGCCGGCCGGTTCCGCGGGGATCTGGAGGCCGCACGGGAGCGGATCCGCGAGCTCGAGACCGCCACCACGACCGATCCCGGCCGGCGCCTGCACCCGGACGACGTCGCCACCCTGGTCGCGGCGCTGCGGGCGGACTGATAGCCGCAGGCTGCGGGCGAACCGGCACCCGCAGCTCTGATCCGCACGGGTTCCCGTCGTTCGCACGAGGTCCGATCCCGTGCGAACGACGGAAACCCGTGCAGCCGCGGCTCCGCCGGCCCTTCAGAGGGGCCACGGCACGGAAGTCCCGGCGCAGCACGTGCGAGTGGTTGCTGGGGACCTTCCGCCGACGACGATCCGCCGCCGCGGCTCCGGGAGCGCGACCGGCTCCGGCGATCAGCCGCGGACGGGGCCGAACCGGAAGGCCGGGTTCGAGCCCGCCGGCGTCGACCGGCCCGCGACGCCGTCGAGGAGGTATGGCGGTGCCGCTCGACCCCGAGGTGCGGACCACGCTCTACCTGGTGTGGCGCTGCGGCGGACCGGCCGGCCCGGCCGCCCGGGCGTTGCTGGACCGGCTGCGGCCCGGGCCCTGACCGCGATACTGACCGCGATCAGGTGCGCGGGACCGACACCAGCACCCGCACCGCCTCGGCGACGGCGGCCCGCCGGGCCACCCGGACCGCGGCGGCGATCGGGCGCAACGCGTCCGAGCGGGCGATCGCCGCCGACGCCGAGAGCGCGCCGCCCGGCTCGTCCCCGGCCGCGGCGACCAGGATCGCGTCCACCTCGTCGGCCTGCTGCAGCACCCGCAACGCCTGCGGCGGCATCCCGTCCGGCCACAACGCCCGCGGCCGTCCGCGCAGTGCTGCCGCGATCTCCTCCCGCACGCCCGGCCGGTGCCGGGCCACGTCCATCTCGGTCAGCGCCGCGGCGGCGGCCCGGACCTGGCTGCGCAGGTCGCGCTCGGCCTCGTTGAGCCCGACGTGCTCGGGCACCGGCCCCGGGTCGGGCACCGCGTACACGCTCCAGCGCAGCACGCCGTCGGCGACCGGGGCCGGGACGACGCCGAACCCGGCGTCGGCGAACAGCACGCCCTCGCCGGTCGTCGTCGCCTCCCGGGAGAACCGTCCCGGCCCGGGCAGCCCGCGGACGTCGCCGGGGGCGGGCAGTACCAGCCGGGCCTGCCCGCGCGGGGCGATCCGGCGGACGGCGGCGAGCAGCATCGTGGTCGAGCTGGGCGGCGCACCGGGACCGGGCAGCCCGGTCAGCTCGGCGGCCTCGGGGTCGGCGGCCGCGACGTCGTGCGCGTCGGACCACGGCGCGAGCGCGTCGAGGACGTCGTCGGGGGCAGCCGCCCCGGCCAGCCAGGCCGAGGCCCACACGGCCAGGGTCGCAGAGGCACAGGACACGCCGGCCAGGCTAACGACGGAGCGCGCCGCACACACCGCCGCCAGGCGAGTGACTCCGCGTACATCTCTCGTCGGCGCTGGGTGATCGCGCCCGGGGGCGCGTGTCGCGTCCCGGTCCGGTCGCGCCGCGCGCCGATACTGGGGGCCATGAGCCGATCCCACGACTACCGCGGAGCCTTCGACGCCGGCGGCACCCGCACCGCGCGGCGCCGGCAGGTGCCCGAGGTCGCGGCGGAGCCCGGCCTGGTCGTCGAGGACCCGGCCAGCGGGTTCTGCGGGGCGGTCGTCGCGATCACCGGCAGCGAGGTCACGCTGGAGGACCGGCACGGCGGACGGCGGATCTTCCCGCTGCGCCCGGCCGCGTTCCTGCACGAGGGCGCGCCGGCCACCCTGGTCCGGCCGGTCGCGGCGCCGGCGGGGCGCACGCTGTCCGCGTCCGGCTCGGTGCACGTGGCGGGCCTGACGGCGCGCACCGCCCGGGCCGCCCGGATCTGGGTCGAAGGCCTGCACGACGCCGCGCTGCTCGAACGCGTCTGGGGGCACGACCTGCGCGTCGAGGGTGTGGTCGTCGAGCCGCTGCACGGCGTGGACGACCTGGCCGCCGCGGTCCGGGACTTCGACCCCGGCCCGCACCGCAGGCTCGGGATCCTGGTCGACCACCTGGTCGACGGCACCAAGGAGGCCCGGCAGGCCCGCGAGGCGTACCGGGCGACCACCGCGGCGCAGCAGCACGTGCTGGTCACCGGGCATCCCTACGTCGATGTCTGGCAGGCGGTGAAGCCCTCGGTGGTCGGGATCCGGGAGTGGCCGACGGTCCCGCGGGGCACCGACTGGAAGACCGGGATCTGCGACCGGCTCGGGTGGGGCGAGCCCGCCGACGGGGCGCGCCGGGTACTCGGCGCGGTCCGCAGCTACCGCGACCTGGAGTCGCCGATGATCGGCGCGGTGGAGCGTCTGATCGACTTCGTGACCGCCGCCGGGGATGCGCCGCAGGGATAACGATCGGCCAACCTTCCGGGTGTCGGTGCCGGCTCGCCGCTGGCCGATGTCCGTTTCTGGCACTCTGTAGCCATGACACCGGCACTGATCTGGCTGCTCGTAGGGGTGGTACTGATCGGCGCCGAATTCGTGTCCGGTGAGCTCTTCCTGGTGATGCTCGGCGGGGGCGCGCTCGCCGCCGCGGGCGGGGCCGCGCTCGGCCTGGAGGTGGTCGGGAGCGCGGGAGTGTTCGCGGTCGTGTCGGTGCTGTTGCTGCTGGCCGCACGGCCGGCCGCGAAACGGAAGCTGCAGGAGCGGATGGGGCCGCTGGAGCGGTACCAGGACCGGTTCGTCGGGTCCGCCGCCGAGGTCGTCCAGCGGGTCGACGGCGGCGGCGGGCAGGTGCGGATCGCCGGGGAGCTGTGGTCGGCCCGCTCGCTCGACGGTGCCGAGGTGCTCGAGGAGGGCGCCACGGCGACCGTGCTGCAGGTGACCGGCGCGGCCGTGCTCGTGACCGGGCGGGGGGAACTGCCGGAGTCCTGAGCTGCAGGACCGCCGGCGATCAGCCCCGGGCATTCCGGGGCGGACGTGAGCGCCGGTACTCCGGCGCGGTTGGAGGGGAGACCGGATGGATGCCGGTGTGATCATCGCGATCGTCCTGCTCGTGCTGGTGGTGACGATCGTCGCGAAGTCGATCGTGATCGTGCCGCAGGAGTGGGCGTACATCATCGAGCGGCTGGGCCGTTTCCACAGTGTCCGGGAGGGCGGCCCGGCGATCCTGGTGCCGTTCGTGGACCGCACCCGGGAGCGGGTGGACCTGCGCGAGCAGGTCGTGTCGTTCCCGCCGCAGCCGGTCATCACCCAGGACAACCTGACCGTCAACATCGACACGGTCGTCTACTTCAAGGTCAACGACGCGAAGGCCGCGGTGTACGAGATCGCGAACTTCGTCGCCGGTGTCGAGCAGATCACCACCACGACGCTGCGGAACGTGGTCGGCGGCATGACCCTGGAGCAGACGCTGACCTCGCGGGACCGGATCAACACCGCGCTGCGCGGCGAGCTGGACGAAGCGACCGAGCGCTGGGGCATCCGGGTCGCCCGGGTCGAGATCAAGGCGATCGACCCGCCGCCGTCCATCCAGAACTCGATGGAACAGCAGATGAAGGCCGACCGCGAGAAGCGGGCCATGATCCTCACCGCGGAGGGTCAGCGGGAGTCGGCCATCCGCAGCGCCGAGGGCCAGAAGCAGTCGCAGATCCTCACCGCGGAGGGCTCCAAGCAGGCGGCCATCCTGGGCGCCGAGGCGGAGCGCCAGGGCGAGATCCTGCGCGCGCAGGGTCGCCGGGCCGCCCAGTACCTCGAGGCGCAGGGTGAGGCGAAGGCGATCGAGAAGAAGTTCGCCGCGATCAAGGCCGGCAAGCCCACCCCGGAGCTGCTGGCCTACCAGTACCTGCAGACGCTGCCGGAGATGGCGCAGGGCGAGGCGAACAAGGTCTGGATGGTGCCCTCGGACTTCGGCAAGGCCCTGGAGGGCTTCACCCGGATGCTCGGGGCGCCCGGCGAGGACGGCGTGTTCCGCTTCGCCCCGAGCGCCGACGACGGGCCGGCCTCGAAGCCCGCCGAGGACGAGGAGGCGGTCAAGGACTGGTTCGACGTCTCCACTGACCCGGAGATCGCCCGGCAGGTGGCCGAGGCGACCGCGGCCGCACAGGCGGAGGTCCCGCAGGTGGGCGAGCGTTCCGGCGCGGCCGGCCGCGCCGGTAACGGCGGACCCGCCTCGCAGATCGAGGCGTCCCCCGACGCGGCCGCCCGGGACTCGCGCGGCTGAGGCGGGCACCCCGGGTACTCGTGGGGCCGCGGTGCTCCGGCCACGGCACCGGGGCTCCACGAGCGCCCATCAGGCCAGGACGAAGCCGTAAGGGAGCTCCAGGCGGTGCCTGGCCAGCAGGTCGGCGTCGGCCAGCAGGTCGCGGGTCGTGCCGTCCGCGACGACCGTGCCGCCGTCGAGCACCACGCCGCGCGGACACAGCTGCAGCGCGTAGGGCAGGTCGTGGGTGACCATCAGCATCGTCCGGTCCAGCCCCAGCAGCACCTCGGCGAGCTCCCGGCGGGCCACCGGGTCCAGGTTCGACGACGGCTCGTCGAGCACCAGGATCTCCGGGTCGCAGGCCAGCACGGTGGCCAGCGCGACCCGTCGGCGCTGCCCGCCGGACAGGTGCAGCGGGGAGCGGTGGAGGAGCTCGGCCATCCCGACCGCGTGCAGGGCCTGCTGCACCCGCTCGCGCAGCTGCGCACCGCGCAGCCCGAAGTTGGCCGGGCCGAACGCGACGTCCTCGCCGACGGTCGGCATGAACAGCTGGTCGTCCGGGTCCTGGAAGACGATCCCGACCCGGCGCCGGATCTCCTGCAGGTGCGGCTTCGCGACGGGCAGGCCGCCCACCTCGACCGAGCCCTCGGACCCGTACGCGGCGCCGTTGCCCGGCCCTCCGGCGCCGAGGATGCCGTTCAGGTGCAGCACCAGGGTGGTCTTGCCCGCGCCGTTCGGGCCGAGCAGCGCGACCCGCTCGCCGGGTGCGATCGCCAGGTCGATCCCGTAGAGCGCCTGGTGCCCGTCCGGGTAGGCGTAGGCCAGGTCGGTGATCCGCAGCGCGGGAGCGCTCACCCGAGCACCCACCCCGAGCCCGCCAGCAGCACCGCGACGGCGGCAGCGGACAGGCCGGTGACCCACTGCCGCGCCGTCGTCGGGGTGTCGCCGGTGGGCGGCATCGTCCCGGTCCAGCCGCGGGACAGCATCGCCAGGTGCACCCGCTCGCCGCGTTCGTAGGCCCGCACGAACAGCGCGCCGACCCCGCGGGCGGTGGCCGCCGCCTGCCAGAGGAACCGCGGGTCGTGCCCGCGGGAGATCCGGGACAGCCGCATCCGCCGGGCCTCGGCGGCGATCACCCCGGCGTATCGCAGCATCAGCGTCGCGATCGTGGTGACGATCCCCGGGGCGTGCAGCCGCTGCAGCCCGACGAGCAGGTCGCGCATCGGCGTCGTCGCGGCGAGGGTGAGCGAGGTCAGGACGCCGAGGGTGCCCTTGACCAGGATGTTCCACGCCCCGAGCAGCCCCGGTTCGGACAGCGTGAGCCCGAGCCAGGCCACGGTCGGCTCGGGCCCGGTGAACGGCAGCAGCACCGCCAGCATGACGAACGGTAGCTCGATCACCGACCGGCGCAGGATCCAGCCGGGCCGGATCCCGGCCACCACCCACACCGCGGCGAGCAGCAGCGCGAATCCGCCGAACACGGCGAACGCCTCCCGCGGGGTGGCGACCACGGCGGCCACGACCAGGAATGCCGAGACGACCTTGACCTCGGGGGGCAGCCGGTGCACGGGGGAGTCGTGGTCCAGATGCAGCGCCTGCTCCGCACCCGCACCGTGGTGGTGCCCCGCGCCCACTACTCCCTCCGCCTGCCCAGCAGCAGGAACACCCCGCCGGCCACGGCCAGGGTCACCGCGACGCCGATCACCCCGGCGACGCCGCCGGTGCCGTCCGTGTCACCGAGCGCGTAGTCGGCCAGCGGGCTCGCCCCGAGCGCGTGCTCGCCCTCGTTCTGCGCGATGCAGGTCCCCTGCAGATCCTCCTCGCCCCGCGCGTTCTCGACGACCGTGCAGCCGTCCAGCGCGACCGTGTCCAGCCCGTCCGGGTCGCCGGAGGCGAGGTAGGAGATCAGGCCGGCGATCAGCAGGCTGACCACACCGAACCCGACGAAGAACAGCAACGGGCGTCGCCCGGCGCGGGTGGCGCTCATCGGGTGGCCTCCGGGGCGTCGGTGCGGCGGGCGAGCGGGATCGCGGTGCCGCGCAGCAGGTGGACCAGGTCCGGACGGGTCGCGGCGACCGCACCGACGGTCGCCGCGGTGATCACGCCCTCGCCGATCCCGATCAGTACGTGCAGGCCGACCATCAACGCGAACACCGTACCGAGCGCGGCGCCACCGGCTCCGCCGACCGCGTACTGCAGGACGAAGCCGAGAGACGCGACCACGGTGTTGACCAGCGCCGCGACGAACGCGACGCCGACCAGGCCGGCGCGCGAGCGGACCGCGAGCCGGCGCAGCGACCGGGCCACCGCCCAGCCGACCAGCACGCCGATCACCGCCATGTTGGTGATGTTGGTGCCGAGCGCGGTGATCCCGCCGTCGGCGAACAGCAGGCTCTGGACGACGAGCACGATCGCGATGCTGATCATGCCGACCCACGGCCCGACCAGGATCGCCACCAGGGCGCCGCCGAGCAGGTGGCCGCTGGCACCGGGCAGGATCGGGAAGTTGATCATTTGCACGGCGAACACGAACGCCGTCACCAGGCCGGCCATCGGGGCGGTCCGGTCGTCTAGGTCGGCGCGGGCGCGCAGCACCGCCACCGCGAGCGCGGCCACCGCCGCCGCACCGAACAACAGCGCCGTCGGGCCGTTCACCAGTCCGTCGCTCATGTGCATGGCGACCGCATCCGTGTGCATGGGCACCCCCCGCGACATCGTCGGGCCGGGCCACCCGCCCGGGTGCGGACAGTCAACGCCACTTCGAGGCTCTCGCCAAGTGCTGGCAGGAGATGCGGAGCCCGACTGTCCGGAAAGTCCCGTTCGGGCCCGTCCGTTCGGATGGTCGTGCCCGGCCGGGGCCGCCGGGTCAGGAGGAGGCCGCCTCCTGCTCCTCGGCCAGCGCCTTGTCGTCGCGCCGGGCGGCCAGCCGGGAGACCTTGAACAGCGCCTTGCGCCGGGCCCGGCCCAGCGGCAGCGTCATCCGGCCGATCCGCACGTCGAGCGAGCGCACGTCGAACACGCCGGACCCGCCGAGCTCGTCGAACAGCAGCTGCTGCTCGTCCGAGAGCTGCTGCTCGTACTGCGAGGAGACCGTGCCCCGGGCGATCCGGAAGGCCGCGAGGGTCTCCGGGATGCCGAGGAAGTCGCCGTAATGCAGCAGCCGCATCCAGGCGTCGAGGTCCATGATGAACCGGCGGTCGGAACGCCAGCCGCCGGCGGCCACGAACTGCTCCAGCCGGAACAGCACGTTGCCCGGCTCGCCGATCGGGTTGGCGCCGTTGCGGATCACCCGGCGGGCGACCTCGCTGCCGGAGTGCAGGCCGACCAGGTTGCCGCCGAGACCACGCCGGGGCACGATCACCCGGCTCTGCTCGTCGATCATGTGCCGGCGGGAGGCGACCAGGGCCAGCGAGGGGTCGTCGCGCATCGGCGGGACCTGCAGCTCGAGGCAGCGCGGGTGCAGCAGGTCGTCGGCGCAGACCAGCTTCACCAGCGGCGCCCGGCACAGCTGCACGGCCCGGTTCCAGTTCTCGCCCTGCGGCAGCGTCTCCCGGTTGCGCTCCACCCGGATCCGCGGGTCCCGGAACGACGTGGCGATCTCCCAGCTGGCGTCCGAGCTGTTGTTCTCGAGGAGCACCAGCTCGAAGTCGCGCCAGGTCTGGTCCAGGATGCTGCGGATCGTCTCGGCCAGGAACGTCTCGCCGTTGTAGACCGGGATGCAGACGGACACGCTGGGGAGGAAGCCGCCGGGCCTCATCAGCCACCTCGTCGGGGTCGGGGACAGGGTGCGGGTGGCGAGCAACGCTACCCCTGTCGGCCGCCCGGTCCGCCGCCGGAGGTGCGCCGACCGGCCTTCGGTCGGCGGGAGGCCGACGATGGTCGATCGACGGCCGTCCGGTCGTCGGCGATCGCCGTCCGGGCGGTCCCGGAAGCCGCCGAACGCCGCATCGTCCGTAGGATGCGGGGCTGTGGCAACGGGTCCGGTGCGCCGTCCAGCAGGTTCGGCTGCGCCGATGCTCCACCGTCCGGGTGACGCGCGTTGCGGTGCGGGTCACGTAACGCGAGCGACGTCGGCGGAGATAAGCCCTATGCCCCCTACTGCGGGGCAGGACCATCCGGTGGCGGCGCCGTCGCCCGTGTCGCCGGACGACACGGAACGCCCGCCATCCGCGTGCGCCCAGAACCGATCGATTCGGGGGAGAGACCGGTGAACCAGCGCCCAGACCACGGACCGCACCGTCCGCGCGAACCGCGCGTGTCGGTGATCGTGCCGACCCGCAACGAAGCCAGGAACCTCGAGGTGGTGCTGCCGGCGATCGCCGCGGTGCGACCCGCCGTGCACGAGGTCCTGGTGGTGGACGGGAACTCCAAGGACGGGACGATCGAGACCGCCCAGCGCGTGCTTCCGGACGTCCGGATCGTCCGCCAGACCCGCAAGGGCAAGGGCAACGCGATGGCCTGCGGGTTCGCCGCGGCCTCCGGCGACGTCCTGGTGATGTTCGACGCCGACGGGTCGGCCGACCCGCAGGAGATCCCGCGGTTCGTCCGGGCGCTGGTCGAGGGGGCCGACTTCGCGAAGGGCAGCCGGTTCACCAGGGGCGGCGGCAGTGACGACATCACGTTCCTGCGCAAGGGGGGTAACGCCGGCCTCAACCTGGTCGCGAACACGCTGTTCGGCACCCGCTACACCGACCTCTGCTACGGCTACAACGCGTTCTGGGTGGACATCCTGCCGGACCTGGAGCTGCCGCCCGTCGACCTGCCGCGGCACCCGGACGACGGGATGTACTGGGGCGACGGGTTCGAGATCGAGACCGTGCTGAACTGCCGGGTGGCCGCCGCCGGTCTGACGATCACCGAGGTGCCCTCGGTGGAGAAGCAGCGGATGTTCGGTGAGACCAACCTGCGGACCTTCGCCGACGGCAGCCGGGTGCTGCGCACGCTGGCCGCCGAGCGCCGGCGGGTCGGGCGGGACGAGCGCGGCTCGCTCGCCCCGGAGATGCCCGCCGCGGTGGTCCCGCCGGCCGGGCACCCCGCCCCACCGCCGGTCGCGGCCGGGCGCGCCAACGGGTACGGCTCGAACGGGCAGCCGGTGAACGGACATTCCGGGAACGGGCACCCCGCCCCCGGCGTCCCCGCGGTGCCGTCCGGCTCAGCCGGTGGCCCGTCCGCCGCAGCGACCGGGCGACCGGCGCCGGGTACGTCCGGTTCCGGCGCTCCGATGCCGGCCGCACAGCGCCCGCACGCGCCGTCGCCGACGCCGCGTGCGGGCCGGGACCGCGAGGTCCGGGCACCGGGCGACGAGCGCGCCGCCCGGACCCCGGCCGCGTCCGGCCAGGACGGGGCCCCGCGCGCCGACCAGGTGGGCGTGCGGTACGCATGGGGTGAAGAGGCGTCCTGACCGGCGACGCCGGATCTGCGACCCGTGCGGCCGCGCACCGATCCGCCGGTCACGAGGCCGGCGGGTCGACCATGAGCGACGACCGCCGGCGCCGTCCCGGCTCGGGGCGGTGCCGGTGACCGGAGGAAGGGGAGTGCCGCGGTGAGCGTGCCGTCCGCAGCCGAGCTGACCCGCGCTCGTACCGCGCGTCGCTACGTGGCGATCCTGCTGGTGGCCGCGGGCGTCATCGCGTGTCTGCTGAACGTGCTGGGCGTCAACGGCGGCCCGCTCGGCGAGTTCCGGCTGCTGGTGACGATCGGCTTCCTGCTGCTCGGGCCCGGCTGGGCCGCGGCCGGCTTCCTGCGCCGTGCCCCCGCCGCGCACGTCTGGCTGCTCACCCTGGGTGTCGGCACCGCCGTGACACTGATCGGTGGGCAGCTCATGGTCAGCCTCGGGCTCTGGTACCCGAGCGTGGCGTTGTTCCTGGTGACCCTGCTCAGCGTGCCCTTCCTGTTGCGTCACGCGGTGGTCGCGCAGTGAGGCCGGTCGGGCCGGAGCGCACCCGCGCAGCGGGCGCCCCCGGACCCGGCCCGGCCAACGGCGGCCGGGACACGTCCGGGCCACAGCATCCGGAGGGCCCGCACCGCCCCGTCGCCCCACCGTCCCGGAGCAGCCCCGCCGCGTTCCCGCGGGCCGCTGCCGGGTCCGGCACGCCCGGGTCCGAGCCGGCCGGCGAGCAGCCGACCGAGCGGCTCCGCCCCGCGCACGACCGGATCCGCCGCAACACGATCGCCGAGCAGCGCACCGAGTACCTGCCCGCCGTCGGGCTGCGCGGGCCGGGGGAGCAACCGCCCCCGCCGCCGCATCGCCCGGGCGACACCGACGGTGATGACGACGACGGCGGCAACCACGGCAACGGCGGCATCGGCGACGGGCTGGCCCTCTCGCTGTGCTCGGCGTTCGGCTCGGTCGCCGGCCTGCTGGTCGTGCTGATCTCGACCCGGATCATGCCGCAGGAGGAGGTCGGCAAGGCCTCCGAGTTCGTCTCGGCGATGCAGCTGATCGGCGGTGCCGCCCAGCTCAACCTGGGTATCGGGCTCATGCGCTGGCTTCCCGGGGCCGGCCGGCGTTCGGTGCGGCTGGTGTTCGGGTCGCTGTTGCTGATCATGCCGCTGTCCGGCCTGCTCGGGCTGGTCTACGCCGTGATCGTCCCGAGCATCGCCGACACCGCGGGTGGCGGCTCGTTCGGCTGGGGGCTGCTGCTGTTCGTCCTGGCCTGCGCGGGCTGGGGCGTGTTCGTCGTGCACGACTTCGTCATGGTCGCCATCGGGCGGCCGTGGGTGGCGGTCTGGCGCAACGGCACCTTCGCCGTGGTCCGGATCGGGCTGCTGTTCGTGCTCGGCTCGGCGTTCGCCGCCCAGGGGCTGATCCTGTCCTGGGCCGTCCCGGTCGTGCTGTGGGTCGCGGTGGGCACCGTGATGCTCTGGTTCATGACCCGGCGGTTCGCCGCGACCGGGGGGCCGGGCGTGCTGCCCGCGCGGTCGACGATGGTGGCGTTCCTGGCGCCGACCGCGCTGGCCCAGATGGGCAACGCCGCGCTCTACAACCAGGTGCCGCTGCTGGCGAACCTGCAGATGGGCAACGAGATCGGCGCGGTCTTCTTCATCATCTGGCAGGCGGTGACGGTCGTCGACATGGCGGCGACGTTCTTCACCAACTCGCTGGCCGTGCAGACCGCCCGCGAGCCGCACCGCGCCGAGGAGCTCGCCCGGCTGGCGCGCCGCCGGATGCTGCTGCTGTTCGTCCCGGTGCTCGCCCTGGGTGCCGCGCTGGGCTACCCCGTGCTGTCGGTCCTCGGCGCGGGCTACACCGCGGGCGCGCCGGCCCTGGCGGTGCTCATGGTCGGCCTGCTGTTCCGGCTGATCGTGGTGTTCGAGCTGGCCCGGCGGCAGGCCGACGGCGACGGCATGGGCTACGCCAAGCTGCAGCTCCTCAACACCGGGCTGGTCGTCGGCTTCGCCTTCGTGGTGCCGCTGCCGGATCCGGCGACCACGCCGATGAGCCTGGTGATGCTGCCGTTCGTGCTCGGCTACCTGGGCGCGCAGGTGCTCTGCGCGCTCGGTCTCAAGTTCCTTCCGGCGTGGCAACGTCGGTCCCCCTCGGAGGTGAAGTCGTGACGCCGGAGACCCGCAGGGCGGGTGCCCCCGACCCGTCGGCCCGGAGCCGGGAACCGGCGGTGGGGGCGGCGACCCACGCGTCCGCACCGGTGGAGGCAAGCCCGAGCGAGCGGACCCGGTACCTGACACCGCCCGGACCGGACTCGCCGACCTCGGCGGTCCGGGCCCCGGGCCCGCGCCCGTCCGGGGACGGGCCGGGCGGGTTCCAGAACCCGCCGCCACCGGGCCCACCGGAGCCGCTGTCGCCGCTGTGGATCTGGGCGGCGCCGGTGCTCGCCGTGCTGGCCGTGCTGATGCTGCCGCTGGCCGCGGCCACCACCGATCTCGGCTCGCTCGGCGGCTGGGGTCTGGCCGGGGTGCTCAGCCCGTTCGGCTGGGCCGCGCTGGCGCTGGCCGTCCTCTGCTGCGTGGTGGAGCTGCGCTCCCCGCGGCCGCGGATCCCGATGCTCGGTGCCGCCACGGCGGTGCTCATCCTCTGCTCGACCGGGCTGCCCTCGGCGGTCCAGCCGAAGGCCCGGTTCACCACCGCGTGGCTGATCTCCGGGTTCGTCGACGCGATGACCGGCGACGGGATCCCGCCCACCGGCGTGGACGCCCGGTTCTACTGGCCGGGGTTCTTCGCCCAGTGGGCCTGGTTCCGGGACGCCGCCGGCGCCGACCAGCTCGACACCGTGCTGCGCTGGTACCCGGTCGCGATCGTCGCGGTGTGGGTGATCGGCGTGTACGCGCTGGCCCGCTCGATGCTGGGCAGCACCCGCGCCCCGTGGGTGGCCGCCTGGCTGTTCGTCGGGCTGAACTGGATCGAGCAGGACTACTTCTCGCCGCAGGCCACCGCGATCGTGCTGCTGCTGACGGTGCTGACCTTCGCGCTGGGCCCGCTGGCCACCCGCCGGGTGGACAACGGCGGCGTCCCGGGCTGGCCACGGTCGCACCGGGGCAGTCCCCGGTTGCCCCGCTGGCGACGCTGGCTGGTCAGCGCGATGACCCCGCCGAACACCCCGACGCTGCCAGCCCGGCAGCTGCTGTTGATCTACTTCTGCGCCTCGCTGTGCGTGATCGCGCTGGCACCGACCCACCAGCTCACCCCGTTCGCGCTGATCGGGCAGCTGGCGGTGCTGGCGATCGTCGGCCGGTTCCGCGGCCGCGGGCTGGTGTTCATCGCGACGCTCGCGGTCGGCGTCTACATCCTGATCGCGGCCCGGGACTTCTGGCTCAACCAGATCAGCATGATCGTCGGCAGCGGCGACGAGGGCGGCGCGCTCGAGGCCGGCGTCGCGGACCGGCTGGAGGGAGACCTCGGGCAGGTCGCGGTCAAGGGCATGCGGCTGGTGATGACCGGGCTGACCTACCTGATCGGCTTCGCCGGTGCCTGGGTCTACTGGAAGCGGCGCCGGGACCTGGTGCCGATCCTGCTCGCCGTGATCCCGATGGGGATGGCCGCGGTGCAGAGCTACGGCGGCGAGCTGCTGCTGCGAGTGGTGCTCTACGGGCTGCCGATCCTGACCATCCTCGCGGTGGACGCGCTCCGGGCGTTCGTGCGGGTGAACCGCAGCCGGGAGATCGGGCTCGCCGTCGGCATGCTGGCGTTGCTGGTGGTGATGGTGACGATCCGCGGCGGCAACGACGCCTACCAGGACGTCACCACCGAGGACGTGCAGATGACCCGGCTGGCCTACGACCAGACCCCGCCGGGCGCGACGGTCCAGCCACTGGCCACGGTCGGCCCGTACGCCCTGGAAGGCGTGGGCACGACCAACAACATGGCCTCCGGCGGCCAGGGCTGCGGCATCCTGGCGTCCGACCCGTTCCGCTGCATCGACCTGGTGCAGCCGGACACGCTGCTGTTCTACCCGTCGATCGAGAAGCAGGGCGTCGTGCTGAACGGCGAGGAGCCCGGCTGGACGCTGGCGATCCGCGAGCAGCTGATCGCCTCCGGCCAGTACCGGGCAATTTACGAGAACGAGTTCAACGCCGTGCTCGTCCGCAACGAGCCGGCGGCCGGCGGTGCCCCCGCGCCCGGTGCCCCCGCGCCCGGAGCTCCGGCGCCGGCTCCGACAGAGGGGACGGGCCAGTGATCGGGCTCACGCTCACCTGGGTGGCATTCGCCCTGGTCCTCGCCGCGTTCGCGGCGCGGGCCTGGGTGGTGGAGACCAACCGCGGCCGGCTCACCACCGCGGGGTCCGCGCAGCGCGGGCTCACCGCGGCGGTCGTCGGGTCGGTGGCGCTGCTGCTGGTGATGATGGTGTTCAACGGCGGCACGACGCTGGCCGACCTGCTGATCAACGGTGACCCGTCCGCGGTGCAGGAGGCCCAAGACCAGGTGCAGGGCCCGGTGGGGCCGACCGGCGAGGGTGGCTGACCCGCCCGCCGCACGCACGACGACAGCGGGCCCGGTGCCGACGGCACCGGGCCCGCTGTCGTGCGTCCGGCCTATCCGGAGAAGCCGATCGCGACGTACTTGGTCTCCAGGAACTCGTCGATCCCGACCATGCCGCCCTCGCGGCCCAGCCCGGACTCCTTGACCCCGCCGAACGGTGCCGCCGGGTTCGACACCAGCCCGGTGTTGAGCCCGATCATCCCGCTCTGCAGGTTCTCGGCGATCCGCAGCGCCTGGTTCAGGTCTCGGGTGTAGACGTAGTTGACCAGGCCGAACTCGGTGGCGTTCGCCGCGGCGAGGGCCTGGTCCGCGGAGTCCACGACGGTGATCGGCGCGACCGGTCCGAAGATCTCCTCGTGGTTGAGCCGCGAGTTCTCCGGGACGTCGGTCAGCACGGTCGGCGGGTAGAAGTAGCCCGGCCCGTCCTGCGGTTCGCCACCGAGCGCGACGCCCGCTCCGTTCGCGACGGCGTCGGCGACCAGGTCGACGACCTTGTCGCGGCCCTTCGCGTCGATCAGCGGGCCGACGTTGACGCCCTCCTCGGTGCCCCGGCCGACCTTGAGCGCACCCATCCGGTCGGCGAGCTTGCGGGCGAACTCGTCGGCGACGCCGCGCTGCACGTAGAAGCGGTTGGCCGCGGTGCAGGCCTCGCCCATGTTGCGCATCTTGGCGATCATCGCGCCCTCGATGGCGGCGTCGACATCGGCGTCGTCGAGCACGATGAACGACGCGTTCCCGCCCAGCTCCAGCGAGGACCGCAGCACCTTGTCCGCGGCCTGGGCGAGCAGCTTCTTGCCGACCGGGGTGGAGCCGGTGAAGGAGATCTTGCGGGCCCGGCCGTCCCGGATGATCGGCTCCATGACCCCGCCCGCGTCGGTCGCGGTGATCACGTTCAGCGCGCCGTCCGGCAGCCCGGCGTCGGCCAGGACCTGGGCGAACGCCAGCATCGTCAGCGGCGTCTGCGGGGCCGGCTTGATGATCGAGGCGCAGCCGGCGGCGATCGCCGGGGCGATCTTGCGGGTGCCCATCGCGAGCGGGAAGTTCCACGGCGTCACGAACACGCAGACACCGACCGGTTCGCGGATGGTCAGGAACCGGGTCTGACCGTTCGGCGCGACCTGGTAGCCGCCGTCGATCCGGACGGCCTCCTCGGCGAACCAGCGCAGGAACTCGCTCGCGTAGACGACCTCGCCGCGCGCCTCGGCGAGCGGCTTGCCCATCTCCAGGGTCATGAGCATGGCCAGGTCGTCGGCCCGCTCGTGCAGCAGCCGGTAGGCCCGGTAGAGGATCTCGCTACGTTCCCGCGGGGGCATCGCGGCGATCACCGGCTGCGCCGCCTGGGCGGCGTCGAGCGCGTCCATCCCGTCCGCGGGGGAGGCGTCGGCGACCTCGGCGAGCACCTCGCCGGTGGCCGGGTCCTCCACCTTCGTGGTGGCCCCGTTCTGGGCCGATCGCCACGCCCCGCGGATGAACAGCCCGGTCGGGGCGGCCTCGGTGACCCTGCGCTCGTCAGCTGTCGTGGTCATGGCCGCAACGTACCCCGGTGAGACGGCCCATAGACACCGGCACGTCGGCCGCCGGTGGGCGATGATGTCCGTGTGGCAGGAGCATCGACGACGCTGACCCGGCTTCCCGAGCTCGTCCCCGAGCCGGTCGAGCTGCCCGGACATCTCGCGGAACTGCGGGCCGAGGTCCGATCCTTCCTGGACGCCGAACGTGCGGCCGGGGCCTGGACGCCCCGCGCCGACGTGTGGCTGTCCGGCTGGGACGAGGGCTTCTCCCGGCGGCTCGGCGAGCGGGGCTGGCTGGGCATGACCATCCCGACCGAGTACGGCGGGCACGGCCGGTCCGCGCTGGACCGCTACGTGGTGACCGAGGAGCTGCTCGCCGCCGGGGCGCCGGTGGCCGCGCACTGGGTCGCGGACCGCCAGATCGGGCCGTCGCTGCTGCGGCACGGCACCGAGGAGCAGCGCCGGGCCTTCCTGCCCGGGATCGCCCGGGGCGAGGTCTTCTTCGGCATCGGGATGTCCGAACCGGACTCCGGGTCGGACCTGGCGTCGGTGCGCACCCGCGCCGACCGGGTGGACGGCGGCTGGGAACTGTCCGGCACGAAGGTCTGGACGTCCGGGGCGCACCACGCGCACGCGTTCTTCGCGCTGGTGCGCACCGCGCCGAAGGACGAGAAGAACCGGCACGCGGGGCTGTCCCAGTTCCTGGTCGAGCTGGACCGGCCCGGCGTCGAGATCCGGCCGATCCCGCTGCTCACCGGCGCGCACCACTTCAACGAGGTCGTCTTCGACAGGGTCTTCATCCCGGACGAGCGGGTGTTCGGCGAGCTCGGCAACGGCTGGGCCCAGGTCACCGGGGAGCTGGCGTTCGAGCGGTCCGGCCCGGAACGGTTCCTGTCCACCTACCCGCTGCTGTCCGCGCTGGTGGGAGAGCTGGTCGCGGCGGGCGACGTGGACGCCGGCACGCGGCGGCGGATCGGCTCGCTGGTATCGCGGGTGTGGACGCTGCGCCGGATGTCGCTGGCGATCGCCGGTGCGCTGGAGTCCGGGCAGGCCCCGGAGCTGGCCGCGGCGCTGGTGAAGGACCTGGGCACCCGGTTCGAGAACGAGATCGTCGACGCCGCCCGGCTGCTCTGCGACACGCCCCCGGACCCGGCCGCCGAGGGCGGCTTCGCCCGGCTGCTGGCCGACGCCGTGCTGCACGCGCCCGGGTTCACCCTGCGCGGCGGCACCAACGAGGTCCTGCGCGGCATCGTCGCGCGGGGGATGGGACTGCGTTGATGAGGGAGCAGTGCTGATGGGCCGCAACGCCGAGCTGGCCGAGCTCGCGGAGTCGATCTTCGCGGACTCCTACGACAAGGACGCCGTCGGGCTGGACCACGCCGTCTGGACGGCGTGCGCCGGGGCCGGGCTGACCACGCTGACCGACCCGGGGACCGGCGGGACCCTGGACGACGCCGCCGTCCTGCTGGAGGCGGCCGGTGCCTGGGCTGCGCGGGTGCCGCTGGCCGAGACCGACCTGCTGGGGGGCTGGCTGGCCCGCGCGGCCGGCCTGGAGGTGCCGGACGGCCCGCTGACGGCCGTCGCCGCGGCGCCCGGCTCCGCCCGCCGAGCCGGCTCCGCTCCCGGTACCGGCTCCGCTTCCGGGTCCGGCGCCGACCGCTCCGCCGGTCCCGAGGGACACCCCGGGGGCCTGGCCCGAGACCAGGGTGCCTCCGGGAACACCGGGACGGTGTCGGGGACCCTCGCCCGGGTGCCGTGGGGCCGGTCGCTGGCCGCGGTCGTCGTACTGGACGCCGACCGGGTCCTGGTGCTCGACGCGTCGGACGCGCAGGTCACCGAGGGCGCCAACGTGGCCGAGGAGCCCCGGGACACGCTCACGTTCTCCGGTGCCACACCGCTCGCGGCCGGGGCCGCACCGTCCGGGGCGGCCGAGGAGCTGGCGCTGCGCGCGGCGTTGGCCCGGTCGTTGCTGCTGGCCGGGGCCGCCCGCGGGGCGCTGGCCCGGGCGATCGGCTACGCCGGGGAGCGGGTCCAGTTCGGACGTCCGATCGGGAAGTTCCAGGCCGTCCAGCAGATGCTCGCCGAGGCCGGCTCCGAGGTCGCCGCCGCGTCGGCCGCGTCCGCCGAGGCGGCCCGGGTCGCCGGCACGCACGGGTTCGCCGACCCCGCGACGACGCTCGCCGTCGCCGCGGCGAAGGCCCGCTGCGGCGAGGCCGCCACCGTCGTCGCCCGGATCACCCACCAGGTGCACGGCGCGATCGGCTTCACCCGCGAGCACGACCTGCGGCTGGTCACGACGCGGCTCTGGGCCTGGCGCGACGAGGACGGCAACGAGTCGTACTGGAACGACCGGGTCGGCGCCGCCGCGCTGGACGCCGGCCCCGGCGGGCTCTGGCAGCTGGTCACCGGCACCCCCTGACCCCGGCGCTCAGGAGATCCCGAACTCGCGCAGCTTGCGGTAGAGGGTGTTGCGGCCGATTCCGAGTGCCCTGGCTGCCCGGGTGCGGTTGCCGCCTGCCGTCCGGAGCGCCTCGACCACGGCGTCCCGCTCGGCCGTCTCGAGCAGCCCGGGCGCGCGCCGGGACGCACCGAGCTCGGCCGGCAGGTCGCCCGGTTCGACGATCCCGCCCGCGGACCGCCGGGCCGACACGGTGACGGTGTTGCGCAGTTCGGCGACGTCGCCGGGCCAGCGCCAGGCCAGCAACCGGTCCCAGGCCGGGGCGGAGAATCGGGTGGCCGATGCGGGCCCCGGCAGCTCGGCCAGGATCGCCGCCACCAGCGCCGGCAGGTGCTCGCGGCTCCCGGCCAGCGAGGGCAGGCGCACGGTGCTCGCGACCCGGCGGAGCAGGTCGAGCACGGTCCCGTCGGCCGCGTCGGGATCGACCGTGAGCGCGACCGGCGCCCCGCTGCCGGTGAGCGCCTCGATCTGCGCCGCGGACGGGCACGGTGCCGCGTGGACCCGCCGGACCACCACACCGCGACCCTCCGCGGCGGCCGCCCGTGCCGCCGGGAACCAGTCCGGGTCCAGGTGCGGCGCGACGACGAGCACGTCACCGGCGCCCCGCGCGTCCAGTACCCGACGGGCGGTCCGCAGCTTTCCCGACCCGCCCGCCCGTCCCGCTGATCGCGACGGTCTCGCGGTGCCGCACGACGTCGTCGAGCAGGCGGTCGACCTCCGGGCTGACGTGCAGCGGCTCCGGCGCCGCCCGCGATCCCGCACGACTGCCACGACCCTCGCCGCCGGACCGGTCGGCCGGTCGGGACGGCCGGGGCGTGAGCCGGATACCGAACGCCGGACGCGCGCCCCTGTCGACCGGTTCGACCACGGCGTCGCGCATCCCGCCCGCGAGCGGTACCTGCATCCGCCGCGGCCGGGTCGGACCGTGCTCGCCGAGGAACTCCCAGAGCACCGGGTGCACCTCCGGGCCGGTGTGTACCAGCCCGGCCCGGTTGGCCAGCACGGTGTCCTCGTCGACGACCAGCGCGCCAGCGCTCGCCCGGTCGATCGCCAGGTAGGCGCGGACGAGCCGCCGCCGGCGGTCGCCCGCCTCCTCCAGCAGCCCGTCCTCGATCTGCCGGGCGATGTCACCGGCCATGACCTGCATCAGGGGATGGACGTCCCGCGTCGCGCAGGCCAGTGAGAACGACCCCACCACCCGCCCGGTAAACGGCTCGACGATCGGGGTGCCGGCGCAGGTGAGCCCCTCCAGCCCGAGGTTGTAGTGCTCGGGGCCGCGGACCAGCACCGGGCGCCGCTCGACCAGCACGGTCCCGATGCCGTTGGTGCCGATCGACCGCTCGGAGAAGTCGAACCCCTCCGCCGCACTCGCCCGGTCCATGATCGTCCGCTGCTGCCGGACCCCGACGTGCCGCCGCACGATCCGGCCGTTCGCATCGGAGAGCACCATCGCCACCGGCACCTCGGCGAAGCTGTCCCGGAGCCGGTCCAGCACCGGCTCGGCGGCCCGGACGAAGGCGGGGTCGACGTCGTCGGGCTCCTGGTAGGCGATCCGGTCCGGCGCCGCCGGCACCTCGTCCCCGGCGCAGCGCCGCCAGCTCCGCTCGATGAGCTGCGGCACCCCGCTGCGCCCGGGCGGCTCGGTCAGCAGCCCGCCGTCGGCGAGGGTCTCCCGGCTCCGGCGGATGCGCTCCCGCTGAGCCGACGACAGGCTCGGCAGGTCCCGGCGCTCGTGTCGACGCGTCATCGTCTCGGTCCGTCCCCGGTCGGCCCGCTCGCGGGCGTTCAGCTCCTTCCGGCCGGCGCGCGGCCGCCTCCGTCCACCGTGCCTCAGGTCACACCCGCACCGCCAGCGTCGATCTCCCCGGATGCCGTTCCGCCACCGCTCCCGGCAGGCGTTCCAGAACGGAACACCCACGGCGACGCGGACCGGCCGAGGATCGACACACAGCCGAAGCCGCCCCGCGCGCGGCTCGAGACGGAGGAGGAACCAGATGACAACGGCGCCATCGACCGGTCCTGCGGGCACGTCCGTCGAGTCGGACGCCCTGCGAGCGCTCTACGCCGACTGGGCCGCCATCCTGGCCGGCACCCCCGACCTGCCGCCGCGGCTGCTCCGCAGCCTCTTCGACGAGTGGCACCAACCCACCCGCGAGCCCGAGGACGTGACCTACCGCGACGACGTCGTCGGCGGCGTCCCCGGGATCTGGACGCTGCCGGCCGGGGCGAACGCCTCCGAGGTGCTGCTCTACACGCACGGTGGCGGGTTCGCCGTCGGCTCGGCGGCCAGCCACCGCAAGCTGGCCGGGCACGTCGCGAAGGCGCTGGGCGTCACCGCGTTCGTGCTCGACTACCGCCGCGCCCCGGAGCACCCGCACCCGGCGCAGATCGAGGACGGCGTCGCGGCGTTCCGGGCGCTGACCGAGCGCGGCGTCGCACCGGCCGACATCACGACTATCGGGGACTCGGCGGGCGGCAACCTGGCCGTGGCGATCCCGCTGGCGCTGCGTGAGCGGGGGCTCCCGCAGCCCGGCCGGGTGATCGCCTTCTCGCCGTGGCTGGACATGGAGAACACGGGCGCGAGCCTCGTGACGAACGCCGAGACCGACGCCCTGATCACGGTGCCACTGCTGGAGGGCATGATCGCCGGTGTGCTGGCCGAGGGCCGGATCCCTCCGCGGACCCCGCTGGCCAATCCGCTGCACGCCGACCTGACCGGCCTCCCGCGGCTCTACGTCGACGCCGGCGGCGCGGAGGCACTGCTCGACGACGCCGTCCGGCTCACCGACCGGGCACGGGCCGCGGGCGTCGACGTCACGCTGTCGATCCGCGAGGGCATGCAGCACGTCTTCCCGTTCCTGGCCGGCACCGCCCAGGAAGCCGACGAGGAGATCGCCGCCGTCGCCCGGTGGTACCGCGGCTGACCCGTCCCGAGCGACCCGCGAGAGGAGCATCCCATGAGCGACCCCACGACCACCCCGGACGTCGACGCCGTCGTCATCGGCGCCGGGTTCGGCGGCATCTACATGCTGCACACGCTGCGCGACCGGCTCGGGCTCTCGGCCCGGGCGTTCGAGAAGGGCGGCGGTGTCGGCGGCACCTGGTACTTCAACCGGTACCCCGGCGCCAAGTCCGACACCGAGGGCTTCGTCTACCGGTACTCGTTCGACCAGGACCTGCTGCAGGAGTGGAACTGGAACACCCGCTACCTCGACCAGCCCGACGTCCTAGCCTACCTGGAGCACGTCGTCGAGCGCTACGACCTCGGGCGCGACATCCGGCTGAACACCGAGGTGACCGGCGCGGTCTTCGACGAGCGCACCGACCTGTGGCGGATCACCACCGCGACCGGGGAGACGCTCACCTGCCGCTACCTGGTCAACGCGCTCGGCCTGCTGGCCCGGAGCAACGTCCCCGACATCCCCGGTCTCGACGACTTCGCGGGCCGGCTCGTCCACACCAACGCCTGGCCGGACGACCTGGACATCACCGGCCGGCGGGTCGGTGTGATCGGCACCGGCTCGACCGGGGTCCAGTTCATCGTCGCGGCGGCGCCGCGGACCGAGCACCTGACCGTCTTCCAGCGCTCACCGCAGTACGTCGTGCCCTCCGGCAACCGCCCGGTGGCCCAGGCCGAGGTCGAGCAGACCAAGGAGAACTTCGACGGCATCTGGGAGCAGGTCCGCGGCTCGGCCGTGGCCTTCGGCTTCTCCGAGAGCGACGTGCCGGCGATGAGCGTCTCCGCCGAGGAGCGCCGGCGGGTGTTCCAGGAGAACTGGGACATCGGCAACGGCTTCCGCTTCATGTTCGGCACGTTCTGCGATGTCGCCACCGATCCGGAGGCGAACGCGGAGGCGGCGGGGTTCATCCGCTCGAAGATCAGCGACATCGTCGACGACCCGGAGACCGCCCGCAAGCTGACCCCGACCGATCTCTACGCCAAGCGGCCGCTGTGCGACGAGGGTTTCTACGAGACCTTCAACCGCGACGACGTCGAGCTGGTCTCGGTCCGGGAGACGCCGATCGTCGAGGTCACCCCGGCCGGTGTGCGCACCGCGGACGGGGTCACCCACGAGCTCGACGTGCTCGTACTCGCCACCGGCTTCGACGCCGTCGACGGCAACTACCGCGCGATGGACCTGCGTGGGCGCGGCGGGCAGCACATCGACGAACACTGGGCGGAGGGGCCGACCAGCTACCTCGGGGTCTCGATGTCCGGCTTCCCCAACATGTTCATGATCCTCGGGCCGAACGGGCCGTTCACCAACCTGCCGCCGAGCATCGAGACCCAGGTGGAGTGGATCGGCGAGCTGGTCGGGCACGCCGAGCGGTCCGGGGCACGGACGGTGGAACCGACGCCCGAGGCCGAGCGCGACTGGACCACGACCTGCCGGGAGATCGCGGACGCGACCCTGTTCCCGCAGGCCGACTCGTGGATCTTCGGGGCGAACATCCCCGGCAAGACGAACACGGTCATGTTCTACATGGCCGGGCTCGGGCAATACCGGGAGAAGCTCCGCGAGGTCACCGACGCCGGCTACGAGGGCTTCGTCCTGACCCGAGAGAGCGAGCCGGCCGCCATCTGACCTGCGAGCACGGCCCCGCTCACGACCGGCCGCGCGTCGGCACTCCGGTGCGGTGCTGCGTCGAGGTGCGCAGAGCAAAGGGCGGAGTCAGCCCTGCGGAAGCTTGCGGAAGTCCCAGCTGGTGATCTTCTCCGGGCGCAGCCGCAGCCAGGCGTGCCGGCCGTCGATCGCCACGTGGCCGCCGGTGTAGCGGTCGGCGAAGGCCTGCTCGACCCGCTCCAGCTCGGCGTGCGGCTCGCCGGTGCGCGGAACCTCGCCGACGACCTCCACCGAGCCGCGCAGCTCCACCCCGCGCAGCTCGGTGTAGTCGTGCCCGGCGTCGACGACCGCGGCGATCCGCGGGTCGGCCATCAGGTCGGTCCAGCGCTGGGACCGTGACAGCGAGGTCAGCCAGAGCGCCGTACCGTCCCAGAGGTACCAGAGCGGCGTCGCGTGCGGGCCGTTCGTGCCGTTGGTCGCGACCCGGCAGGTGCGCTCGGCGTCCAGGAACGCGGTGACCTCCTCGTCGGTCATCGCGATCTTGCGGGCGCGGCGCTGCTGCTTCGGTGCGGTCATGGGCCGACAGTAGATCAGCATCGTGGCCGTGCCGAGATGATCCGAGACGGGGGACGACGCGACACGGGGGAGGGCCCCGCGTCCCGGGCGTGGCGGACGCGGGGAGCATCTCCGGCGTGCATCTGAGCCCCGGACTGGAGAAGATCCTCGCCGTCCCCCGCCGGACGCCGTTCCTGGCACTCGATCCGCAGGTGGTGCGCGAGCGCTACCGCGCGCTGAGTGCGGCGTTCGCGGGGGCGCGGCTGCTGTACGCGGTCAAGGCCTGCCCGGAACCGGCGGTGCTGGCCGCGCTGGTCGCCGAGGGCGCAGGGTTCGACGTCGCCTCGCACGCCGAGATCGAGCTGTGCCTGGCCGCCGGCGCTGACCCGGACCTGCTCCAGCACGGCAACCCGGTCCGTGGTCCCGGCGCCGCGACGGCCGCGGCGGCGCTGGGGGTGCGCCGGTTCGTCACCGACAGCGCCGAGGACGTCGACGCGCTGGCCGCCGAGGCTCCCGGCGCCCGGGTCCAGGTCCGGCTCTCGGTCGACGACACCGGTTCGGCGACGCCGTTCCACGGCAAGTTCGGCACGCTGCCCGGTGAGGCGGTCGCGTTGCTGGGCCGGGTCGCGGACCGCGGGCTGGTCCCGGCCGGACTGACCTTCCACGCCGGCTCCCAGCAGACCCGCCCGCAGACCTACGCCGCGGCGGTGCGGCTCGCGCTGGACGTCGCCGGCCGGGCCGGTCTGCGCCGTCCCGAGCTGGACCTCGGCGGCGGCTGGCCGGTGGCCTACCGGGCCCCGGTCGTCGGGCCGGAGCCGTTCGCCGCCGCCGTCGACGCCGCGGTCGACGCCGGTGTCGCCGCCGGCCGGGTGGACGGCGTGGACCTGCTCCTGGAACCGGGGCGGGCGCTGGTCGCCGAGGCGGGGGTGCTGCGCGCGACCGTGCTGCGGGTGTCCCGCAGACCCGGGATCGACCACCGGCGCTGGGTCTACCTCGATGTCGGCCGCTACCAGGGGCTCGCCGAGACCGAGGGGGAAGCGATCGGGTACCCCGTGCACGTCCCCGGCCGGGCCGGGACGACCCCGGCCGGCCCCTGCGTGCTGGCCGGCCCCACCTGCGACGGCGACGACGTCATCTACCGCCGCACCCCGGTCCCGCTGCCGCTGGACCTGACCGCGGGCGAGCCGGTGGACCTGCTGCGCACCGGCGCCTACACCTCGAGCTACGCCTCGGTCGGGTTCAACGGCTTCGGCCCGCTCGACGTCGTGGTCGCGGAAGGAGTCGCGGAAGGAGGCGCCGGAGGAGGCGCCGGGGGGGAGTGGCCGGGTGACATGAACCGGGCCACGGGGACGCGCGCCCCGGTCACGAGACGGTTACCGTATCCGGACGTGTCACCCTCCACCTCGCTGAACGCGCCCGCGCCGACCGTCGCCGGGGAGCTGCATCCGAGCGTCGAGCTGACCGGCTCGTCGCTGCCGGCGCTGCCCAGTACGGCCTCGCCGGTCGGCCGGCACGTCCTGGCGGAGCTCGGCGGGATCGACCCGCGGGTGCTCGACGACTCCGAGCGGCTGCGCACCGACCTGGACGCGGCCCTGACCGATGCCGGCGCCCGGGTCCGCCAGATCGTCACCGAGCGGTTCGAGCCGCAGGGCGTGACGGTCGTCGCCGTCCTCGCCGAGTCGCACGCGTCGATCCACACCTGGCCGGAGCACGGCGGGATGCACGTGGACGTGTTCACCTGCGGGGAGAGCGCCGACCCGGTCGCCGCCGTGCGGAACCTGGCCACCCGGGTCGGGGCCGGGGACACCGCGCTGCAGGTCGTGGACCGGGGCGGCGCCCCGCGCACGGTGACCGAGCCGATCTCCGAGGGGCTGACCCGGCGCTGGGAGCTGGGCCGGGTCCGGCACGTCGCGCACACCGGGTTCCAGAAGGTCGTCATCGCCGACACCGAGCACGGCGTCACGCTGTTCTGCGACGACGAGCGCCAGTCCACCGAGCACACCCAGCGGACCTACCACGAGGCCCTCGTGTGGCCGGGTGCGCTGCTGGCCCGCAACCTCGAGCGGGTCCTGGTCGTCGGGTCCAGCGAGGGCGTCGCCTGCGAGATGGCGGTCGCGGCCGGGGCCACCCACGTCGACCACGTCGACATCGACACCGAGGCCGTCCGGATCTGCGCCGAGTACCTGCCCTACGGCTACACCCCCGAGTCGCTCGCCGCCGCCGAGCGCGGCGACGGCCCGGTGCAGCTCACCTACGGCGACGGCCGGGAGTTCGTCCTGGACGCCACCGAGCACTGGGACCTGATCCTCGTCGACCTGCCCGACGAGCGCCCGGACGAGCCGGACGCCCAGATCAACCAGCTCTACTCCGAGGACTTCGTCCGGGCCTGCGCGGACCGGCTCACCGAGGGCGGGGTGCTGGTGTTCCAGGCCGGCAGCCCGGCGGTGTGGCGCGACGCCACCCTGAAGTCGGCCTGGCAGCGGTTCGCCTCGGTGTTCGGCGCCACCGGCGGTCGCGGCGTCTACATCGGCTGCGAGGAGCACGAGTGGGCGTTCCTGGCCGGGGTCCGCGAGCCGCTCGACGACCCGGGCGAGGCCGCCGCGGCCCGGCTGGCGTCGATGCCGTCCCGGCCGCAGGAGTGGGACGGGACCGCGCTGCGGCACCGCCTGGTCGCACCGTTGTCGTTGCGCCGCCTCACCTCCCCGACCCCCTGAAGCCCGCCTCCCCTCTCCACAACGCGGTGGGGGCGGGGCGTAACCGGGTGTGGGGAAGATCGTTACGTGGGGTGGGTCGGTGCGCGGTGCACCGACCGGTTCCCGACCGGAGGTCCGTGCCCGTGCGTACCCGTCCCGTCCGCTGGCTCGCCGTGGCCGCGATGACCGTGCTCACCTCCGCGGGCACCGGCGCGCTCGCCCCGGCACAGGCCGACGCGCCGACCACACTCGCGACGACGACGCAGTCCGCCCGGAACCTCGACACGGCGCCCGAAGGGCGGTACGTGGCGCTGGGCGACTCCTACGCCGCCGGGCCGCTGATCCCGGTGCAGTCCGGCCGGCCCGCCGGCTGCCTGCGTTCGACGAACAACTACCCCGGCCTGCTGGCGCGCTCGGCCGGGTCGACCGTCACCGATGTCTCGTGCAGCGGCGCGACGACCGAGGAGATGACCGCCGAGCAGGACGTGAAGCTCGGCCCGAACCCGCCGCAGCTCGACGCCCTGGACGGCACCGAGTCGCTGGTCACGATCACCATCGGCGGCAACGACATCGGGTTCGGCGAGATCGTCCAGGAGTGCGCGAGCCGGTCGTCGACCGACCTGCTCGGCGCGGCCTGCAAGGACTTCTACACCACGGGTGGCCAGGACCAGCTGGCCGAGCGGATCGACGACACGGCGTCGAAGGTCGGCGACGTGCTGTCCGAGATCAAGGAGCGGGCACCCCGGGCGCAGGTCGCCGTCGTCGGGTACCCGACGATCCTCCCGGACAGCGGGCCGGGCTGCTACCCGGTCCTCCCGTTCAGCGCCGGGGACACCGCCTACCTGCGGGACGTCACGAAGCAGCTGAACGGGATGCTCGCGGAGCAGGCCGCCGAGGCCGGCGTCGACTTCGCCGACACCTACACCCCGACGATCGGGCACGACGTCTGCCAGCTGCCCGGCGTCAAGTGGACGGAGGGTCTGGTGCCGACCGCGCCGGCCGCCCCGGTGCACCCGAACGCCCAGGGCATGCGCGCGATGGCCGCCGCCACCGGCGAGGTCGTCGGCGTCCCGGTCGCGCCGCCGTCGTCCGAGCCGGCCGAGGCCGCACCGGCGGCGTCCGCCGCTGGTCGCTGACCGGTTCCCCCACCGGCGGCGCGGCGTTAGCGTCGGGCCGGTGGACGGCACGGCGCGGGTCGGGGAGCGAGACCTGGAGGGCATGGACCAGGCCCGGCTGGACGACGGCGGGGTCGCCGAGCTCTGCACGACCGCGCGGGAGTGCACGTTCGTCTTCGCCGGCCCGGACGGCTGGCCCGCCGGGGTGACGATGAGCCACCTGTTCGCCGACGGGGTCTTCTGGTTCACCTCCGTGGAGGGCCGCGCCCAGGTGCGCGCGGTGCGCCGCGACGAGCGGGTCGGGCTGGTCCTCTCGAGTGCAGGGACCGGGCTGGCGGGCCGCCGGATGGTCCGGGTCAAGGGCCGCGCGCGCGTCCTCGACGACGTCGCCACCCGGGCCACGATGCTGCCTGCGCTGGCCGCGCACCTCGCCCCGACCGGGACCGACCGGCTGCTCGCATTGCTGGACAGCCCGAACCGGGTACTGATCCGGGTCGAACCGGTCGCGTTCCCGCAGAGCCACGACTCCCGCCGGATCGCCGGTGACGGCCGCGGGGGAGCCGGGTCCTGATCATCGGCCGCGGCTCGGGCGGGGCCGCCGGAGGTCGTGTCAGACTCACGCCGTGACGACGTGGGCGCGCGAGCTGCGCTCCCGGCTGGCCGGGACGGACCCCGGCCGGACGCGGCTGCACCTGGCCTCGGTCGCGACCGCGGCCATGATCACCGCCGCGCTGCTGGCGAGCGGGCTGCGCGCGCTGACCGGCCAGCCGGTCACGATCGTGCTGTTCGCGGTGGCGCTGGCGATGGTCAGCAACCTCGCGGTCAACGAGAACGACCTGGCACGGCGCCGGGTCACCACCGCGCTGATGCTGCTCCCGGCCGCTGCGGCCGCGACCCTGAGCGCCCTGCTCAGCCGGCAGCAGTTGCTCGCCGACACGGTGTTCGTGCTGGTCATGATGATTGCGATGGCCGTGCGCCGGTACGGGCCGCGGGGCGTCGCGCTCGGCATGGCCGCGTTCATGCCCTACTTCTTCGTGCAGTTCCTGCACGCCGGGCCCGCCGAGCTGCCCTACCTGCTGGCCGGGGCGGCGATCGGGATCGGGAGCACCTTCGTGCTGCGCTGTCTGGTGTTCACCCGGTCGGTCCCGGCGGTGCTGGACGCGCTGGTGCGGGCGTTCGAGGCACGGCTGCACACCATGACGCTGGCCGTGCTCGAGGTCGTCGAGTCGGGGGAGCCGGATCCGGACCTGGAGCCGCTGCTGCGCTGGCAGGCCCGGCTCAACGAGACCGCGCTGCTGGTCGCGGACCGCCTCGACGAGGCCGACGACGATCCGGTTGCCCGCCGCCCGGCGCGCCTGCCCGGCGGTGCCGGGGTGGACGGCGCGGCAGGGGACGCGACGGCGGCCGAGACCGAGATCGCCGGGCTGCGCCAGTGGATCGTCGACTCCGAGCTGGCCGCCGAGCGGCTGGCGATGTCGGTGCGCCGGATCCTCGAGCACCACGACCCGGTCCCGCCCGACGACCGGGAGGCACTGGCCGGCGGGATCCGCGCGCTCGCCGCCGCCACCGCCGTCGGGACGCCGCGGGCGATGGCCTCGACGCTCTACGAGAACGCCCGGCAGGCGGTCGAGGGCATCGTCGACCGCCCGGCCGGTACGGACGCCACGGCCCGCGAGCAGCGGATCGCGTTCGCGGTGCGGCGCCTCGCCGATGCGATGCAGTCCACCGTGGAGCAGGCGCAGGGCCGGATCGCGGCGTACGACGACGCCCGGTCCGGCTCCGGCTCCGGGGCCGGAACCGAGGGGGACCGGGACGCTGGGAGCCGGGACGCTGGGAGCCGGGACGCGGCCTCCGACGACGAGCACGGGCGTTCCGGCGGGATCGCCCTGCACACCCGGCAGGCGGTGCAGGTCGGCGTCGCCACCAGCCTGGCGATCGTCGCCGGCGAGCTGATCTCGCCGGCCCGCTGGTACTGGGCGGTGATCGCGGCCTTCGTCGTGTTCGCCGGGACGGCCAGCCGGGGCGACGTGTTGAGCCGTGGCTGGGCCCGCGCGGTCGGCACCGTCGGTGGCGTCGTCGCCGGCATGCTGCTGGCCCTGGTGGTCGGGACGAACCCGGTCGCCAGCCTGGTGGTGCTGTTCGCCTGCGTGTTCCTGGCGCTGTACCTGGTACGGATCTCCCAGGCGATGATGGCGTTCTGGATCACTGCCGTGCTCGCACTGCTCTACGGCGTGATCGGCCAGTTCAGCGTGCAGACACTGGTGCTGCGGGTGGAGGAGACCGTCGTCGGTGGGGCGCTGGGGATGCTGGCCGCCTACCTGATCCTGCCGACCCGCTCGCGCACCGCGTTCGCGGAGGCCCTCGACGAGGCGCTGGACGCCGTCGGTGCGTCGCTGCGCAGCTCGGTCGACCGGCTGCTGGACCGGCCGGGCGAGGAACCGCTGGAGAAGGCCCGCGAGGTCGACACGGCACTCGCCACGGTGCGCGCCCGCGCGGTGCCGCTGGAGCACCCGGTCGCGCGCCGCCCGCTGCGCCGCGGGGTGCACCACACGGTGCGCGTGGTCGGGGCCCTGGACCACTACTCCCGGCTGCTCGCCGCGCAGGCCGCCGGCACCCGGGCCCCGGAATGGGCCGCCACCCTCGACCCGGCGGTCGTGCGGGTCCGGGACAACATCGACGCGCTGCGCGGGATCCTGAACGACGGCTGGGGCCCGCCCTCGGAACGCGCGCACGGCCCCGGCGCCGACCCGGCCGACTACGGCGTCGCCTCCGCCGAGGATCTGCTCGACGCCGCCGAGGCGGCTGCCGCGGGGGCCCGGGCACCGGCCGGCGGGACACCCGCCCCCGGCCCGGGCACCGCGGAACCCGGTGCCGGCGATCGGGGGCGGGACGCGCTGCTCGGCGCGGCGCGGATGTTGCGCCGGGTCGACCAGCTCGCCGTCGGGCTGGCGCGGGAGCTCTGCGGCGGGCGCTGGAGCGAGCCGGCCACCGGGGAGCGGGCCGGTGCGAGCGGACGCGGGGCCGCGTCCGGTTCGGGTTAGGCTCCGCGAGTGATCACCGTGAGCACCACCGACGGCGTCGGGCTGATCGAGCTGGACCGTCCGGACCGCCGCAACGCCCTGGACGTCGCCACCTGCCGCGAGCTCGTCGACGCCTCGGCCCGGGTGCGGGCGGACGGGGCGCGCGCGGTCGTCGTGGCCGGGACCGGTCCGGCGTTCTGCTCCGGCGCCGACTTCGGCGAGGTCTACGGCGAGGACTTCCTGGAGGCGCTCTACGCCGCCCTGCACGCGGTGGCGGACCTGCCGATGCCGGTGATCGCCGCGGTGCACGGGCCGGCGATCGGGGCCGGCCTGCAGCTGGCGCTGGCCTGCGACCTGCGGGTCGCGGCCCCGGAGGCGGTGTTCGCGCTGCCCACCGCCCGGCTCGGGCTGGCCGTGGACCCGTGGACGATCGAGCGGCTGGTCCAGATCGCCGGCGGCGGCACCGCGCGCAGCCTGCTGCTGGCGTGCGCGACGGTGGACGCCGGCACCGCGCACGCCCGCGGGCTGGCGGACACTCTCGGTGACCGGGAGGCCGCGTTCGCGATGGCCGCGGACGTCGCCACCATGGCGCCGCTGACCCTGGCCTACAACAAGCGCGTCGCGAATGCCTTCGGCCGGGGCGGGCACACCGAGGAGCGGGACGTGCGGGCACTGCAGTCCGCGTTCGAGGACTGCTGGAACGCCGAGGACATCGCCGAGGGCCGCACCGCCCGGGCCGAGAAGCGGCCGCCCCGGTTCCAGGGTCGCTGAACGCGGTATCCCGGGCACCCCGATCGGTCGAAGATCGAGCCGGCTACTCTCCGGTACCAGTTGATCGCCCAGCGCCGAACCCGCCTCCGCGGAGCCGTGCCGGTGATCGGAGACCGGGGCCTACGGATGCCCTACTCGGTGTTCTTCGCCGAGGGTGGGGTGGCGTTCATCAGGGATCGAGGGACACCCCGTCCGCGGGCTGCGTGAAGCTGACCGAGACGGACGCCCGGCACTACTTCGGTGCGCTGGAGGTCGGCGACCAGGTGCAGGTGCACTGAGCAGCCCTGCCGGGATGTGACGAGGAACCCGGGTGGGCTTCTACGTGCAGTAGAGCAACTCGCGTACGATGACCACCGTGACGAGTCTGGGCGAGCTGGAGCGGGCGGTCATGAACGTTCTGTGGGAGGCCGACCGGGACGTGACCGCGCGTGAGGTCCAGGACCAGCTCGCGGACCGCGACCTGGCGACCACGACGGTGCTGACCGTTCTGGGCCGGCTCGAGCGCAAGCAGCTCGTGCAACGCATCCGGGACGGCCGGGCGCACCACTACCGCCCGGTCGCCGGCCGCGAGGACCACGTCGCGGAGCTGATGACCGACGCCCTGGACGACGCCTCGGACCGCGGTGCGGCGCTGGCCCGGTTCCTCGGTTCGATGACCGAGGAGGAGCGGTCCCGGTTGCGGGACCTGCTCGGCTGACGGGACCGACCGGGGTGTCGCGCGGGAGATGTGTCCTCGCGCAACGGTGGGGCCGTGCGGCGTGGCCGTCCGCCGTCGGCCACGATGAGACGCGATGCAGCTGACCGCGCTCGGACTCGGACTGCTCGGCGTGCTGCTCGCCGAGCCGGTCAGCCGGGTGCTGTCACGGGCGAGCTGGCCCGGTCGGGACCCGGTCGGGGCGCTGCTGCTGTGGCAGGCCGTCGGGCTCGGTGGCGGGATCTCGCTGTTCGGTGCGGGGCTGGCCTACGGGCTGTCCCCGCTCGGGGACAGCCTGCCGGCGGCGACCGGCGTGCTGGTCCGGTCGCTCGCCGCGGGCGGGTTCCCGCGCGCGCTGGACCCGCTGCACCTCGGTGCGCTGCTGATCGCGCTCGGCGTGCTGCTGCGGCTGCTGTCGGTCCTGGTGATCACCACCGTCCGCACGTTGCGGACCCGGCGCCGGCACCGCGACCTGCTCGACGTGCTGGCCACCCCGTGGCCGTTCGCCTCCGGTACCCGGGTGCTCGACCATCCGGTCCCGGTCGCCTACTGCCTGCCCGGACGCGGCTCCCGGCTGGTCGTCTCGGCCGGCGTCCTGGACGCCCTGGACACCGCCGGGGTGGTCGCGGTCCTCGCCCACGAGCGGGCCCACCTGCGGGAACGGCACGACCTGGTGGTCCTTCCGTTCGTCGCGTGGGGGGCGACCGCACCGTTCGTGCGCGGGATGGTGTGCGCGCAGCTGGCGGTGGCGCGGCTGATCGAGATGCGGGCCGACGACGTCGCCCGCAAGCTCTGCGACCCGACCGAGCTGGTCACCGCGCTCAAGGCGATCGGCGGGTCCGCGCCGGCCGCCGCGCTGACGTCGTTCAGCGCGGCGCTGGAGGCCCGGATCGACCGGGTCACCTGCCCGCCGCCGCCGCTGCCCGCGGCCCTGCACTGGCTGATCCGGGCCGTGGCGCTCGCGCTGGTCGCGGTGCCGCTGTGGCTGCTGCTCGCACCGTGAACGGGACCCGCACCGACGGCAGGGCTGGTCAGGGCCGGGCGACCCGGTCGTCGGCGGTGGCGCGGTAGTCCTGGAACAGGGCGGGCCCGGATGGTGGCCGCGGGGGCCGACGAGCGTGTTCAGCGCGGTGCCGCAGGCCGAGCCGGTCGGCGACCGCGTCGCCGTGGAACCCGGCCGATGATCACTGGTGATCGCCGACAGCTGCCGGTGCCCTGGCCACCGGGCTCTCGACGGCGCGCCGCGCACCGCGTCCGGGCGTAGCGTGGAATCCGTGCCCGTCACACCTGACCTTCCCCGTACCGTCGGTGCCCTCCGGGCGTCCGGCCACGAGCTGCGGGGCGTGAAGCAAGAGATCCGCGACAACCTGCTGGCGGCCCTGCGCGAGGGCCGCGACCCCTGGCCCGGCATCGTCGGGTTCGCCGACACCGTGATCCCGCAGCTGGAGCGGGCCCTGATCGCCGGCCACGACGTCGTCCTGCTCGGCGAGCGCGGGCAGGGCAAGACCCGGGTGCTGCGATCGCTGGGCAACCTGCTCGACGAGTGGGCCCCAGTGATCGAGGGCTCGGAGATCGGGGAGCACCCGTACGAGCCGATCAGCCCGGCCTCGGTCCGGCGCGCCGAGGAGCTCGGCGACGACCTGCCGGTCGGCTGGGTGCACCGCACGCACCGCTACACCGAGAAGCTCGCCACCCCGGACACCGCGGTCGCCGACCTGATCGGCGACGTCGACCCGGTCAAGGTCGCCGAGGGCCGCTCGCTGGGCGACCCGGAGACCATTCACTTCGGCCTCGTCCCGCGGGCGCACCGCGGGATCGTCGCCATCAACGAGCTGCCCGACCTGGCCGAGCGGATCCAGGTCGCGCTGCTCAACGTGATGGAGGAGCGCGACATCCAGGTCCGCGGGTACACCCTGCGGCTGCCGCTGGACGTGCTGCTCGTCGCCTCGGCGAACCCGGAGGACTACACCAACCGCGGACGGATCATCACCCCGCTCAAGGATCGGTTCGGCGCCGAGGTCCGCACGCACTACCCGCTGGAACTGGCCCCCGAGATCGACCTGGTCGTCCAGGAGGCCGAGCTGGCCGCCGAGGTCCCGCGGCACCTGCTCGAGGTGGTCGCCCGGTTCACCCGGCACCTGCGGGAGTCCTCGGCGATCGACCAGGGCTCCGGCGTCTCGGCCCGGTTCGCGGTCGCCGCCGCGGAGACCGTGGCCGCGGCGGCGCTGCGCCGGGCCGCGCTGGTCGGTGAGGGCCGCGCGTACGCCCGGCCGGTCGATCTGGAGTCGGTGCCGACCGTGCTGCGCGGCAAGCTGGAGTTCGCCGCCGGCGAGGAGGGCCGCGAGGACGACGTGCTGGAGCACCTGCTTCGCCGGGCCACCGCCGACACCGCGCGCTTCGCGCTGCGCGGCGTCGACCTGGACGAGCTGGCCACCGAGGTCTCGACCCGCCCGGTCCGCACCGGTGAGCGGGTCCCGGCCGGCGAGGTGGTGGCCGCGCTGCCGCAGGTCGGGGCGCTGACCGAGATCGCCGGGAAGCTCGGCGCGTCCGGCACCGAGGACCCCGGTCCGATGGCCTCGGCCGCGGAGCTGGCCCTGGAGTACCTGTTCCTGACCCGCAAGCTGGCCAAGGACTCCAGCGACGACGGGGACACGGTCTCGTATGGCTGATGGGCGGGCCGGGAGAGAGCGTTACAGCCGGCGGCGCTACGCCTACGGGCCCTACACCGGCGGGCCCGACCCGCTGGCCCCGCCGTACGACATCCGGTCCGCGATGGACCAGATCGGCCGTGACGTCATGGAGGGCAGCTCCCCGCGCCAAGCGCTGCAGGAGCTGATGCGGCGCGGCCTGGACGACCGCCGCGGGCTGGACGACCTGACCCGCCGGGTCTGGGAGCAGCGGCGCGACCTGCAGCGGGACAACCGGATCGACGGCACGCTGCAGGAGGTCCGCGAGCTGCTGCAACGGGCCATGGAGGCCGAGCAGGAGGCGCTGCGCAACGAGGACTCCGACGACGCCCGATTCCGCGAGATGCAGCTCGACGCGCTGCCGTCGGACACCGGCGGTGCCGTCCGCGAGCTGGGCGAGTACGACTGGCGCTCCTCGGACGCGGCCGAGGCCTACCAGGAGATCCGGGACCTGCTCGGGCGGGAGATGCTCGACCAGCGGTTCGAGGGCATGAAACAGGCGATGGAGGGGGCGACCCCGGAGGACGTCGAGCGGATCAACGCGATGCTCGACGACCTCAACGACCTGCTGGAGCACCATGCCCGCGGGGAGGACACCACGGAGCGGTTCGCCGAGTTCATGCGCCGGCACGGCGACCACTTCCCGGAGAACCCGCAGAACACCGAGGAGCTGATCGACGCGCTGGCCGCCCGGTCCGCGGCCGCCCAGCGGATGCTGAACTCGATGTCGGCCGAGCAACGGGCCGAGCTCGCCGAGCTGGCCCAGCAGGCGTTCGGCGACCCGCGGCTCGCGCAGGCGCTGTCGCAGCTCGACGCCCAGCTGCAGGGGCTGCGGCCCGGTGAGGACTGGTCCGGCGAGGGGAACTTCCGGGGCGAGAACCCGATGGGCATGGGCGAGGCCACCCGCGCGATGGAGCAGCTCGGACAGCTCGACGCGCTGGCCGAGCAGCTCGCCCAGAGCTACCCGGGGGCGCGGATGGAGGACATCGACCTCGAGGCGCTGACCGAGATGCTCGGCCCGGAGGCGGCCGCAGACGCCCGGACGCTCGCCGAGCTGGAGCGGGAGCTGCAGCGTCAGGACCTGTTCCGGCGGGCGCCGGACGGGTCGTTGATGCTCTCCCCGAAGGCGCTGCGGACGCTCGGGCAGTCGGTGCTGCGCGACGTCGCCGACCGGATCGCGGACCGGCAGGGTGCCCGGGAGACCCGGCGCGCCGGAGCGGCGGGGGAGGCGACCGGGGCGACCCGGCCTTGGGAGTTCGGCGACACCGAGGCGTGGTCGGTGCCGCGTACCCTGCTCAACGCCCAGCTGCGCCGTGCCGGAGGCGCGCATCTGCACGGTGCCGGAGGCGCGCATCTGCACGGTGCCGGTGGGGACGACCGCCGGCTGGACGTGTCCGACGTCGAGATCGTCGAGACCGAGCAGCGGACCCGGGCCGCGGTGACGCTGCTGGTGGACACCTCCTGGTCGATGGTCGCCGAGGGCCGCTGGGTGCCGATGAAGCGCACCGCGCTGGCGCTGCACCAGCTGATCTCCACCCGGTTCCGCGGCGACGACCTGTCACTGATCACCTTCGGCCGGCACGCGCAGACCGTCGACCTGGCCGAGCTGGTGGGCCTGGAGGGCGTGTACATGCAGGGCACGAACCTGCACCACGCCCTGCTGCTGGCCCGGGGGCGGCTGGCCCGGCAACCGGACGCGACCCCGGTGGTCCTGGTGGTCACCGACGGCGAGCCGACCGCGCACCTGGAGCGCGACGGCGAGGCGTCCTTCGACTACCCGCCCAGCCCGCAGACGCTGCGGGCGACCGTGGACGGCCTGGACCGGTTGATCGGGATGGACGCGAGGTTCACCTTCTTCGTGCTCGGCGACGACCCGGGGCTGGCCGCGTTCACGGACCGGCTGGCCCGCCGGGCCGGCGGCCGGGTGGTCAACCCGGACCTGGACGGGCTGGGCGCCGAGGTCGTGTCGGACTACCTGCGCAAGCGCCGGGGCTGAACACATCGAGCGTTGCCGGACGGTCATGATGTCGACCGTGACGCGATGCTCGGTGGCGGGTGGGGCGCGGACCCGGCCGAGGGCAGGTGCTCGGCGGCCCAGGACCGCAGCGTCGTCGGGGTGGTGGTCGTCGCGTCCCGCGGCTGCTCGGGGACGAACCCGTCGCTCAGGCCGGCCGCCATCCCAGCGATCGCGTCGACCTCGGGCGGACTCAGCCCGGCACCGGACAGGGCGGCGCGGAAGTCGGCATCGGGCACATGCACCGCGTGCACCGGCCGGCCGGCGAGCTCGCCCAGCACCGCAGCGACCTGCGTGAACGTCAGGTCCTCCGGGCCGTGCACGGCCTGCACCGCCCGGCCTGTCCACCCCGGAGCGAGCAGCCGGGCGGCCGCGACGTCACCGATGTCGCGCGGGGCCACCCACGGCAGCGGGTGATCCGGAAGCCACGGTGTCGACAGCGTCCCGGTCGCGATCTCGTCGGCCGAGGCGAGCAGGTTGGTCATGAAGTACCCGCAGCGCAGGTGCAGCACCGGTGCCCCGGTCGCGTCGAGTGCCTCCTCGGTCGCGCCGAGGCCGTCGATGTCGCCGGCGCCGTGTCGCTTCTCCGCACCGCCGCTGCTCTGGAACACCACGCCGCCGATGCCGTGCTCCCGGACCGCGTCGGCCACCACGCGCGCGCAGGCCGCGTGCTGCGCGAGCGGGTCCGAGCCGAACGGCGCCGGTGGGTTCACCCAGTACAGCCGGTCCGCGCCCGCGGTCGCGCGCAGCACGGCGTCCCGGGCGGTCTGGTCGGCCCGCACCGGCTCGACCAGGCCGGACAGGTCCGGCGGTAGCCGCGCGGGGTCGCGCAGCAGCGCCACCGGGCGCACCCCCGCCTGCACCAGCAGCCGGAGCACCCGCGAGCCGACATTGCCGGTCGGTGTCGTCACCACGATCCGCATGCCGGCACGGTGGCACGGGCCCCCGACAGGGAACCGGCGCCAGGCAGTACAGCTAGGCCACGATCAGCGGGCGCAGCGTGCGGTACGCGACCTCGAGCCCGGTGTGGACCCTCTCCTCGGTCCCGCCCCACACCGGGTCCTCGTGCTCGACCGAGAGCACGCCGTCGAACCCGCCCTCGTACAGGGTGTCGACGACCCGGCGCCAGTCCACCTCGCCGAGGCCGAGCCGGGCCGCCGCCTCGGCGGAACGGTCCGGTGTGGACGCTGAAACCCGGGTCACCGCGCCGCCCGCGGCGCGCACGGCGTGCGCGTGCACCCCGCCGATGAACCCCGTTCCGATGATCCCGGCACGGAGGGTCCTGGTCTGCGTCATTCCGTCCTCCCGGTCGCTTCGCGGTCGTGTCGGCTGAGTTGTGACGTGTGCGGTCGGGGTGTGCGACGTCCACATCAGTCGCGGGGCAGGTGCCGTCACACGATCCGCATGCCGGGCAGTGCGTCGGCGACCCCCACAGGAATCGGCGGATCAGCCCAGCCAGGGCTTCGCGAACCGGTCCCAGGTCCCGTCCGTCCGGGCGGTGCGCAGCCAGGTGTCGACCCGCCCGGTGAAGACGGGGTCGCCTGCCGGGGTCAGGTAGGCCTTCTCGGACTCGGTGAAGGGCGCCTCCGGGCGTACCGCGCAGAGCACACCCGGGTGTTGGGTGGCCTGCCAGCGGGTCTCGATCGCATCGGTCACCATGACGTCGGCGCGGCCGTCGGCGACCGTGTCGAAGATCGTGTTGTTGTCCGGGTACGGGACGATCGTGGCGTCGCCCAGCGTCTCGCGTGCGAACCGCTCGTTGGTGCCGCCCGGGTTCACCACGGCCCGCACCCCGGGCCGGTCGATCTGCTCGACCGTGCGGTACCTCTCGACGTCCGGGCAGCGGACGATCGGGCTCTTGCCGTCGCGCAGGTAGGGCACGGTGAAGGCCGCGCGCTCCGCGCGGTCCGGGGTGATCGAGACGCCGCCGACGGCGATCTCGCAGCGGCCGGCGACGACGTCGTCGAGCAGCGTGGACCAGGTCGTCTCCACCATCGTCACCCGGGCGCCCAGCTCGGCGGCGAGGTCACCGGCCATGTCCACGTCGATGCCCGACCAGCGGCCGCCGTCGAGGTGGGTGAGCGGCCGGTAGTCGCCGGTGGAGCAGACCCGCAGCTCGCCGGACTGGGCGATCCGGTCCAGCGCCGGTGACTCCGGCGGGGTGTCGGTGCCGCAGCCGGAGAGCGCGGCCGCGCAGAGCAGGACGATGGACAGCAGACCCCCGCTACGTCGCACGGGGGTGGACCTTATCCGCCGGCGGATGGTGCCGGGTACGGGATCGGTGCGGTCGGAACGATCATTGCGGCGCCGGGTGCTGTTCGGCGGACCGGCCGCGGCACTCGTCGTGCTGCCGGTGATGCTCGTCCGCCGGATCCAGCTGAGGCCTGCGCGACGATCGCGGACCGTCTCGGTCGGCGGCGCGCACCTCGACGACGAGGTCCCGGCTCCGGCACGATCCCGGGGGTGACCGACACCCCGGCACCGGCCTGCCGGCTCTGCGGCACGCCCGGGCCGGCGGGTCCGGGCGCCGCCGCGATGGCGGGCTGGGTGACCGAGCGGGATGCGCGCGGCCGGGAGACCTGGCTGTGCCCGGACTGCGCGCGCCGGCACGCCCGCGACATCGAGGCCAGGCTCGACGCCGAGTGGTGGTGAGGCGTGGCGTCGTTCAGCCGAGCCGGGCGGCTCCGGCGGACGGGGTGCCGGGGAAGGCGACCGGCGCCGTCCAGCCGCGTCCGGCGTAGGCGGCTTCGACGGCCTCGGTCACGGCGGCGACGTCGCGGGCCCCGCACAGCGCGATGACACAGCCGCCGAAGCCGCCGCCGGTCATCCGTGCCCCGTACGCCCCGGCCGCGCGGGCGGCCTCCACGGCGACGTCGATGTGCGGGACGGTGATCTCGAAGTCGTCGCGCATCGAGGTGTGCGAGGCGTCGAGCAGCGGCCCGATCTCCCGCGGGTCGGTGCCGACGCCCAGCAGCCGGACCACCTCGCGGACCCGGTCGTTCTCGGTGACGACGTGCCGGGCCCGCCGCCGGACCCGGTCGTCGGCCAGCCGCTCGACGTCGTCGAGGAGGGCGTCGCGCAGTGCCGGCACCCCGAGGGCGGCGGCGGCCTCCTCGCAGTCCCTGCGCCGCTGCCCGTACTCCCCGCCGGCGTGCGCGTGCGGCGCCCGCGAGTCGATCACCAGCAGCTCCAGGTCGTGCGCGGGCAGGTCGAACGGGACCAGCTCGACGGTGTCGTCGCGGGTGTCGAGGAAGACCAGCCGCCCGGCCCGCCCGTGCATCGCCGCCATCTGGTCCATCCCGCCCGTCGGCGCGCCGACGAACTCGTTCTCCGCCCGGCGCGCGATCCGGGCCAGCTCGGTCGGGCCGACCTCGACCCCGGCCAGCCCGGCCAGCGCCACCCCCACCGCGGACTCCACCGCCGCCGACGACGACAGCCCGGCCCCGACCGGGACGTCCGAGTCCAGCTCCAGGTCCAGCTCCGGCACCGGGTACCCGGCCTCCCGGAACGCCCAGCAGGTCCCGGCCACGTAACCGGCCCAGCCGGGCACCTCACCCGGGACGACCGTGGCCGCGGAGAACGTGACCGGCTCCGCCTCCTGCGTCGAGCGGACCGTGCTGCGCCGCCCGGCAGCCGGGCCCGCGGCCAGCACCGCGCGCTGCGGCAGCGCGAAGGGCAGCACGAACCCGTCGTTGTAGTCGGTGTGCTCGCCGATCAGGTTCACCCGGCCCGGCGCGAACCAGACCCCGGCCGGGGACCGGTCGTGCCGGGCGGCGAACGCGGTGCCGGCGCGGATGCCGGTGTCGTGGCGGGTGCCGTGGGTCATCGGGGTCCTTTCGGGAGGTCCGGGACGGCACGCTAGCCGAACCGGCGGTCGTCGCCGACGGCCGCCGTACCGGTGACGGGGTGCGGCGGCCGCGGCGAGATGCGGCGGGCAGGATCGGTGGCATGCCCCAGTCCCCGGACTCCCTGACCAACCCGGTCCCGGCGGCCCTGCACGGCCGGTTGCACGCCTTCGGCGCCGTGCGCGGGGGTGCGGTCCGGTTCGATGCCGAGGTCTCGCCGTTCGCCGGGCTGCCGCCCACCCCGTCCGGCGACGACTGGGCGGACCTGGCGGCGCTGTGCGAGCCGGGTTCGCCCGCGGTGCTGGTCCGTCCCGGCGACGGCCCGCCGGACCTGCCGCCGGGCTGGTCGCTCGTCCACCCGTTCCCCGGCGTCCAGATGGAGGGCTCCGGCCTGCAGACCGAGCCGGACGAGCACGCCGTCGAGCTGGGCCCGGACGACCGCGCCGAGATGGCCGGGCTGGCCGCCCGGACGCGGCCGGGCCCGTGGCTGGAGCGCACCGCCGAGCTCGGCCGCTACCTGGGGATCCGGCACGACGGCCGGCTGGTCGCGATGGCCGGCGAGCGGATGCGGCTCGGGCCGGAGGGCGCCGGCGGCGCGTGCGAGATCTCCGCCGTCTGCACCGACGAGGAGTGGCGGGGCAAGGGCCTGGCCGCCCGGCTGGTCCGCGCGGTCGCCGCCGGCATCGTCGCCCGCGGCGAGCTGCCGGTGCTGCACGCCTCGGCGGTGAACGAGGGCGCGATCCGGCTCTACCGGCGGATGGGCTTCACGATCACCCGCGAGATGCGGTTCGACATGGTGCAGGCGCCCGTGACCGGATAGCGAGGCCCCGACCGCGATAACCACTCACGGGCGCGCCAGCGCACCGTCGACGGCGGCGGGGGAGAGCACCTCGTCGAGCACCAGGATCGCGCAGCCGATCACGCCGCTGCGCTCGGCGAGCAGGCCCGGTTCGATCCGCAGGTTCTGCGTCGCGGCGGCCATCGAGCGCCGGTAGATCGCCTCTCGCACGCCCGCGACGAGCGGGTCGAACGCGCCGACCAGGTCGCCCCCGATGGCCACCAGCGCCGGGTTGACCAGGTTCACCGCGGCCGCGAGCACCTCGCCGAGCCGCCGCCCGGCGATCCGGACAAGCCGGACCGCGTCCGGATCGCCCTGCTTGACCAGCGCGACGACGTCGCCGATCGCGGACACCTCCCGGACCGGGACGGCGCGGTCGGGGGCGGCGCCGGCGTGCGCGGCGAGGTCACGCACCAGGGCCCGCCCGGAGGCGAGCACCTCCAGGCAGTCGACGTTGCCGCAACCGCAGCCGACGCCCGGGCCGTCGTGCACCGGGGTGTGACCGATCTCGCCGGCCGCGCCCCAGGCCCCGCGCTGCAGGAACCCGCCGGACACCAGCCCGGCGCCCACCCCGGAGCCGATCTTGACCATGAGCAGGTCGTCGACGTCCGGGTGCGCGGCGTGCTCGGCCAGCGCCATCACGTTGACGTCGTTGTCCACCCGCACCGGCACCGGGAACCGCTCGGTGAGCAGCGGCGGCAGCGCGATCCGTTCCCAGCCCGGCAGCGACGGGACACCGACCGACCAGCCGTTGCGGCCGTCCACGCTGCCGGGGATGGACAGCCCGATGCCGCGGATGCCTGCGTCGTCGGCGCCGGCCTCGAGCAGCAGCTTCTCCAGCAGCGCGATCGCGTCGCCGAGCAGCCGCTCGGGCCCGACCGACGCCGGATGGTCCAGGGTGTCCTCGGCGAGGATGGTGCCGGTCAGGTCGCAGACCGCCGCCTTGCTGCGGCTGACGCCGACCGAGAGCGCGAGCACGGTGCCGCCTGCCGAGTTGAACTCGAGCCGGGCCGCCGGCCGGCCGCCGGTGGCGGCGGCTCCGACGACCTCGGTGACCAGGCCGTCGGTGAGCAGCCGGTCCACCCGGGCGGCGACGGCGGTCCGGGAGAGGCCGGTCTCCCGGCCGATCTCGGTCCGGGTGCCGGCCAGACCGTCCCGGACCAGCCGGAAGATCTCACCGGCGGTGGCCGGTGCGCTGGTCGGGGTACGTCCTCGCATTCGTCCAGTGAACCACAGGGCTTTGAGCTGGCAAAACGCTGATCAGGCAACAGTAAGGTCTTGTGAGTACCGAAGAGGTTCGCTAGTGTGCGTATCGCACGGCATCGATGCACCTCCGCCCGGTCCGACCACCGCCCACCACCTGGAGACCGACGCACCGTGACCCGTACCCCCGGCCCCGCCGGGCCCACCCTCCCGGCCCCGCACCCGGTTCTCGCCGAGGTCACCGAGCGGGTCGTCGCCCGTTCCGCAGGCACCCGCGCCGCCTACCTCGAGCGCATCCGCTCGGCCGCCGCACAGGGCCCCGCCGCAGGCCCGAGCCGCGAGGGTCTCGGCTGCGCCAACCTGGCGCACGGCGCCGCTGCCTGCGGCCCGGACAAGCTGACGCTGACCGCGACCCCGGCCCGCAACCTGGCGATCGTCACCGCCTACAACGACATGCTCTCGGCGCACCAGCCGTTCGAGACCTATCCGGCACTGCTCAAGCAGGCCGCCCGGGAGGCCGGCGGCGTTGCCCAGGTGGCCGGCGGCGTGCCCGCCATGTGCGACGGCATCACCCAGGGCCGCGCCGGGATGGAGCTCTCGCTCTTCTCCCGGGACGTGATCGCGATGTCGACCGCGGTCGCCCTCTCGCACGACATGTTCGACACCGCCGTGCTGCTCGGGGTCTGCGACAAGATCGTCCCGGGTCTGGTCATCGGGGCGCTGTCGTTCGGCCACCTGCCGGTGCTGCTCGCCCCGGCCGGGCCGATGCCCTCCGGGCTGCCGAACCGGGAGAAGTCCCGGGTCCGGCAGGCGTTCGCGGCCGGCGAGGTCGGCCGCGAGGAGCTGCTCGACGCCGAGTCGCAGAGCTACCACGGCCCCGGGACCTGCACCTTCTTCGGCACCGCCAACTCGAACCAGCTGCTGATGGAGGTCATGGGCCTGCACCTGCCGGGCTCGTCCTTCGTCAACCCGGGCACCCCGCTGCGCGACGCGTTGACCGCCGAGACCGCGCGCCGGGCACTGGCCGCGGCCGGCGACCCGTCGCTCGCCATGGGCGAGATCGTGGACGAGCGCGCCGTGCTGAACGGCGTCGTCGCGCTGCTGGCCACCGGCGGGTCGACCAACCACACCATGCACCTGGTCGCGATGGCTGCCGCCGCGGGCGTGCAGCTGACCTGGGACGACTTCTCCGACCTGTCCGCGGTCGTGCCGCTGCTGGCCCGGATCTACCCGAACGGCAGCGCGGACGTGAACCACTTCCGGGCCGCCGGCGGGATGCAGCTGCTGATCCGCGAGCTGCTGGCCGCGGGCCTGCTGCACGACGACGTCCGGACCGTGGACGGTCCGGGCCTGTCCCGCTACACCCGCGAGCCGTTCCTGGACGGCTCCGGGGACGACGGTGAGCTGATCTGGCAGGAGGGCCCGGCCGAGAGCCCGGACAAGGCCGTGCTGCGCGGCGTCGCCGACCCGTTCGCCCCGGACGGCGGCCTGCGGGTGCTGCACGGCGACCTCGGCCGGTCGGTGGTCAAGACCTCCGCGGTGCATCCGGCTCACCGGGTCGTCACCGCGCCCGCCCGGGTGTTCGACGACCAGGCCGACCTGCTGAGCGCCTACGAGGCCGGCGAGCTGGACGGGCGGGATCTCGTCGCGGTCGTCCGGTTCCAGGGCCCGCGCGCCAACGGGATGCCCGAGCTGCACAAGCTGACGCCACCGCTGAGCGTGCTGCAGGAGCGCGGGCAGGCCGTCGCCGTCGTCACCGACGGCCGGATGTCCGGCGCGTCCGGCGCGGTCCCGGCCGCGCTGCACGTCACCCCGGAGGCCGCCGACGGCGGACCGCTGGCGAAGGTCCGGGACGGGGACGTGCTCCGGCTCGACACGCTGACCGGCACGCTGTCCCTGATCGACGCCGGCGGGTTCGACGCCCGGGACCCCGTCGCCCCGGCCGGGGGACCCGGGCCGACCTCCGGCACCGGGCGTGAGCTGTTCGCCGCGTTCCGGGCCGCCGTCGGCCCCGCGGACCGCGGCGCGTCGGTCGCGCTGTCGAACTGATGCCGCCGAGCTGCCCCGGAAGGAACCCATGAGCGAGAAGCTGCTGCAGCGGGCCCCGGTCGTCCCCGTCGTCGTCCTGGACGACGCCGCGGCGGCCGTGCCGCTGGCCCGTGCCCTGGTCGACGGCGGCCTGCCGGTGATCGAGGTGACCCTGCGGACCCCGTCCGCCACCGAGGTGGTGCGGCGGATCGCGGCCGAGGTGCCGGACGCGGTCGTCGGGACCGGGACCGTGTGCAGCCCCGACGACGTCCGGCGCTCCGCCGAGGCCGGCGCCCGGTTCCTGGTCAGCCCGGGTGCCAGCGCGCGGCTGCTGGACGCGATGGAGGACTCCGGGCTGGACCTGCTGCCCGGCACGTCGACGATCTCGGAGATGCTGGCCGTCGCCGAGCGCGGGCACACCGCGATGAAGTTCTTCCCGGCCGAGGCGGCCGGCGGGCGCCCGTTCCTCAACGCCGTCGCCGGTCCGCTGCCGGACCTGCGGTTCTGCCCGACCGGCGGGGTCACCGCCGACTCGGCCCCGGACTACCTGGCGCTGCCGAACGTCCCCTGTGTCGGCGGCACCTGGCTGACCCCGCCGGACCTGGTCGCGGCCGGGGACTGGGATCGGATCCGGGCCGTGGCGGCGACAGCTGCGGCGCTGGGTTAACCTGCATACGGTGTGCCGGGAAGTCTGGTCGGCGAGCGGTCCGACCTGCCCGAAACCCCCGGAGACCCGTGAACACTCCTCGTAAGGCCCCCCGACTCTTCGCCCTCCGCTCGTGGCCGGAAGCGCGCCGCATCGGCGAGGTGCTGCGCGCCGAGACCGTCGGTGGGGTCCTGCTGGTCGGGGCCGCGGTGCTCGCGCTGCTGTTCGCCAACTCCCCGTGGCGGGAGGCCTACTTCGACCTCGCCGGGTTCACGATCGGCCCGGCGGCGCTGCACCTGGACCTGTCCCTGGCCACCTGGGCCGCAGACGGGCTGCTCGCGATCTTCTTCTTCGTCGTCGGGCTGGAACTCAAGCGCGAGTTCCTGGCCGGCGACCTGCGCGACCCGGCGAAGGCGCTGCTCCCGGTGGCTGCGGCCGTCGGCGGCATGATCGCGCCGGCCCTGATCTACGTGGCGATCAACGCGGGTAACCCGAACGGGCTGGTCGGCTGGGCGATCCCCACCGCTACCGACATCGCGTTCGCGGTGGCGGTGCTGGCCGTGATCGGGTCCAGCCTGCCGTCCGCGTTGCGGATGTTCCTGCTCACCCTGGCCGTGGTCGACGACCTGCTGGCCATCACGGTGATCGCGATCTTCTACACCGACGACCTCGCGTTCGGTCCGCTGCTGCTGGCCCTGGTCCCGCTGGCGCTGTTCACGCTCGCGGTGCAGCGGGGGGTGCGGGCGTGGTGGTTGCTGCTCCCGCTCGCCGTCCTGACCTGGGTACTCGTGCACGAGTCCGGGGTGCACGCCACCGTCGCCGGCGTGCTGCTCGGGTTCACGGTCCCGGTGCTGGCCCGGCGCAGCGACACCACGACCGACGGGCACTCGCTCAACGAGCGGTTCGAGCACTTCTGGCGGCCGATCTCGGCGGGCGTCGCGGTGCCGGTGTTCGCGTTCTTCGCGGCCGGGGTCTCGGTGATCGACAGCGGCGGCTTCGGCGCCACCCTGGCCGACCCGGTGACGCTCGGGATCATCGCCGGGCTCGTGCTGGGCAAGACCGTCGGTGTGCTCGGGTCGACCTGGCTGGTGCAACGGTTCACTCAAGCCCGGCTCTCCGACGACCTGAGCTGGTGGGACCTGCTCGGCCTGGCCCAGCTGGCCGGCATCGGGTTCACGGTGTCGCTGCTGGTGGGGGAGCTGGCCTTCGGCACCGGCACCCCGCAGGACGACCATGTGAAGGTCGGCGTGCTGACCGGGTCGCTGACCGCGACGCTGGTGGCCGCGGTGGTGCTGCGCCGGCGCAACGCGCACTACCGGAAGATCGCCCAGGCCGAGACCCGCGACGACGACGCGGACGGGGTCCCGGACGTCTACCAGGAGGACGACCGGGAACGGCCGGACTGAGCGCGCGGGGGCGACAGCCCGGCTGATCAGGCGGCCGGGGTGCGCACCTCGGCGAGGATCTCCGGCCCGTGCGCCTCGACGCGGCGGACGGCGAGAGCGCCCCACCACCAGGCCACCGCGATCCCGATGGCTACCCCGACCGGGACGCCCGCCCAGGCGACGACGGGTAGCTCGGCGAGCCGCCCGATGAGCACCAGCGCCACCACCGGCAGGGTCACGGGCACGAGCAGGAGCAGGAAGGCGATCGCCGCCAGGCCCTGCAGGCATCCGATGCCCGATCCGGAACCGCCCCGGCTGAACGGGTTCGACCCCGGCGGCAGGGCCACCGGCAGGTACGCCGACTGCAGCACGACGAGTCCGGCCCCGGCGCCGAGCAGGGTGGGCACCAGACCGGCCAGCCACACCGGCGCCGACGACGACCCCGTCAGCACCGGCCCGGCGACCGCCGCCGCGACGACGAGCGGCCCGACCAGCACCAGCCACGCCAGCTGGCGCCCCCGCACGTCGGCGCGCACCGATCCGGGCACCACCAGCAGTGCCCACATCGAACCGCCGTCAAGGCCGTAGCCATTGGCGAGCTGGGTCGCCCCGAACACCGCGATCCACAGCGCGGCGTACGCGCCGGCGGTGCTCCCGCCGGCGGACCAGGCGACGGGCAGCACCAGCCCCAGCACGAGCGCCGTGAGCAGCACCGAACGACGGCGCGCGTCGCGGCGCCACAGGCGCAGCTCCCGCACCACGACGGCGCCCAACGGCCGCCGGCCCCGCCGCCGCGCCGTGGGCGGAGCCGACGACGCGTCCCGGTGCGCCGGACCACCCCTTGAAACCGTCGCCGTGAGCCGCCGGCGCAACAGCACTCCCCACAACCCGAGCAGTCCAGCCTGCAGCACGACCAGCCCGAGCAGCGGCGCCAGGGTCGGCAGGAGCTCGCCCGCCGCCGCAGACCGCACCGCGACCGCTCCCCACCCGGTCGGCAGGGCCCGCAGGACGGCACCCGCGGTGCCGAGTCCGCCGCCGGCGAGCATCGGGGCGAGCAGCCCGGACAGGAACTGCAACGGGAGGAAGGCCAGCGCGCCGAGCGAGGCCAGCAGGGTGCCCAGGTCGCGCCCGCGGCGAGAGCCGATCATCGTGCTGAGCGCCGCCACGACGGTGCGGGAGACCAGTACGACCAGGCCCAGCTCGAGCACGGTGGCCAGGACCCCGACCAGGGCGGGCCCGATCCCGGCCCGCAGCCCCACCCATACGTGTGCGGTGAACGCGAGCAGCGTGACGACGGGTCCGGCGCCGACCAGTGACGCGGCGCCCATCGCCCGGGCGAGCTCGCCGGGCCGCAGCGGCAGCAGCGCGAAGTTCTCCGGACGCACGGTCTCGTCACCCCCACCGAGGGCGATCGGTCCGACGGCCCAGCCCAGGGCCCACGCCGCGACGAACACCGCGATCAGATCGGTGGCCGTCGCGACGTCCGACGCGGCGAGCGGGACCAGCGCCGTCACCGCGGCGCCCGCGAGCCCGTAGACCGAGCCGAGGGCGACGAGCACCGCCCGCCGCCCGTGCAGGGTGTGCCGCAGGATCCGCAGCTTCAGTCCGACGACGACGCCAACCACGACAGCCCCACCTCTCCGCCGGTCCGGGCTCCCACGAGGCGGACGAACGCGTCCTCCAGCGTGCCGCCGGCGGCGATCTCGGCCACGCGGCCCTCGGCGACCACCTGGCCGGCGGCGATGACGCCGACGTGGTCGCAGAGCTGTTCGACCAGCGTCATGAGGTGGCTGGACAGTACGACCGCGCCACCGCCGGCGACGAAGCGCTGCAGGATCGTGCGGATGGTGCTCGCGGAGACCGGGTCGACGGCCTCGAACGGCTCATCGAGCACCAGGAGCCCCGGCGCGTGCAGCAGCGCCGCCGCGAGTCCGATCTTCTTGCGCATGCCCGCGGAGTAGTCGATCACCAGGGTGCGTTCGGCGCCGGCGAGGTCGAGCACCTCGAGCAGTTCCTCGGTGCGCCCGGCAACGGTCTCGGGATCCAGGCGGCGCAGCGCACCCATGTAGGTCAGCAGCTCGTGGCCGGTCAGCCGCTCGGGCAGCGCGAGTCCGTCGGGCAGCACACCGACCCGCGCCTTGGCGGCGACGGGGTCGGCCCACACGTCGGTTCCGAGAATGCGGACCCGACCGGCGTCGGGCCGCAGCAGGCCGACCGCCATCGACAGCGCCGTGGTCTTCCCCGCGCCGTTCGGCCCGACCAGGCCGTAGAACGATCCCGGCGGCACGGTGAGACCGAGGTCGTCCACCGCACGCGTGGTGCCGAAGGTCTTGCACAGCCCCTCGGTGGCCAGGGCCGGCGGGCTCACGGGTGGCGGGCCGGAGTCGGCCCTCGCGCCGGCGTCGGTCATCGGTCGTCCTCGAACGCGGCAGCCGGAGATCGCATACGCAGTGAGGATAGGACGACGTGCGGGTGTGGAGCAGCCGCAGCGCCCCCCGTGGCCGAGCTGCCCCCGAACGTGCCCGCAGGCTGTCGCGCTGTCGCGCTGCCGCGCTGTCGGCGGGAGTGCCGGGGCGGGAGCCGGACGGCTACCGGTGGTCGGCCTGCGCCGCGGCGTGCCGGATCGCGGCGGGGGAGAGGCCGCGCCGTACCGGGTTCCAGTCGCCGGTGTCCGGGGTGAGGCAGGGCAGCGCGTGCACGAAGGTCCGCAGCGGGCCGCCGTCGGCGGCGCCGTGCGGGGCGGCCCGGGCTGTCCGGAGCGGCTCGCGGGTCCGGTCGATCGAGGACCAGCAGCGCTCGCAGAGCAGGGTGCGTATCACGCCGCGCGGTCCTGCCATCCGGCCGGCGTCTCCGACGGCACGGACCCGCACGGGTCGACGTGCACCGCCGCGTGGTTCCAGACGACGTGCCCGGAGGCGTCGGCGTGGTCGATGTGCGCGAGCCGGAAGAAGCGTTCGGTGGCCGGGTCGATCTGGCCGTAGCACCGTTCGCAGAGCTGGATCATGATTCGGACCTTCACCGGGGATGGACGGGTCGTACCTGCATGCTCCACGCGCGCGGCGGGCCCGGCACCCCGATGTGGCCCAGCCCGCCCTGTGCGCTGCGGCACCGTCGGGTCGGCGGCGGCGCACCGGGTCGGGTCCGCGGGAGATGTCGGTGGCCTCTCCTACACTCGGTGCGTCGAACGACAGGCCTGTCGTTCGCGCTCCCGCTCCCCGAACCCGGAGGTCCGCGATGCGCCTGGTGCACGCCGCCGACCTGCACCTGGACAGCCCGCTGCGCGGCCTGGCCCGGCTGGGCGACTCCGAGCTGGCCGGCACGCTGCGCGCGGCGACCCGGCGCGCCTGCGAGAACCTGGTCGACGCGGTGGTCGACGTCCGGGCGGACGCGTTGCTGCTGGCAGGCGACATCTACGACGGGGACTGGAAGGACTACGCCACCGGCGCGTTCTTCGTCCGCCAGCTGTCCCGGCTGCACGACGAGGGCATCCCGGTCTTCCTGATCAACGGCAACCACGATGCGGAGTCCGAGATCACCCGGTCGCTGCGGCTGCCGCCGAACACCCGCCGGCTCTCGGTCGAGGCGCCGGAGACGGTCGTCCTCGACGATCTGGGCCTGGCCGTGCACGGGCAGGGTTTCGCCCGCCGCGCCGTGCTGGAGAACCTGGTCCCGGCCTACCCGGACCGGGTCCCGGGCCTGGTCAACGTGGGGATGCTGCACACCTCGGTGCAGGGCGACGACCGGCACGACACGTACGCGCCGTGCCGCCCGGAGGACCTGTCCGGCTGCGGCTACGAGTACTTCGCCCTCGGCCACGTGCACGAGCAGCGGACGGTCTGCGGGGGCTCGCACCGGGCCGCGTTCTCCGGGAACCTGCAGGGCAGGCACCCGCAGGAGCGCGGACCGAAGGGCGCGCTGATGGTCGACCTGGAACCGGAGCGGTCGGCCGCGGTCGAGCCGATGGTGCTCGACGTGGCTCGCTGGGAGCTGGTGGAGGTCGACATCGCCGGCCTCGCCGACGCCGACGAGGTGTTCGACGCGGTCGCCGCCGCGCTGCGCGAGCGGTGCGTGCAGGCCGCGCCGCGCACCGTCGTCGCGCAGGTCACGCTGTCCGGTTCCGGACCGGCCGCGGCCGCCCTGACCGACACCGCGAAGGTCCGCACCGAGCTGGAGCTGATCGCCGGGCAGGCCGGGGCGGCGCTGGAGAAGGTGCGCCTGCGCACCCGGCCGCCGGCCGACGCGCTGGCCGTGGACCCGGAGCTGACCACGGCGGTGTCGGAAGCGGCTGCGGGCCTGGCCGGGGACCCGGAGCGGGTCCGGGAGCTGGCAGGCCCGCTGGAACGCGAGATCGGGCGCCGGCTGCGCGAGGCGGGCCTGCTGGACCTGCGGGACGACGAGCGGCTGGCCGCCATGGCCCGCCAGGCCGAGCAACAGCTGCTGGCCCGGATGGCCGGGACGGGGGAGCACCGGTGACGGACGCGCGGCTGCGCTCGCTGGTCCTGGAGCGCTACGGTGCCTACACCGACCGCGAGCTGGAGCTCGGCTCCGGCCTGACGATCGTCTCCGGGCCGAACGAGGCCGGCAAGACCACCCTGCTCGACGCGCTGTCCGACCTGCTGTGGGGGATGCCCCGCCCGGCCCGGCACGCCTACGCCGTCAGCCCGGCCCGGCTCGCCGTGGCGGCGACGGTGCAGACCCCGGACGGGGACCGGCAGGTACGGCGCACCACCCGCGGCCTGCACACCGCCGACGGTGACGGGGACGGCGCCGAGCCGTACGAGAGCCCCTGGGGAGCCGCCAACGCCGAGGCCCGCCGGCACTGGCGGGAGGCGTACGGGCTCGGGCACGAGGAGCTGCGCGAGGGTGGCCGCCGGCTCTGCGCCGGCGGCGGGGACCTCGCGGAGCTGGTGTTCACCGCCCGCAGCGGCCGGGACGCCCGCGCCCTGATCGCCGCGCTGGACGCCGAGGCCGACGCGCTGTGGAAGGATCACCGCGGCTCGAAGTCGGTCGAGGTCCGAACCGCGTTCGCCCGGTTCACCGAGGCCGAGGCCGCGGCCGGCGAGCGCACGGCCCGGGCCGGCGAGGTCACCGCGGTCGCCGACGAGATCGGCCGCCTGGAGCGGCGTGCCGCCGAACTGGCCCGCACCCGCCGTTCCGCCGCGACCGGCGCGGACCGGGCCCGGCAGGCCGTGCGCGGCCACGAACCCGCCCGCGAGCTGGCCCGGCTGCGGGCCGAGCGGGAGAGCCTCTGCGCGAGCGGGGCCGCCCTGGACGCGGCCGCGCTCGCCGAGTACACCGAGGCCACCGCGGCCCGGGAGTCCGCGGAGGCTGACCGGGACGGGCACCGGGAGCGGGCCGACGAGCTGCGGGCCCGACGCGCCGAGCTCGACCTGGACGAGGACCTGCTCGCCGACGCCACCCGGATCCGAGAGCTGGAGTCCGCAGCCCAGGCCCGCGCCGCGGACGCCGACCGCGCCGCCCGGCTGCGCACCGAGGCGGCCGAGCTGCACCGGCGCGCCGAGACCGCGCTCGCCGGGCTGGTCGCCGAGGACGGTCGGTCCGCCGGTGAGCGGCTGGCCGCGGTGCACCTGCCCGCCGACCGGGCCCGGGACCTGGACGAGGCGGCCCGCCGGCTACACGAGGCCACGGTCGAGGCGGAGCGCGCCGAGGCGATGCACGCGGCCGCGCTGGCCGAGGTGCGCGACGCCGCCGAGGCCCCCGGCGGGCTGGACCCGGACCGGGTCGGGCGGGTCGCCGAGGTGCGCCGCGCGATCGAGAGCGAGGGCTCGGCCGCGGCGCTGTGCCGGGCGGCGGTCGTCGAGCGGGACGCGGCGACGGCCCGCCGCACCGAGGCCCTGATCGCGGCCGGCCACCGTGGCGCCGGGGACCCCGACGGCTCGGCCGGCACCGGGGAGCCTGACGCCGGGGACCCTGGTACCGGCGACCGTGGCGCCGGGAACCCGGACGGCTCGGCCGGCACCGGCGCCGGCCCGGCTGGTGCCGGTCCGGCCGCGCCCGCCGTGCTGGCGCCGCCGACCCGCGAGGTCCGGGCGGCGCGGGCCACGCTGCGGGCCGCCGAGCAGGACCTGCGCGCCGCCGACCGGACCGCCGCCGAGGCCGGCGAGCGTGCGCACCGCGCCCGCTCGGCCCGGGATGCGGTCGCCGGGCGCGGCCGCCCGGTCGGGCCGGACGCGCTGTCCGCCGCCCGCGCCGAGCGGGACGCCGCCGTGCAGGCCCTGCTGGGCGCGTCCGCCGGGGACACCGCGGCCGCCGCGGGCCGGGTCACCGTGGCGGTCGTCGCCGCGGACCGGGTCGCCGACGACATGATCTCCTCCGCCGACCGGGTCGCCGAGCTGGCCCACCGGGAGTCCGAGCTGACCGACGCCGACACCGCGGCCGGCGCGGCGGGCGAGACCGTCACCGCGGCCCGGGAGCGGGCCGAGGCGGCCGACACGGCGTGGGCGACCCTGTGGCGCTCGCACGGCGTCGCCGTCCCGGAGCCGGACGACGCGGACGCCGTGCTGGCCGCGCTGGCCGAGGCGGCCCGCGCGCAGGACGAGGTGGCCCGGGCCGACGAGCGCCTGGTCCGTCTGCACGACCAGGCCGGCGAGCAGGAACGGGCGCTGGCCGCCGCGCTGGCCGCGGCCGGCCGGCCACGCGCGGACGCCCCGCTGGACGTGCTGCTGGTCGCCGCCGAGGACCTGGCCGTGGAGGCCGAGCGGGCCCGGGACCGCCGGGTGCTGCTGGACCGGCTGCGCAGCGAGGCCGAGCGGGCCGGTGGCGCCGCGGACGCGGCCCGGCACGAGCGGGAGCTCGCGACCCAGCGGTGGCGGTTCGCGCTGCGCGGCGCCGGGCTGCCCACCGACCTGGAACCGGCCGGCTGGGACACCCGGCGGGACACCGTCACCGACGCCCAGGAGGCCGGTGGGCTGGCCCGTCGCAACGACGACGAGGCCCGGCGCCTGGAACGGGCGGCCGCAGCGCACCGGCGCGCGGTCGGCACGCTGGCCGAGCGACACCTGGAGCGGGCCCCGACCGGCACCGCGTCCGCGGACCGGCTCGGTGAGCTGGCCGACCGGGTCCGCGAGGTGACCAAGGGGGCGGTCTCGGCCGGGCACCTCGACGACGGCATCGTCGCCGGCGAGGACGCGGCGACCCGCGCGGCCCGCGAGGTCGCCGCGGCCGGGGCGGTGCTGGACCGGCTCGCCGTCGAGCTGGCCCTGACTGAGGCGATGGAGCCGGGCGGGCTGGAGGCTGCGGCCGAGCGCGGCGCGGTCGTCGCGGACCTCGACGCGCGGGCCGGCGAGCAGGCCCGGCTGCTCGCCGCCGCCGCCCCGGACCTGGACGCCGACGAGCTGGCCGGGACCGCCCCGGAGACCGAGCCGGGTGCGCTCGCCGAGGCCCGGGACCGGGCCGAGGAGCACGAGCGCGAGCTCGACACCGAGCAGGACGAGGTCCGCGAGCAGCTCGGTGGGCTGCGCGCCCGCCGTCGGGAGCTGGAGGGCACCGACGGCGCCGCGGAGCTGCACGCCCGCGCCCAGGAAGAGCTGGCCGGTGTCGCGGACGCCGCGGAGCGCTACCTGGTGCTGCACCTGCAGCGCGAGATCCTGCGCCGCGAGCTGGAGGCCTACGAGCGCAGCCATGCCTCGCCGCTGCTGGTCCGGGCCGGCGCGCTGCTGGAGCGGCTCACCGGCGGCCGGTTCGTGGCGCTGCGCCCGCCGGCCGAGCCGGGCGCCGGGTCCCGCACGCTGGTCGCGGTGCGCGGCGACGGGGAGGAGCTCGCCCCGCAGAAGCTGTCCGAGGGCACCGCGGACCAGGTGCACCTGGCGCTGCGGCTGGCCGGGATCGAGCAGCTGCAGGCCGACCGGGTCGGGTCCGGGCTGCCGCCGGTGCCGGTGGTGCTCGACGACGTCCTGATGACCTTCGACGACGAGCGTGCCCCGGCCGCGATCCGGGTGCTCGCCGAGATCGCCGGGGACCAGCAGGTGCTGCTGTTCACCCACCACGAGCACCTGGTCCGGCTGGCCCGCGACACCGGGGTCGAGTTCACCGTCACCGAGCTGGGCCCGCCCCGGCCGGTGGAGGCGGTCCTGGACGCCGACGCGGCGCGCGCCACCCCGCTGGCGGGTTGATCGGGCAAGGCAGACTGCGGGGCGTGGACGCGTGCGGTGAGCGATTCGTGATCGTCTCCGGGGACGCCCGGGCCGAGGTGGACGAGGTCGGCGGCGGGCTCTCGGGGTTCTCCCAGGGCGGCCGGGTGCGGGTGGAGCCGCACCCGCCGACTGTCCGGCCGCCGCAGGGCTCCGGGGCGGTGCTGGCGCCGTGGCCGAACCGGGTCCGCGGCGGGACCTGGACCCACCGCGGCACCGAGCACCGGCTGGCGCTGACCGAGCCGGCCGCCGGCAACGCCCTGCACGGGCTGCTCCGGCACGTCCGGTGGACGCTCACCGACCGGGCCGGGGACCGCATCGCGCTGGCCGCGGTCGTGACGGTGCAACCGGGCTGGCCGCAGCCGGTCCGGGTCACGATCTCCTACGCGGTCGGCGCCGACGGCCTGACCGTCGAGACCGAGGTGGAGAACCTGGGCGACACGCCGGTGCCGTTCGGGCTGGGCTTCCACCCGTACCTGCGGGTCGGCGACGTCGACACCGACGAGCTGGAGCTGACCCTGGCGGCGCGGACCTCGCTGCCGCTGTGTGCCGGCATCCCGACCGGCCCGCCGGTGCGGCTGGAGCGGGATGTCGCCTCGACCCCGTTGGCCGGGCTGGAGCTCGACGACGCGTTCGGCGGCTGCGTCCCCGCCGACCGGGACGGCCTGGTCCGGCACCGGGTCGCGGCCCCGGACGGCGGCGGGACCGAGCTGTGGGCCGAGCCCGCGTTCGGCTGGGTGCAGGTGTTCACCCCGGACGGGTTCCCGCGTCAGGGCCCGGACGGTGTGGTCACGGCGTCCCGGGCGGTCGCGGTGGAGCCGATGACTTGCCCGCCGGACGCGCTGAACTCCGGCGCCGACCTGATCGAGCTCGTGCCCGGGGAGCCGCAGGTGCTGCGCTGGGGCGTGCACGCGACCGGCTGAGTAGCCAGTGAGCGCGGTCCCGGTGATCGGCACCACACCCCGCCGGGGGAAGATCGACCAGTGATTGAGCGTTCTACCGTTTCGTGACCACACAGACTTCCCCGACGCTGCTCCCGCGATTGGACGAGCCGGGCCGCGCCGCGCTGTTCACCGACGCCCGCACCGCGAACGCCTTCACCGACGAGCCGGTGTCCGACGACACGCTGCGCGCGATCTGGGAGCTGGCGCAGTGGCCACCGACCGCGGCCAACACCCAGCCGCTGCGGGTGAGCTTCGTCCGCTCGGCCGAGGGCAAGGCCCGGCTGCTGCCGCTGCTGGCCGAGGGCAACCAGCCCAAGTCGGAGGCGGCCCCGGCCGTCGCGCTGCTGGCCGCGGACCTGGACTTCCACGAGAACATCCCGGAGGTCTTCCCGATCAGGCCGGAGATGCGGGACGGCCTCGAAGAGGGGGGCCGGGACGGCCGCGAGCCGATGGCCCGGTTCAACGCCACCCTGCAGACCGGCTACTTCGTGCTCGCCGCCCGCGCGCACGGCCTGGCCGCCGGGCCGATGGCCGGGTTCGACGCCGAGGCCGTCACCGACGAGTTCTTCCCGGGCGGGCAGCACCGGGTGCTGCTGGTGGTCAACCTCGGCCACCCCGGCCCGGACGCCTGGCACCCGCGGCTGCCGCGGCTGGCCGCCGAGACGGTGCTGTCCTTCGCCTGAGCGCGGTACGGGCCCCGGCTACCGGACGCCCTCACGGGCAGCCGTGCAGCGCAACTCTCACAGGCACCCGTGCAGCGCCCCGAGCAGTGCTGACGCCCGGTTGTCGGCGTCCTCGGCACGCAGCTCGTTGGTGAGGAACGAGTAGCCGATCCCGCGCTCCGGCCAGGCGCCGTGCCGCCCACCGCCGGCGCCGCTGTGCCCGAACGCCACCGGTTCCGGACCGTGCGTGCCGAGCGGATCGGCCAGCTCGTAGCCGAGCCCGAACCGCAGCGGCCGGTCGTTGATGGCGTCGGTGCCGACGCCGTGCGGAGCGCACGCCCGTCCCAGCGCGGCGGCCGGCACGGGGGAGCGGCCCGGGGCGGTGGGTGTTGCAGCGAGCGCGGCGTAGAACCGGGCGAGCGCCGGCGCGCCGGCGACCCCGCCGCCGGCCAGTGCCCCGGACCGGTACCAGACCGGGGTGTTGACCGTCTCGGCGTCGTCGAGCAGCACCCGGTACATCCGCTCGACGGTCCGGCGCCGGACCGGGTCGTCGAGGAACGTGGAGATCCGGTAGCCGGGTGCGCGCACGATCCGGGCCGGCGGCGGGGGAGCGGTCGCCAGGAACACCCGGGCGCCCGGGACCCGCGCGACGACGGCCTCCACCACCGTCCGCGGGTCCGCGCCGGTCACCCGGCCCAGCAGCTCCGCGACCAGGTGCCCCCAGGTCAGAGCGTGGTAGGCGACCCGGCTGCCGGGTCGCCACAGCGTCGGCTGCCGGGCCAGCGCGGCCGCACCCGCCCCGTCGTCGAGCGCAGCCGCCGGGGCCGGCTCGGGATCGACGTAGGGCAGGCCCGCGGTGTGCGCGAGCACGTTCCCGACGGTGACCTCCGCCTTGCCGGCCGCCGCGAACTCCGGCCAGTACCGCGCGACCGGTGCGTCCGGGTCGAGCCGGTCGGCCAGCGCCGCACACGTCGTCGCGGCGAGGCCCTTGGTGCCGGAGAACAGCACCGCGACCGTGCCGGAGTCCCACGGCCGTCCGGTCGCCGGGTCGGCGAGCCCGCCGTGCAGCTCGACCAGCGGCGCACCGTCCCGCACCACCGAGAACGCCGCCCCGCCCCGGGAACCGGCGAGCACCCCGGCGAACGCGTCCGCGACCGCCGAGAACCCGGGCGCGACCGTCCCGGCCACCGCCTTTGCTCTGCTCACCGGGACGCAGCGTCGTGCCGTGCCGCAGCGCCGTGCCGTGCCGCTCCCCGCGCACCCGCCGAGATGCAGCTCAGCGGGCCGTGGAGATCCACAAAGCCCGCTGGTCCGCATCTCGGCGAGGACGGTCCGGGCACGGGCGGCCCGGTGCGGGTCACCGGAGCGCTGCCATGGAGGGGGTGTGCTCCAGCAGCTCCCGGGTGTAGGCGTGCTGCGGGTCGGACAGCACCTGCTCGACGGTGCCCTGTTCGACGATCCGCCCGCCCTGCAGCACCGCGATCCGGTCCGCGACCTCGCGAGCCAGCGCGATGTTGTGCGTCACGAAGAGCATCGCGGTGCCCAGCTCGCTGCGGACCAGCGCGAGCAGGTCCAGGATCGCGGCCTGCACCGAGACGTCCAGCGCCGAGGTCACCTCGTCGCAGACCAGCACGTCCGGTGCGGTGACCAGGGCACGGGCGATCGCCGCCCGCTGCCGTTCGCCGCCGGAGAGCCCGCCCGGGTAGCGGGCGGCGAAGGTGTCGTCGAGCTGGACCTGGCCGAGCATGTCCAGCACCCGGGCCCGACGGGCGTCGGCGTCGAGTTCGGTGAGGTGGCGCAGCGGCACCTCCAGCGAGCCGGCGATCGTCCGTCGCGGGTTGAGCGAGGCGAACGGGCTCTGGAACACGTACTGCACGCTGCGCAGCTGGGCGTAGCTGCGCGGGGTGGCCAGCGGATCCCCGTTCAGCGACAGCGTCCCGGAGTCCAGGTCCAGCAGCCCGGCCAGGCCGCGGGCCAGCGTCGTCTTCCCGGAGCCGGACTCGCCGAGCAGCATCAGGCACTCGCCGGGCCACAGCTCGAGGTCGATGCCGTCGAGCACGGTCTTCGGTCCGTAGCTCTTCCCGGCCCCGGAGACCCGCAGCAGCGGGGGCCCGGCGCCGTCCCCGGAGGGCACCGGCTCCCGGTCGACCCGCCGGTGCAGGTCCGGCACCGCGGCGATCAGGTCCCGGGTGTACGGGTGCTCGGGTGCGGTCAACACCTGCGTCACCGTGCCGGTCTCCACCACCTCACCGGCCTGCATCACCGCGACCCGGTCCGCCAGCCCGGCGACGACGGCCAGGTCGTGGGTGATGTAGAGCGCCGCGGTCCGGGACCGGGTCACCAGCTCCCGGACGGTGTCCAGCACCAGGTCCTGGGTGGTCACGTCCAGCCCGGTCGTCGGCTCGTCCAGCACGACGACGTCCGGACGGTTCGCGAACGCGGCCGCGATCCCGACCCGCTGCTGCTGGCCGCCGGAGAGCTGGTGCGGGTACCGGTTCAGGAACGTCTCGTCGCAGGCCAGCCCGACGTCGCCGAGCACCTCCCGCACCCGCTCGGGGACGTCGCCGTCGTAGGAGTGCGCCTCCAGCACCTCGGCGACCTGGGTGCCGATCCGCAGCAGCGGGTTCAGCGACAGCGCCGGGTCCTGTGGCACGTAGCTGACCAGGCGCCCGCGGACCCCGCGGATCGTGACCTCCGGCGCGGCCAGCAGGTCGTCGTGGTCCTCGGTGTGCCCGTGGAACGCGATCGTCCCGCCGGTGCAGGTCAGGCCGGTACGGAAGTGCCCGAGCGCGGCCAGCGCCGCGGTCGTCTTGCCGGAGCCGGACTCGCCGACCAGGGCGAGGATCTCGCCCGGCGCGACGGCGTAGTCCACCCCGTGCAGCACCTCCCGGCCACCGGTGGTCGCCACCCGCAGGCCCGTGCACCGGATGGTGCAGTCGTCGGCGTTCATGCCGCCTCCCCCGTGGTGTCCGCGGACTCCTTGGCCAGCGCGTCCGTGATCATGTTCGTCCCGACGGTCAGCACGGCGATCGCGGCGACCGGGAGCAGCACGCCCCACGGGGCGACGATCAGCGCGATCCGGTTCTCGTTGATCTGCAGGCCCCAGTCCGCGGCCGGCGGCTGCACGCCGAGGCCGAGAAACGATAGCGAGGCCACGTAGCCGATCGAGTAGGTCAGCCGCAGGCCGAGCTCCACCATCAGCGGGCCGGTGATGTTCGGCAGCACCTCGGTGCCGAGGATCCGCCGCCGGGGCACGCCGTACATCCGGGCGGCCAGCACGTAGTCCTGGCCGGCCACCGACAGCGTCGCCTGCCGGGCGACGCGGGCCACCCGCGGGATGTGCGTGATGCCGATGACCAGCACCAGCAGCCAGCCCGACGAGCCGAGCACGGCCACCGCGAGCAGCGCCAGCACCAGCTGCGGGAAGGACAGCAGCACGTCCCCGCCCCGCATGATCAGCGAGTCCAGCCGGCCGCCGGAGTACCCGGCGAGCATCCCGGCCACGGCACCGCCGATGATGCCGATCGCGGTCGCGGCCAGCGCGTAGAGCAGCACCGGGCCGCCGCCGGCCAGGAACCGGACGAAGACGTCCCGGCCCAGGTCGTCGGTCCCGGCGACGCCGTCCGGCCGGAACGGGCGACCGGCGAAGTCGTCGACGCCGTAGCCGGCCAGCAGCGGTCCGAGCAGCGGGCCGAGCAGCGCCACCGCGACGATGATCAGGGTCAGCACGGCCCCGATCCGGGCCTGCCGGCGGCGGAACGTCCGCCGCAACAGCCCTGCAGGTACTGCGGGGGCACTCATGCGCCACCTCCCGACGAGGTCCGGATCCGCGGGTCGGCCAGCATCCCGGCCACGTCCGCGGCGAGGTTCACCAGCACGTAGAACGCGGCGATGATCATGGTGATGGCCTGGACGACCTGCACGTCGCGGTTGGCGACGGCGTCGATCAGGGCCTGGCCGATGCCGGGGTAGCGGAACAGGAACTCCACCACCACGACGCCCCCGGCCAGCCACGCCAGCTGCATCGCGATCACCTGGGCGACCGGGCCGATGGTGTGCGGGACGGCGTGCCGCAGCAGCACGGTCCGTTCGGGCAGTCCCTTGAGCCGGGCCATCTCGACGAACCCGGCGTCCAGCGCCTCGGACAGCGTCGCGCGGGCCATCCGCACCACGTACGGGATCACCACCAGCGCGAGCGTGACGACCGGCAGCACCAGCTGCTCGGGCCGGGCCCAGACCGGCTCGCCGGGCCGGGCGATCGTCACCGAGGGCAGGATCTGCAGCACCGAGGTCGCCAGCAGCACCACCAGCAGCACGCCGATCACGAACTCCGGCAGCGCCGCCAGCACCAGGCTCGCGCCGGAGACGGCGGAGTCGGTGCGGGTGCCCCGCCGGGTGGCGGCCCAGGCGCCGAGCGCGAGCGCGATCGGGGTGGAGATCACCGCGGTGAGCACCAGCAGCAGCCCGGACGCGGCGATCCGCCCGCCCAGGAGCTCGGACACCGGGCCTCCGGTGGCGGCCGAGAACCCGAGGTCCCCGGTGAACACCCCGCCGAGCCAGGACAGGTAGCGCTCCCAGACCGGCCGGTCCAGGCGGAGCTGCTCGGTGAGCGCGGCGACCCGCTCCGGGGTGGCCTGCTGACCGAGGATCGCCCGGGCCGGGTCGCCGGGCAGCAGCAGCGTCGCGCCGAACACCAGCAGCGACACCACCAGCAGCACCAGCACGCTGATCAGCAGCCGCTTCGCGATCATGCGGGTGAGAGGGGACATCACGCGTTCACCCACGCCTTCCGGAACTCGTAGCCGGACAGCGACAGCCCGGTGCGGTTGGGGAGCAGACCGCCGACGTAGGCCTGGTGCGCGTCCACCCGGTCCGGGAAGCCCCAGATCAGGTAGCCGCCGCGATCGAACTCGATCTGCTGGGCCTGCCGGACCAGCTGCGCGCGCGACCGCGGGTCGAGCTCGGACCGCGCCCGCCGGACGACGGCCTGGTACTCCGGGTCCTCCCAGTGCGTCTCGTTGAACGGCGCGCCCGGCATCGAGGACTGCGATGCCTGCGGGATGTAGTTGCGGGTGTTCCAGAAGCTCTGCGCGAACTCCCACTGCAGGTACTGGTCGGAGAAGAAGGTCGAAGTGTCCACCCGGCGCAGCCCGATCTCGACGCCGGCGTCGCGGGCCTGGGTGGCGAACACCTGGGCGGCCTCGACGGTGCCGGCCTGGATCGGCGAGGTGACCAGCTCCAGCGACAGGTTCGGCCGGCCCGCCGCCGACAGCAGGTCGCGCGCTCGCTCGATGTCCCGGTCGCGACGGGGATCGAGGTACTCGGGGTCGAACCGGGCGTACAGGTCCACCCCGCGGGCGCCGTTGCCGGACAGCACCTGGTTGACCATCTGGTCCCGCCCGGCGATCAGGCGCAGCGCCTGCCGGACCCGGACGTCGTCGAACGGGGGCGCGTCCACCCGCATGGTGAAGGGCAGCCAGGACCCGGTCTCCGAGGTCAGCAGCCGGACCGACTCGTAGGACCCGACGACCTCGGTCAGCGACAGCGGCACCTGGTCGATCGCGTCGACCTGGCCGGCGAGCAGAGCGTTGATCCGGGCGTCGTCCTCGGCGAAGTTGATCAGCTCGAGCCGGTCCACGTAGGGCTGGTCCGGCCGCCAGTACCCCTCGTGCCGGACGAACGCGCTCTGCTGGCCCGCGGTGAACGCCTCGAACCGGAACGCCCCGGTCCCGACCGGCCGGGAGACGTCGAAGTCGGCGGGCACGATCCCGCACGAGTACTCGGCGAGGTACTCGTCGAACACCGGCGACGGCTCGGTCAGCACGAACCGCACCTGCCGGTCACCGGCGACGACGACCTCGCGCAGCACCGAGAGCTGGGACGCGCCGGACTTCGGGTCGTCCGGGTCGGTGATCCGGGCGAAGGTGGCGACGACGTCGTCCGGGGTGACTGGGCGGCCGTCGTGGAACGTGATGCCGGCGCGGATCGTCGCGGTCCAGGACCGGGCCCCGGGATCCGGGCGCACCGCCTCGGCCACGGCCGGCTGCAGGATGTAGGCGTCGTCCCAGTGCAGCAGCGGCTCGTACAGGCTCAGCGTGCGGGCGATGTCCGGGTTGGTCGCAGGGCTGTGCGGGTCCAGGGTGTCCGACGACCCGCCGCCGGTCACCCCCACCCGCAGGACGCCGCCGCGCCTGGGCGGCCCGGCGTCGCGGGCCGCGGCGGGCCCGCCGCAGCCGGCCAGCAGGGCCGCCGCGGCCAGGCCGGCCGCCCCACCGAGCAGGCGGCGCCGGGAGAAGGGCGCCGCTGTCGGGCTGATCATGAAATTCTCCTCGGGAAGGGCCCGGGAGGTCCGGGCCGCGGTCGGGGCTCAGTTCGGGGGCCGACGCACCACCCCGTCACCCACCGGTGCGATCGACCGGCCGGCGTGCTCGGGTTCCGGGGCCGCCGGGTCGGCGAACCGGTCGAGTGCGGCCGCGACCGCGTCCGGGAACGGCCGGGCGCCCTGGGCGCCGACGTGCAGGCACATCAGCTCCTCGGTGGCGACGAGCCGGTCGCCGCTCTCGGCCGAGCGGGTGGTGACCCGGAGCTCGTGCCAGAGCCGCAGCCGCTTGGCGTCCCGGCCGAGCACGCGGGTGCGCACCTCGAGGTCGGCGTCCGGGCCGACCTCGCGCAGGTACCGCACGTGCGCCTCCACCGTGTACAGCGAGCAGCCGGTCGTCGACCGGTAGTGCTCGTCCAACCCGGCGCGGTCCATCAGCGCCGTCGTCGCGTCCCCGAACACGAGCACGTAGTACGGCTCGGAGAGATGTCCGTTGTAGTCGATCCACTCCGGACGCACCCGGTCCGTGTGCACCGATGTGGTCACGATCGTCCGGCCGCGCGGGCCGCCTCGACCGCCCGCCGGACCGCGATCACGGCGCGGTCCCGCTCGGCGACCAGCTCGGGCATCGGCCGCCCGCCGGCACTGACCTCGGCGCCGGCGACCATGTCGTCGCGCAGTGCGGTGGTCAGCTCGGGCGCGTCGAGCCGGGTCCAGGGCGCCTTCAGCGACGGTCCGAAGTGGTCGAGCATGTGCGCCATCCCGCCCTCGCCGCCGGCCAGGTGGAACGTCAGGCACGGCCCGTGCACCGGCCAGCGCAGGCCGGGCCCGTCGGTGATCGAGCGGTCGATCTCCTCCGGGGTGGCCTCGCCCTCGGCGACCATGTGCAGCGCCTCGCGCCAGATCGCCTCCTGCAGCCGGTTCGCGATGAAGCCGGGCAGCTCCCGGTCCATCTCGATCACCGACTTGCCGATGTGCCGGTAGAACTCGCCCGCCCGCGATACCACCCACGCCGCGGTCCGCTCGCCGCCGACGACCTCGACCAGCGGGATCAAGTACGGCGGGTTGAACGGGTGACCGACCACCAGGCGCCCGGCGCCTGCCGCGTTTTCGATCCCGTCGGCCATGTCGGTCATCGGGAACCCCGACGTCGAGGACGCGACGACCACGTCCGGCCCGGTCGCGGCGGCCAGCTCGGCCAGCAGGGACCGCTTGAGCGCGAGGTCCTCCGGTGCGCTCTCCTGCACGAAACCGGCACCGGCGACGGCCTCGGCCACGGTCGGGAACAGCTCGACCGCGTACGGGTCCGCACCCTCGGCGAGGCCGAGCTCGGTGAGCGCGGGCCAGGCCGCGTCGACGATCCGGCGCAGCGTGTCCGCGGCGTCCGGTGCCGGGTCCCAGGCCCGCACGCGCAGCCCGCGGGACAGGAAGTACGCGACCCAGCCGGCCCCGATCACCCCGGTGCCGACGCAGGCGACGGTGCGGATCCCGGACACCGGCCCGGGCTGCTGCGCCTCAGGCACCGGTGCGCTCCTTCAGGCCGAGGATCTCGCGGGCCCGGTCCGGGGTCGCCACGGTGGCGCCCAGGTCCTGCACGATCTGCACCGCGCGCTCGGTGAGCTGTTCGTTGGTCGCCTTGACCCCTCGCGAGAGGTAGAGGTTGTCCTCCAGCCCGACCCGGGCGTGCCCGCCGGCCAGGATGGACTGGGCCACCCACGGCAGCTGGTTGCGGCCGATGGCGAACGACGCGAAGTTGGCGCCCTCGGGGAGCAGGTTCACCTCCGCGGCCAGCACGCCGGCGTCGGCGGGGGCACCGTAGGGGATGCCCATGCACAGCTGGAACAGCGACGGGGCGTCGATCAGCCCCTCGTCGACCAGGGTCGTGGCGAACCACAGCTGCCCGGTGTCGAAGATCTCCAGCTCGGGCTTCACCCCGAGCTCCTGCACCCGCTTCGCGCCGGTCCGGAGCATGTCCGGTGTGGACACGTAGAGCTGGTTGCCCTCGCCGAAGTTCAGCGAGCCGCAGTCCAGCGTGCAGATGTCGGGCAGCAGCTCCTCGACGTGCGGGAGCCGCTCCAGGGCGTTGACCAGATCGGTGCCCTCGACCGGCTTCAGCGGGTCCTCGGCGTCGATCACCAGGTCGCCGCCCATACCGGCGGTCAGGTTCAGCACGACGTCGACGCCGGAGTCCCGGATCCGGGTGACGGTCTCGCGGTAGAGCGCGACCGCCCGGGACGGGTCGCCGGTCTCCGGGTCGCGCACGTGGATGTGTACGACGGCGGCGCCGGCGCGGGCCGCGGCGATCGCGTCGGCGGCGATCGCGGCCGGGGTGACGGGCACGTGCGGGCTCCGGCCCGGCGTGTCACCGGCCCCGGTCACCGCGCAGGTGACGATGACGTCACGGTTCATTCATTCTCCGTCCGGTGTGGAAGGTTCTGCCGCGGCCGCAGGAGTACGGCCCGGTCGATGAAGTCGTGCAGCACCGCGCGCATGGCGGCCGGGTCGGTGCCCGGGGTGCCGGCCATGACCTGGATGCCCAGGCCGTCGATCAGCGCGGTGAGCTGGCGGGCCAGCGGCTCGGCCCGGCCGGGCACGAAGACGCGGGCGTCGGCGCCGTCGGAGAGCGTCATGAGCACGCTGCGGTACCAGCGGTCGTAGGAGGCCCAGTAGAGCTCCCGGCGGGCGGGGTCGATCGCGGACTCGGCCCACACCTGGATCCAGATCGACCACTCCCGGCGCAGCAGCTCGCCGTCCGGGAGCTGCAGGTCGATCAGCTGCAGCAGCCGGTCGTGCGGGTCGGTGACCTCGCCGAGCTCGGCGACCTGCCGGTCGAACGCGAGCTTCACGTTGTGCCGAAGCGCGGAGTCCAGGAGCTCGGAGCGGCTGGGGAAGTGGTAGTGGATCGTCGCCGGGCTGGTGCTGCAGGCCCGCGCGACGTCCGCCGTCCGGACCCGGTGGTAGCCGTGGTCGGCGATCAGGTTCCATGCCGCCTCCAGGATCCGGCGCCGCGCCGCGGCGCCCCGGCTCGTCCCGGAGTCGGTGAGCGCGGAACCGCCGGGGACGGCGGTGTGCGTGCGGGCGTCGTCGCGACCGTGCAGCAGTCGGTTCACCGTGGCCCCGGTGGCGTCGGCGATCGCGACCAGCTCGGCCGCGGCGAACCGGCGACGCCCGGCCAGCGCCTTGGACAGCTTGGTCTCGTCCAGCCCGATCGCGGTGGCGAACCGGCGCTGGGTCCAGCCGTCCCGGGCTATGAGGTCGCGCACTCGTTCCGCGACGCCGGGGTCGGCGGGCGCGGGTCGAGGGGCGGTCACGGGGCGCAACGGTAGAGTGGACTTGCGATTGTCGCAAGTGCTCGTCCTTGAACACACTGCGCACGTGCCCGGTAGCGGTGCGTTCCTGGTGATCCGTTCAGCTTCGGTGTCGATCAGGGTGCGGGTGCTGCGCCCGGCGGTAGGGTCTGCCACGGAACGCCGAGGGAGAACCGGGGGAGGGCTTGCGCATGCGCTCGCTGGACGAGGCCGCGATCTGGAGCGAGGGCGTCGAGGGGGTGGACGTCCCCGGTTACGACCGGGCGGGCGTGCGCACCGGGATCGTCCACATCGGTGTCGGCGGGTTCCACCGCGCGCACCTGGCGATGTACGTCGACGCGTTGCTGGAGGCCGGGGAGGCGCGGGACTGGGGGATCTGCGGGGTCGGCGTGCTGGCCGCGGACGACCGGATGCGCGACGTGCTCGGCGCCCAGGACGGGCTCTACACCCTGGTCCGCAAGGAGTCCGACGGGGCGCTGTCGCCGCGGGTGATCGGCTCGCTGGTGGACTACCTCTACGCCCCGGACGACCCGGAAGCGGTGATCGAGCGGATCGCGCACCCGGACACCCGGATCGTCTCGCTGACGATCACCGAGGGCGGCTACGCGATCGACCAGAAGACCGGCGAGTTCGACCCGGACTCCCCGGGGGTCGCCGACGACGTCGCGGCGGCGGTCCCCACCGGCGCGTTCGGCCTGGTCGCCGAGGCGCTGGCCCGGCGCAGGGCGCGGGACACCGGCCCGCTCACGATCATGAGCTGCGACAACATGCAGGGCAACGGGGACACCGCCCGCCGGGTCTTCACCGGCGTGGCCCAGCTGCGCGACCCCGACCTCGGCGCCTGGGTCGCCGAGCACGTCACCTTCCCGAACTCGATGGTCGACCGGATCACCCCGGCGACCGCGGACGCCGACCGGGACGCGCTGGCCGAGCGCTTCGGCCTGCACGACGGCTGGCCGGTGGTGTGCGAGCCCTTCACCCAGTGGGTCCTGGAGGACGACTTCGCCGCAGGCCGCCCGGAGTTCGAGCGGGTCGGGGTGCAGGTCGTGGACGACGTGGTGCCCTACGAGTTCATGAAGCTGCGGCTGCTCAACGCGACCCATCAGGCGCTGGGTTACCTGGGCTACCTGGCCGGGCACCGGTACGTGCACGAGGTCGCCCAGGACCCGACCTTCGCGTCGTTCCTGCGCGGCTACATGAACGCCGAGGCCGCCCCGACGTTGCGCCCGGTGCCGGGCATCGACCTCGACGAGTACCAGGACACGCTGATCGCGCGGTTCGCGAACCCGGGCGTGGCGGACACCCTGAAGCGGATCAACTTCGGCAGCTCGGACCGCATCTCGATCTTCCTGCTGCCGGTGGTGCGCGAGCAGCTCGCGCAGGGCGGCCCGGTCGAGCGGGCCGCCGCCGTCGTCGCGGGCTGGTGCCGGTACGCCGAGGGCACCGACGAGCAGGGCGAGCCGATCGAGCAGCAGGACCGGCTGGCCGAGGAGCTGACCCCGCTGGCCCGCCGGGAGCGCTCCGAGCCGCTGGCCTTCCTGGGGTACCGGCCGGTGTTCGGCGAGCTCGCCGAGGACGAGCGGTTCGCCGGCGCGTTCCGCCGGGCGCTGGAGTCGCTGTACGCGCGCGGAGCCGCCGCGACGGTCGCCGATCTCGCCTGATCGCGGTCGCCGGGTGGGTCCGTCTCACCCGGAGCTGTGGCGGACCCGGGGTTCGTGCCGGCGCAGCTCGACGGGGTCGTGCGCGCAGACCATGTCGACCTCACCGGGGTGCAGCAGCCACCCGGCACCGGTATCGACGGCGACGCCCGCGTGGCCCGGGGTGTGACCGGCGGGGACCAGTCGGCGCGAGGTCTCGATGAGCAGGCAGGGCAGACCATCTCGGCGCGGCGCAGCAGCGTGCCGGAACCGTCGATCAGCCGACCCCCGAACGGGCGCATCGTTCCGCAGTCGAGGTGATGGACGATCATCGGGCGAGCACGTTCAGCCACGGACGGCGAGGAGAGATCGACATGGGCACGATCGACGTGCACGAGTTCATCAGCCTGGACGGCGTGGTCGAGGAACCCTCCTGGACTGCCGACTACGGCTTCCCGGAGGCCATGGGGGAGGCCATCGGAAAGCTGTGCGACCAGGCGATCCTGCTGGGCCGCAACACTTACGAGATGTTCTACCCGGCCTGGTCGGCGCGCGGGCACGATGCCGAGTCCGGCGGCGCGTTCTTCAACGGGGCGCCCAAGCACGTCGTCACGTCCACTCTGGATGGTCCGCTGGAGTGGGAGAACTCCACCGTGCTCGGGCCGTACGCCCCGGAGCGGATCCGGGCCCTCAAGGAGTCGGTCGACGGCGGGATCTACGTCAGCGGCAGCGTCGCGCTGGTGCGGGCGCTGCTGGCCGACGGTCTGGTCGACACGCTCAACCTGTTCGTCTTCCCGGTCGTGCTCGGCTCCGGGCTGACGCTGTTCGCCGAGGGGCAGCGGGTGCCGCTGCGGCTGATCGAGTCCGAACCCTACGGGAACGGCGTCGTCCGGATGACCTACGGCCCGGCGACCTGAGCGGGGGTGATCCGCCGGCGGTCGTGCACCCTCTGCAACGCCCGCGTACGGTCGTGAGCACAGCCAACTATTGCACGGCGGAACCCTGTCCGGGGCCGCCGTCCGTGCCGTGCGGAGGGATACGTGGCCGAGAGCGCCCAGCAGGACGAGTCGTCGCCCCGGAGCAGGACGGCCAAGGACCTGGCACTCGCCCTGTGGTTCCCGGCGTTCTTCGTGCTCGGCTTCATGCTGTTCTACCTGCTGCCCTTCCACGCGCCGTCGCCGCACGAGATCCCGGTCGGCGTGGTGGGGCAGCAGGCCGCGACGACCGTCGGCGGCGAGCTGGAGCGCGCGGTCCCCGGCGGGTTCGACGTCTCGCCGGTGGCCGCCGCCGGTGACATCCAGGAACTGATCTTCGAGCGGGACGTGGTCGCCGGCTACGACCCCGGTGCGCACACCCTGTACATCGCCAAGGCGGACGGCATGCAGCTGTCCCAGGTCCTGCAGGGGATCTTCGGGCCGCTGGCCGCCGGCTCCGGCGCGCCGCTGCAGGTGATCGACCTGGCGCCGACCGCGCCCGGCGACGGGTTCGGCACCGCACTGTTCTACATCGCGATGGCCTGGAACATCTCCGGCTACATCGCGGTCATGATGATGATGCAGGCGGCCACCCTGTCCCGGCGCACCAAGCTCGGCGCCCTGGTCGGGTTCGGGGCGGGCGCCGCCGTCGTGTGCTGGCTCTTCGGGACGGCGATCGACGCGATCCCGTTCCACCCGGAGGTGCTGCTCGTCGGGTTCCTGCTGTCGCAGGCCGTGGCCTGGACGACGTTCGGGCTGGCGCCGTTCGTGAAGCGGGCGCTGCCCGGGGTCGCGATGGGGATGTTCGTGCTGCTGTCGATCCCGTCCTCCGGCGGGGCCATCCCGAAGGAGATGGTGCCGGCGTTCTTCCAGGTCCTGCACCACGTGATGCCGCTGGGGCAGGCGATCGACGCCGCCCGCGGGATCCTCTACTTCGACTACTCGGCGATCACCGGCCCGATCCTCGGCCTGCTCGCCTGGTGGGCGTTCGGTGCGCTCCTGGTCGCGCTCGGGGCGTGGAAGCAGCGGCGTGCCGAGGCCGCGGACCCCGGTGACGACCCGGTCGTCGAGGAGGACCGGCTCGAGCACCGGATCGCCGAGGCCCTCGCCGACGAGGCCGCCGTCGGCGGTGCGCACGCGGGGTCGCTCACCGACGCGCGGCTGCTCGCGCACCCGGTGCCGACCCTCATCGGCCGCGTCGCCGGCGATGCCGGGCACCCGGTGCCCCGCGCCCGGGTCACCGTCGTCGACGGCGCCGGGGTGCAGGTCGACGTGGCCGCCGGCTCGGAGGACGGCCGGTTCGCCGTCCGTGGCCGGGGCGACGAGTGGGTCACCGTGCTGGTCTCCGCGCCGGGATACGAGCCGCTCTCCGAGCGGCTGCGGCTGCACGGCCCGGTCTCGCACCGCAGCTTCCGCCTGGCCCTTCCCGGGCATGCGGCCACCCCGTACCGTGCCGCCCCCGCCCCGGCGGCCGCCACCCCCTGACAGAAGCGCGCACCGAACCGGCGCGCATTCGGCTCGGCCGCCTGTGCGTCGGGCCCAACCGGTGCGCTGGATCCGTGCATGTGGGTTGCGGGGCGGCGACGCCGGAGCCGGCACCGCGCCTGGGGTGTGACACCGTCGGCCGGGGAGCCGACATCGTCGATCGGATCCGTACGCGCACCGGATCGGTGAACGCGCGCCCGATCGGGCGCGCGTTCACCGATCTCGTGCGCGTTCGGCTCGGGGCGGCCGCCAGACCCGTGACGGACGACGCGGATACCGGGGCGTCGGCGGGGCGGGGCGGGTCAGCTGTGGGCGAGCAGGGCCGCGCCGATGATCCCAGCCTCGTTGAGCAACGCCGCCGGGATCATCGTCGTCCGGGTGTGCACGTACGGCGACCACTTCTCGAACTTCTTGCTGACCCCACCGCCGACCACGATCAGGTCCGGCCACAGCAGGTTCTCCACGTGCGAGAAGTAGCGGGTCAGCCGCTCGCCCCACTGCTCCCAGTCCAGGTCGTCACGCTCCCGGGCGGAGTCGGCAGCCCGGGTCTCGGCGTCGTACCCGTCCAGCTCGACGTGCCCGAACTCGGTGTTCGGGACCAGCAGGCCGTGCGCGATCAACGCGGTCCCGATACCGGTGCCCAGCGTCGCCATGAGCACGACACCGCTCTCGTCGGCCGCGGCGCCGAACTCGTTCTCGGCGGCCCCGGCTGCGTCGGCGTCGTTGACCAGCACCGCGTCCCGGCCGGTGACCTCGCGCAACACGGTGGCGGCGTCACAGTCGATCCAGGACGGGTCCACATTGGCCGCGGTACGGGTCACCCCGTGCTGGACGACGGCCGGGAACGTGCAGCCGAACGGCCCGTCCCAGCCGAACGAGTCGAGGACCTCCTTCACCACCCCGGCCACCGCCTCGGGGGTGGCCGGCTGCGGCGTCGGGATCCGCACCCGGTCGTCGGAGAGCCTGCCCTTCCGCAGGTCGACCGGTGCTCCCTTGATCCCGGAGCCGCCGATGTCGATGCCGAACCCGTGCTCGTGCTTCTTGGCCACGGGCCAGATCCTGCCTCAGGAGCCCAGCGCCGACGCGACCACGTCCCGCGCCTCGGACTGGATGCGGGCCAGATGCTCGGGTCCCCGGAAGCTCTCGGCGTAGACCTTGTAGACGTCCTCGGTGCCCGACGGCCGGGCGGCGAACCACCCGGACCCGGTGACGACCTTGAGGCCGCCGATCGGGGCGTCGTTGCCCGGGGCTCGGGTCAGCCTCGCCGAGATCGGGTCACCGGCCAGCTCGGTCGCGGTGACGGCCTCGGCGTCCAGCTTGGACAGCGCCGCCTTGTCCTCGCGGGAGCAGGCGACGTCGGTGCGGGCGTAGGCGGGCTCGCCGAACCGGCGGGTGAGCTCGCGGTAGTGCTCGCTGGGCGTCGTACCGGTCACTGCGGTGATCTCCGAGGCCAGCAGGGCCAGCAGCAGGCCGTCCTTGTCGGTGCTCCACGGCGAGCCGTCCCGGCGCAGGAACGACGCCCCGGCGCTCTCCTCGCCGCCGAAGGCGATCTCCCCGGAACGCAGGCCGGGCACGAACCACTTGAACCCGACCGGCACCTCCAGCAGCGTGCGGCCCAGGTCGTCGGCCACCCGGTCGATCATCGACGAGCTGACCGCGGTCTTGCCGACCGCCGCGGCGGCCGGCCAGTCCGGGCGGTGCCGGTACAGGTAGTCGATCGCGACGGCGAGGTAGTGGTTCGGGTTCATCAGGCCGTCGTCGGCGGTGACGATGCCGTGCCGGTCGGCGTCCGCGTCGTTGCCGGTGGCGATCCGGAACGGGGCACCGCGTGCAGCGTCAGCGGAACGCGCATCTGCGCTGCCGGCCTCCATCCGCTGGATCAACGACGCCATCGCGTGCGGCGACGAGCAGTCCATCCGGATCTTGCCGTCCCAGTCGAGCGTCATGAACCCGAACGCCGGGTCGACCGCCGGGTTCACCACGGTCAGGTCGAGCCGGTAGCGCTCGGCGATCGCACCCCAGTACGCCACCGACGCCCCGCCGAGCGGGTCGGCGCCGATCCGGACCCCGGCGTCCCGGATCGCGGCCATGTCCAGGACGTTCTCCAGATCGGAGACGTAGGCGTTGAGGTAGTCGTAGCGACCGAGGTCGGCGGTGTCGACGGCACGTCGCCGGACTCCCCGCAGACCGGTCTCGAGCAGCTCGTTCGCCCGGTTCGCGATCCACGACGTCGCCTCGGTGCCGGCCGGTCCGCCGTCCGGCGGGTTGTACTTGAAGCCGCCGTCGGCGGGCGGGTTGTGCGAGGGCGTCACGACGACGCCGTCGGCGAGCCCGGTGCTGCGCCCGGCGTTGGCGGTGAGGACGGCGTGTGAGATCGCCGGGGTCGGGGTGAGCCCGTCCCGGGTGTCGACCAGCACCTGCACGTCGTTGGCCGCGAACACCTCGGCGGCGGTGCGCCAGGCGGGCTCGGACAGCGCGTGCGAGTCCCGGCCGAGGAACAGCGGCCCGTCGGTGCCCTGGGCGGCCCGGTACTCGACGATCGCCTGGCTGGTGGCGGCGATGTGATCGTCGTTGAACGTGGCGTTCAGCGCCGACCCGCGGTGGCCCGACGTGCCGAACGCGACCCGCTGGACGTCGTCCGCCGGGTCCGGATGGATCTCCTGGTAGGCCGCCAGCAGGGCCGGGACATCGACCAGGTCTTCGGCCCGGGCGGGGGTGCCGGCGCGGTCGTGCACGGACATCGTGTGTGGTTCCTCCCTGGCATACGGGTCGGGCGGGCCGGGCCGGCCTCCCCACGGCACACCCTGCCGCATCAGGTGCCCCGTCGGCAGTACGTGCTTAGGCTGCGGGCGTGCGGATCGCATCGTTGCTGCCGGCCGGGACCGAGATCGCCGGGCGGCTCGGGCTGGCCGACCGGCTGGTCGGGGTCACCTTCGAGTGCGACGAGCCGGCCGGGATCCGGGACCGGGTGCCGGTCGTCGTGGACACCGCGCTGCCGCCCGGCGGGTCACCGGCGGAGATCGACGCCGTGGTCCGCTCGCGCGCCGCCCGGGCGTTGCCGATGTACGAGCTGGACCGGGCCGCGCTGGCCGCCGCGGACCCGGAGCTGATCCTCACCCAGGACCTGTGCGCGGTGTGCGCGCTGCCCGGCTCGACGATCGACCAGGCGCAGGAGTCGATCGGCACCCGGGCACGGGTGCTGTCACTGGACCCGCACCGGCTGACCGAGGTGCTCGACGTGATCGGTGCGGTCGGCACCGCGGCCGGCGCGGAGGCCGCCGCGTCCACACTGGTCGGAGAGCTGCGCTCCCGGCTCGACGCCGTCGCCGCGGCGGTGCGCGGGCGGCCCGCCCCGGAGGTGCTGGTGCTGGAATGGACCGACCCACCGTTCCTGCCCGGGCACTGGGTGCCGGACCTGGTCACCGCGGTCGGCGGTGTCCCGGTCGGCGCGGTCCCGGGTGGCCGCAGTGTCGCGGTCGGTTGGGAGGATCTCCCGTCCCGGTCGGGCGAGGGCCTCGACGTCGTGCTGGTCGCGTCCTGCGGGTTCGGCCTGGACGACGCCGCCGCCCAGGCCCGCGCGGTCGCCGACCGGTTCCCGGCCGGGACACCGGTGTGGGCGGTGGACTCGGCGTCCTACGTGGTGCGCGCCGGCCCACGGCTGGTGGACGGCGTCGAGGCGATCGCTTCGGCGCTGCACCCGGGGGTGGTGCCGGATCCGCCGCCGGGCCGGATCGCCCGTGTCCGGTAACGGTGTCTCGTGTCCGCGGGGACGAACTCGACCGCACGGGCAGCGGCCCGGTGGTACGGGGCCGTGACGGTGTCCCTCGCGGACCTGAGGACGTGGACCCGCACCGGCCGCTCGTATCCACCCGGCAGTCGTGATCGCCGCGCGAGCGACATTTGAAACCTCAGAACGGGGGCGCCTCGTCGCGCGGAGTGGCGGGGTTGTCGAGTGGCGGGGCGCGGTCCCGACGACGCAGGGCCGGCTCGTGGTCGGTGTCGGGTGCCGGGTCGTCGAACCAGGGATCGGGGTCACGGGGCACGATCTGCGGTGCCGGGGGCAGGATCGGTTCCGGCTCGACCGGATA